>JAKOSN010000050.1 GCA_029777335.1 Planctomycetota bacterium
CTCTCGTTTGACTGTTTACTCAACTGTCTGGATGGGGTTGAACGCTCCGAAGGGGTTTTCACCATCATCACGACCAACGATGTGAGCAAGGTGGATCCGGCTCTGGGCCAACCGCGCCGGCTCCCTGACGGCACAGTCGAGTTTATCAGCACCCGGCCAGGTCGTATCGACAAGGCGGTCGAACTCTCCTACATGGAGCCGAGCGATAAGAAGCTGATGGCCCGGCGTATCCTCGGTCAGTACGAGGAGGAGTATCTGGAATTGTTGCGGTTTGTGGATCGCTTCCCTGATCTGCAGGAGACGCCGGCTCAATTCCAGGAACGCTGTGCCCAGGCCGCACTGGCCCGCTTCTGGCGTGACCAGGAAGAGAAGCACCGCGAACGCAAGGCGGACGCCGAGCCCCACTCGCAAGAAATGGTCGAGGTGGGCTAGCGATGCAACCTCGCCTCAACCCCGTGCAGGATCGAGGAAAACCAGCTTCGATCCTGCACACGCACTCCTTGGAGCCTCACTTACCAACGTAAAGGCTTTTGCCAGGCTTCTTTCAACTCGTTGAGTGGTGCCCACAGAATCCACTCGCCGCTGGCGCCCACCGCACGCAGGCGAGGTTCCTTGCACACCTGACCCAGTCGTGACAATGGGATGTCACTACCCAGCAGCGATTCCAATGCAGAGGTGTGATCGGGTTTGACCTCCACCACAAAGCGTGTGCAGGACTCGGCGAAGAGGAGCACTTCATCACGCAGCGGAGTTGTGCTTCCACCCAGAGAGGTCAGGTCTGCCCCTAACCCGCCCGCGAAGGCCATTTCGGCCACAGCAACTGCCAGTCCTCCCTCGCTCAAATCGTGGCAGGAGCGGACCAGTCCCTGCTTCATGGCTCGATGGAGTGCCTGAAAAATGAGTGGGGCTTGTGTCTGATCGACCTGGGGAACCACACCGCCTTCCAATCGGTGGACCAGGTTGAAGTGCGACCCGCCCATTTCCTCGCGAGTGGAGCCCACCAGGTAGAGTACGTTGCCGGCTTCCTTCAGGTCCATGGACACACAGCGGTGAACATCGGGGATCTGGCCCAGTGCGCTGATCAGCAATGTCGGCGGGATGACAATGTGGCGATCTCCCGCGTGGAATTCGTTCTTGAGACTGTCCTTGCCGCTGATAAAGGGCATTTCATAGGCCAGGGCGAGATCGTGACAGGCCTGGGCGGCGCGGACGAGTGAACCCAGGACTTCCGGGCGATCGGTGTTCCCCCAGCAGAAGTTATCCAGCAGGGCGATCCGCCTCGGATCGGCTCCTACCGCGACCACGTTGCGCACCGCTTCATCGATCGCTGCCGCCGCCATGGCATAGGGATCGAGGTCTCCCAGGCGCGGATTGATGCCACAGCCAATCGCCACTCCTCGGGTAGAACCCAGCACGGGAAGCACCACCGCGGCATCGCCGGGACCATCATTGGCCACCCCGACCAGCGGTTTCAGCACACTTCGGCCCTGCACCTCATGATCGTACTGGCGAATGATCCATTCCTTGCTACAGACGTTCCACGACCCCAGAATTTGCCGGAGAGTAGCGTTGCAGTCGACCGCGCCGCTCGGTTGCGTTTTGACGCTGGCGGGGAGGGCAGGGGGTTGCCAGGTGGCCTTGCGAACCACTTGTGGCCGTCCCTCGTGGAGGAAGTGCATGTCGAGATCGCCCACGGGATGCCCGCGATACTGCAGCCGAAGGCGGCCCGTTTTCTCGAAATGTCCAAGGATGGTCGCTTCCACCCCTTCGTGGAAGCAAAGCGCGTGCAGAGCCGGCCAGCGCGCAGGGGGCACGGCCAGAATCATGCGCTCCTGCGACTCGGAGATCCAGATTTCCGTGTACGAGAGCCCTTCGTACTTGAGCGGGGCGCGCTCCAGATGCACCACAGCGCCGAGTTCCGCACCCATCTCCCCGATCGCCGAGCTAAATCCGCCTGCGCCGCAATCGGTGATCGCAGAGTAGAGATTCTCGTCGCGAGCCTGCAGCAACACATCGAGGAGCTTTTTCTCGGTGATGGCGTTCCCGATCTGGACTGCGCCGCCGCTGATCTTCTCTGATTCGGAAGTCAACTCGATCGATGAGAAAGTGGCCCCGTGGATGCCATCGCGCCCGGTGCGTCCCCCCACGGCAACAATCAGGTCGCCGGTGTGCGCATCCTTGTGTGCGCGATCGACCCGGATGGTGCCGACCGTTCCGCAATAGACCAGTGGATTGCCGAGGTAGCGCTCGTCGAAGCAAACCGCGCCGTTGACCGTGGGAATCCCCATGCGATTGCCGTAATCGCGCACGCCCGCGACCACTCCCTGCATCACACGGCGCGGATGGAGCACCCCAACGGGAAGGGTCTCGGGGAGCGTGTCGGGAGGGGCGAAGCAGAAAACATCGGTGTTGCAGATGGGGCGTGCGCCGAGTCCCGTTCCCAGCGGATCGCGGATCACCCCGCCCAGTCCTGTGTTGGCGCCACCATAAGGCTCGATCGCCGAGGGGTGGTTATGCGTTTCGACCTTGAAGCAAATGTGGACCTGGTCGTCGAACTTCACGACCCCTGCGTTGTCCTCGAACACGCTGACACACCAGTCCTCGGCGCCCCAACGCTGGCGGAGTTGCTGCGTGGCGGCGAAGATTGTCTCCTTGAGCAGGTTGCGAATCTGCTGGCCGTCGAAGTCGATCTCTCCCTTGAGCGTCTTGTGTGAGCAATGCTCCGACCAGGTCTGCGCCAGCGTTTCCAGTTCCACATCGTAGGGATCGCGACCCTGCTCCTGAAAATGCTTCTGAATGGTGCGCATCTCCTCCAGGCTGAGCGACAGCTGACCGGAGCGACTCAGTTGTATCAGCGCCGTATCATCGAGCCCCTGAAGAGGGACCGTCACCGGGCGAAAGATGTAGGGCGTGCCGATCGCCAGGTGTTCCAGTGCCAACGGCCCCTCGACGGCCTGCTCGATGGCGTCGTTACACAGAAGCTTGCGATAGAGCATCTCGCGCTGTACCGGCGCCAGTTCGCTCCCGCCATAGTAGCGGCGAAACGTGCGGACCGACTCAACCGTAAGATCGAAGTCGCGGGCCGATTCGATCACGCTCAGCGCGACAGGATCCATCACTCCCGGCTTGAGCAGAACGGTCACCAGACAACCGTCGGCGGCCACCTCGTTCAAACGTCCGACCTTGCCACGCTCGACCAGGGGATCGACAAGCAATTGCTCCACGAGTTGTTCGATCTGTTGACGCGAGAGTTCACCCTCGATCAGGAAGCCACGGGCTGCGTGAGACAGATGCACCATGCCATTTTTCCCCGCTGTCAGCAGGTGCCATTCGTGTTCAACACGCTGACATTCGGCATCGTGGCCCACAGGCTGGATTTCGATTTCCCAGAGCATGATGATCTCTCTTCCCAGAGCAGATAGCGCGAGCAGCCGGGCGCTGGCAACAATCCCGAGAATAAGGGGATTCTAGGTTCGAGCGCGCATGCTGTCTGAGAAAAAGCCCGTCGAGGGCCTCGGCGGACTCGCCCCGCTCGTTCTTTATTCAGTCCAGGAGCGTGATGCGGCGAAGGTCGCGATCGCGCAGGATTGCGCGGCGCACAGTGTTGCCCAGGGGATTGCCGCGCAGATCGAGTCGTTGCAGGTGCATCGGATGACCCTGTTTCAGATCCTCCTGAATGCGCGTGGTCAGGTCGAGCAGCCCGGTCCCGGCGATGAGGTTTCCTCGAAGATTGAGCGTTACCAGATGCGGTAGAAAGGGGCTCGTGGACAGGGTGCTCATCCCTCGATCACCGATCCGATTTGTACTCAGATCCAGATGTCTTAGCCCTTCCAGGTAAGGAGACGCCGAGAGCGCCCCGAGAGTCTGGCTGTCCATGTGCGTTGCCGACAGATCCAGCATGCGCATCCGTTGAAGCACCGGATTCATGCTGAGCCAGGTGATTTCACGCATTGGCGGGGTTCGCTCGGCATTCTCGACGAGGCGCATCTGATCCAGAGGAGTGAGGTGGGACAGGAAGTCCAGAACCGCGATCATCCGCTGCGGGCGCAGGACAATGTGGTGAATAAAGCCGCGCTGGAAGGTCCAGCCCACTGTGCGGCGGCGGAAGGCAGCGCTCCACTCCGCCTCGTGCGCTACAAGCAGGAGATCTTCCTGGTTGCTGAGAAGGGCGCGCCGTGCAGGATCGGTCTCCTGGTTCAAAGCAATCTGAGTGCGAATAAAGGTACCCCGAGGATTGCCCTGTTCTTCCAGCCAGTCTGCGTAGATGAGTCGCACGCTGTCATCGTCGGGGTTGGCGAGGATCTCTTGCAGAAAGGCGGCATCAGACATGCACAAGATCTCTCACGTAGTGAAAAGACGACCCACCCCACACAAACCCGCTTCCACAATGCGCTCCACCTTTTTATCAGCATAATCCGGGAGGAGACGTTGTACCACCTCAGCAGAGGTCCCGCTCAAACAGATGCGCCCGTAATCTTCCCCTTGCCCAAGCCCCGTCAGGGCTCGCCAATGCTGTCGACGCATGGATTGGATGACTGCGGCCAGCACATCCATGCGCTCGGTTGCAAAGGTGAGGTCACGGAAGGCAGCTCGATGCGCCTCGATCTCCAGGGGATCCCCGCCGAGATGGGGAGGAGCGAGGCTCACGCGCGTTGGTCTGTGGAGCGCTTCAGGGATGGTGGCGGTGTGGAAAGTTGCCTCGTCCTGTTCGCGAAAACAGAGCTGGTGCATCCATGTCAGCGCCTCTCCGCCCACTGGGTTGAAGCTGATGTGGACCGTCGCTGTTCCAAGACCGAGCATCGCCGTCACCCGACTTGCTTCTGGCCGTGCCTGGACCGCAATCGTCGCCAGTACCTGCGTTGAATCCACGAGGTGCAGCAATTCACCCACCGCGATACGCCCCGCGAGGAGAGCCGAGTTGATCGATGTCGTGCCGATTTTCACGGGCAATCCTGGGGGCAGGCCCAACTCCGCCGCGACCGCTGAACGCAGCGAGCCGAGCGTGGCACTGGCACAGACCAGGGGAGGGAGCCAGTCGTGATCAACTTCAAAAAAATCACACCAACGTCTCGACCAGTCCTGGGTCCCCACAGTATTGAACAACCCAGTGTAACTGGCGTTGCCTCGGTCGGAGGCGCGTTCGCCAGTCATGCGCAGGGTTAACCAGCCATTGAGCGAGAGGAAACTCTTGACCTTTGTGGGGAGGTAGGGGTCCTCGTCGCTCATCTGGCGATACCAGAGGGCGGAGATCAGGCCAGGCAAGGGGCGCGCGCCCACCGTGGCGAGAAACTCTTCACCGACGGCGGCCTGCACTTGCCGCGCTGCCTGCCGGGCGCGTCGATCAAGGGGGGTCCACAGCGAGCGCAAGGGCTGATCGGTCTGGTCAAGAAGGACGAGAGTAGGAGATATGCAGGAGAGACCAACTCCTTCAATACCGTCGGTCCTCCTCGTCACCTGACGCGCGGCTGCTGTCACCGCCTGCCAGACACGCGCTGCTGGGACCTCCGCTGCCTCACTGGTGGGGCGATCCAGGTGCAGCTCCGCGCGCCCAATCTTCCCCACGATCTCCGCACTATGGGCCTCCACGATCGCGGACTTCACGGCGCAGGTTCCGACCTCGAGCGCCAGAATGCGCATGGTTTTCTTCTCCGATCAACAGGCGGCAGAAAGGGACGGGAGGATGCAAATCCACATCGCGCAAGATCGCTTCCTTCTCTCAGTGTTTACAGAGCGTATCCCAGCGGCGGCCTTCGCGGGCCAGCAAGGCCTCGGCGTTTTTGGGCCCCTCGGAGCCCAGCACATAGGTCTCTGGCTCGGGTCCCCCCGGGTTTTCACTCGCCTGGAGAAAGGGATCCATGATCTCCCAGGCGCGCTCGATCTCATCGCTTCGCATGAACAGGGCGGCATCACCCTGGATGGCATCGAGCAACAGCCGTTCGTAGGCCTCGGGGATAGGAACATCCGGATAGGAGTCGCGGTAGTGAAACTCCAGATCGGTGGCGTGCAACTCCATCCCTTCCTGATCGGGCACCTTGGCCTGAAAATTCATGTGAATCCCCTCGTCGGGTTGCAGACAGAGCGCCAGGCGATTGCATTCCAGCGTCTTGCCCGGAGGGAGCGGAAACATCAGGTGCGGAGGACAGCGGAACTGCACCAGCACCTCGCTGGTTCGTCGCGCGAGTCCCTTGCCAGAGCGAAGGTAGAACGGAACCCCTCGCCAGCGCCAGTTGTCGATCTCCAACCGGAGAGCCGCACACGTGGGAGTGCGCGAGCGTGGCGACACCCCTTCCTCTTGCCGGTAACCCGCGTATTGACCACACGCCAGTTGCTGACACGCATCCTCGAACCGTGGCACCGGAATTGCGTCAAGCACCTTGATTTTCTCGTTGCGAAGCGTGTCGGCAGCATAGCGAGCGGGCGCCTCCATGGCAACCAGAGCAAGTATCTGCAGGAGATGGTTCTGGAACATGTCGCGCAACACTCCCGCCCGGTCATAGTAACTTCCTCGGCCAAGGACCGTCACCGCTTCGCTCACCGTGATCTGGACATGGTCGATGTAGCTGCGATTCCACAGGGGCTCGAAGAGGATATTGGCAAAGCGCAGGGCAAGGATGTTCTGCACCGTGTCCTTGCCCAGATAGTGATCGATGCGATAGAGCTGGCTCTCCTGAAAGTGCTGGCGGAGCACGCGGTTGAGCTCGCGGGCCGAGGCCAGGTCACGGCCAAACGGTTTTTCGATGATCAGCCGACGCCACCCTCCGTTCGCCTCGGCCATCCCGCTCGTTCCCAGGTTGGTAATGATCCCCTCGTAGAGCGTGGGCGAGACGGACAGATAGTAGAGCCGGCGACCCCCCGCGGTTCCCTCGTGCTGTGTTAACCAGCGTCCCAGGACGGCGAGTTTCTCTGGATCGCCAGCATCGGTGGGAACGTAGAAGAGACGAGGCGCAAAGGTGCGCCAGGCGTCGGGGTTCCAGTCGGGTTCGGCAAACTCCCGCACTCCAGCGGCCATGCGGTCCCGAAATTGGTCGTGGCTCCAGGGAGAGCGGGCCACCCCAACCACGGTCAAGTCCGCCGGGAGCCGGTTTTTCTGTGCCATGCGATAAAGCGAAGGGATCAACTTGCGAGCGGTCAAATCTCCCGACGCACCGAAGATGATGAGCGTGAGTGGCGACGTCTCCATGGGGACTCCTTGCAGGGACTGGACGAGAGAGGTGGACTCGATCCTTCTGGATTCACTGTACAATGAGGCGAGGAGATGGGGCAGGGGAGGGAGAGATTTCATCGTTCACGGGAGAGTTGGCGCGGAGCAGTTTGCACGCGGGCGTGATCAGAGTGGAGATGGGGCGTGGCGGAGGAGCGAGGGGAATGAAAGCGTTGCGGCAACCCTTGACGTTGCTGGCGGTCGCGTTGCTGATCCTGGTCGGCACCGCCTACTACTTTCTCTGGCGTGAGAAGATGCCGGGGCGGCCAGTGGCCTTACCGGTTCAGCAGGGAGATCGAGAGATCGCCTGGCTGAACTCGGCCACCAGCGCGGCGTCGTGGGAGCGTTTTGTGACCGCCGCCAGTCTGTGCACAGGAGCAGTGCCTGGGCCAGAAACCTTCCCGGCCCAGACGACCGCCGTGCCCCAGCTGGTGATTCCACTGGGCCAGGGGAAGGGACGCCTGGTTTTTCGCTGGTACAAATTGACCAGCGACTGGAAGACGCGGGACTGGGTCGAGGTGCTGCTGGCACGCACGCCTCCGCCCCTTGCCATCATCGGCGGAAGCACCAGCGATCTGGGGGCAGACCAGGCACGGCAGTTGCGCAAACTCACCCGGAATCTCGCGCCAGCGCAGCGACCGCTGCTTCTCCTCACCACGGCGACCGCGGATCGCGTACCGCGCGTGGATCAGGACGATCCCTGGGAGAGCGAAGCCGATCGTGGGAGCGAGGAGAGTGGAAATCTGCATTCCCAGGCCAACGCCGTTCGTCTCACCGAACTCTACCCCGGGCGCACCTTTCGATACTGCTTCACCAACGCCCAGATGGGACAGGCTGTCATCCGCTATATCTGGAGTCATCCCTTGCTGCGCCCTGATACTGATCCCATCTACCTCGTGGGCTGGCAAGATGATTCGTATTCCAGTGACCTGATCTCTGGTTTCTGGACAGCCCTGCGGCGACCGATGGCCCAGACGGGGAGTATCGGAATCACTCGTGATTGGGGGCATTTCGCCAACCGCGCCCTGACCGGAGGGTTTCCCTGGGAGGGATTCTGTCCCCTGAGCAGTCAGTTTCGCTTTGGGCTCCCCCCACGTCCCTACTACATCCCCTGGAGTGTGGGGACGTTCGATCGTCCGAATCGATTTGAGGCAGCCGCGGCCGATTATCTGCTCGATGATCTGGACGAGGCCCACGGTCAGCAACGGCCTCTGGTAGTGCTCTCGGGGCAATCGCTGCCCTCGCGGCGTTTTCTGCGGGCGCTCTGTCGCAGTTCGCCAATGCGAGCCCGCCAACTGGTGGTGACCACTGGCGATGCGATCCCCTTCAATACAATCTATCGCGATCGCAATGTCACCTGGCCGATCCAGGATCTCCCCTGCAACCTGGTCTTTTTTTGCCACCATAATCCGATTGATGCGGATGCTGGTTTTCGGCCCGATCGCGGCCGTGGATCGGCGCCCGCCACCGGCACCGAGGATCTGCTCCTCTATGCCGATATTATTCAATCGCTGTATCTCGCTCTGGGGCAAGCGCCCGCCCCTGCCAATGCCGAGGACCTGGCGCAACTCCTGCGCCGAACTCGTCTGCACAGGGGGAAACTCGTCCTGGAAGGGATGGGACCGCTCCTGTTTCAGGCCGGGGGCGAACGACGGTCGGCGTCAGGAGAGCACATTGTCTGGCTGCAACCCCAGTTTCGCGGCGCGCGGGTTCTTCCCCAGGCGACGATTACGGTGAGTTCCTGGAAAGGCGAAACCCATCCCTGGAAAGTCGTCGGTCCGCCACTGCATGTTTCCTACAACGAATCTCCGGTGAGTCCCTGAAATGGTAGTGGAGCGTTCCTCTCTCTGGACCACATTGCGGGCTCAGGCCCTCCCCTTGCTGGTGGGGATCGGGGTCTTTACGCTCCTCTGGCAGCCAGTACGGACCTGGCTGAAGAGCGAACAGTCCTACGATGAGACCGCCTTGCAGGAGTGGCTCGATGAGGCGCGCGGGTTTCGCGAAACTCTTCCTGGGATGGTGGACAATTATCTTCTGCGCGCCCGGCATCATGCCGAACTCCAGCGTCAGATGCAGGCAGGGACCATCGGGGCCGAGGGACTGGGAAGCCTCATCCATGCCCAGGAACAGATGGTGATCGAACGCGAGAAAATCCAGGAACATCTGGAGGCGCTTGGCAACCCTCCGACCAAGATGTACTCCGGTCAGCTTCCTCTCTTTCCGATCATTTACCGGATTGAGGTCGACTTCGATCTCCCTGGCGAGGTGCCGATCGTCTGGGATTCGGAGTTGCCGAGCCATCCCAGCCAGTATCGCGAACTGGAGCATCGGGTGCACAAGGATGCTCTGGTGAAGTTGCGCTACCAGCTGCATGCCTACAACCAACGCCAACGGGATGAGGAGATGCGCAACGCTCGGCTTCGCCAACTCGGAGTGGTGGCGATTCTGATTCTGGTGGTCTTTGGCGTGTGGATTTATCTGGCGCAACGCCGGGAAGGAGAGCGCGAGCGGCAACAGATGCTCGCGAGCTACCAGGTTGAACAGGCAGAACGCCAGTTGTTGCAGGAAGAGTTGCGTCGCCAGGAAGCAGAACAACGTCAGAAAGAGGCCGAACGCGATCTGCTGGCACAAAAACTCTCCGCGCAGGAGTCCGAGAGCAAGCTCCTGGAGATGCGTTCGCAGGTCTATGCCAGCATAGGCATCATGGCTGGCTCATATGCGCACAACATCAAGAATTTGCTCGTGCGACCCAATGATCTGCTGGCGCGGTGTCTGGAAGTCGATGGGTTGTCCCAGGAGCAGGCCCACATGCTCAACGAGGTCCGCCACACTCTTGGGACGGTCACCGAGCGGCTGCAACAGATCCTGCGCACCGTGCGTCGCGATCCGACACGATCAGAGATGATCGTTGTCGACCTGGGACAGTTACTGGTGGATCTGCAGCAGACCTGGACCGACCTGGCGCGCGATAAATGGAAGATGCAGCTAACGCTCGAACTGGGAGAAGGACCGTTTCACTTGCATGGCGATCTTTCCCATCTGCAACAGGCGATCGAAAATCTCCTTTTTAATGCGCGCGATGCCACCTTCGAGATGCGCAATCATCTGCGCGAGGAGGCTCGCCGCGCGGATCTCGATCCCGGGCAACGACGTCAGGCGCTGATCGCTGCGGCGGCCTGGAAAGGCCAGGTGTGGATTCGTGGTTATCGCCACAACGACAGTCTTGTGATCGAGGTGCGCGACAATGGTATTGGGATGACCGAGGAGGTGCGGCGCCGGTGCACGGAGACGCACTTTAGCACAAAACGCGACAACGCAACCTACGAAGGGAACACCACCGGGATGGGCCTTGGCCTCTCCTTTGTCGTTGCCATTCTGGAGCACCACAGGGCGAAATTGGAGATCCGCTCGGAACCCCTTCAAGGCGCGACATTCACCATGCTATTTCCGCTCGCGCCAGGCGAATAGCGCAAGGAAGGAGGCGACCGCTGACAAGCAGAGGTCACCTCCTCGGCCTTTTTGGCGGACAGATCACTTCTTCTCGACAATGTCCTTACGCGTCGTCTCGACGATTGCCATCACCGCCTTGACGTCCTCGGGCTTGGCGTTGTTCTTTTCGAGCGCGGTCTTGAGGTGGGCCGCGCAGGCATCGAACTGGGCATCGGTGATCCCCATTCCCTTGTGCGCGTCCTTCATCGACTTGCCCGAATACTTCAACGGTCCTTCGGTAACAGCGCTCATCATCTCGACCAGCTTTTTCTTGAGGTCGGCCACGCCCTTGGCATCGAGCTTGTACTTGCCACCCCGGAAGAAATCGACCTTGGGATCGCCGGCCGCGGCGGCAACGAAGTCGTCGACCACCTTTTTCATGTTCGCCTCGCCGCCCAGTCGATCCCAGAGCTTCGTCGTTTTGGGCGGTTCCTTCGGTTCAACGATGTCATTCCGGGTGCCAGCGATCACCACCATGACGGCCTTGACATCGTCGGGCTTGACGCCGTTTTTCTCCATCGCAGCCTTGAGATGCCCGGCAAGAGCATCGAACTGGGCGTCGGTGATTCCCATCCCCTTGTGGGCTTCCTTCATGGTCTTGCCCGTGTACTTCAGGGGGCCGCCGGTATACATACTGATCATGTCGACCAGCTTTTTCTTGAGGTCGGCCACGCCCTTGGCATCGAGCTTGTACTTGCCACCCCGGAAGAAATCGACCTTGGGATCGGTGGTCCCGGTGGCGACAAAGTCATCGATGATCTTCTGAACCCCAGCCTCGCCGCCCAGGCGATCCCACAGCGTTTTGGCGACTGGGGGCGGGGCTGGCTTGGGATTGACCTCGGCACGGATCTTGTCGATCACCTCGCGGAGGTCGAAGGCCCGCCGCGCCATGACTGGATTGCGCGATGCCTTGGTTAACCCCTCGTCGATCGTTTTTTGCAGCGTGGGGCGATGCGCCAGGAATGGACGGAGAGTCATCAGGGTGCCTTCGTACAGGCGATAGCACCCATTCCAGTCGTAATTGGGCTCGTTGTAAAGGTCGGCGCCCTTGTTGATCACATCACGGAGCGTCGTGTAGATCATCTCGTCGGCGGCCTTGTTGGGGGTGCCCGCCTCGGGTTTTTTATCCTCGGCGAACAGCGGTATCGCGCTCGCAAGGAGCAGGATACCGGCCATCCAGGCGCGTACCATCGATCCTGGCAACATTCTCATCGCATCACTCCTCCACGCTTGTGCCTCTTTTCGCGGGGCAACCGTTCGTGTCTAACAGGTAAGCAGTTGAGAAAAGGCTCCGTTTGTGAAGAATCTTACTGGCGGATGTAGTCCCAGGGAAAGGATTTTTTCCTGCTCTTGCATCAATTGTGGACAAAAGGATAATACTTGGCTTCGGGAATCATCCGACCGAAGCCGGCATTTGCCAGCCCACGCTGCTCAAGGAGGAGCGAGTGGCGGACAAATCGACACAGTTAGTCCTGACGGCCTTGAGCCGAGCACTGGCCGAACCGGACGGGGCGCCTTTGTACAGCGGAAAAGGACTCCCTGGGCTTTTTGCCAGCACTCCCCTCGGTCGCCAGGCTGCCCAGCGCTGCAAGGACGAGGGCTACCTGCACACGCTTCGCACCGAGGTCCAGGGGAAGACCGCACTTGAATTCTGCACCCTCACCGAGAAGGGCCGCGCGTATTTGCTCACCGAGTTGAATCCACGGCACGTTCTGGAGGATCTCCTGCGTGCGCTGGAAGCGCGCCATGCGCAGGCGAGTGAACTGGTCCACCTGGCTCGCCAGATGCAGCATACGCTCGACGGGTTGAAAACCACGACCGAAACCGTTCTGCAACAGCTGCCCCCGGTGCATGCGAGTTCGATTGCGACCACCGCGAATCCCTCCCGCAACGGCCACCCGGACTGGAAGGCGCAGGTTCTGTCGTTCCTGAACCGCTGGCACGCCGCCAGTCCGTCGGAAGATTGTCCCTTACCCGAGCTGTATCGCCAACTCCTGTTGCACACCCCTGAGTTGACGATCGGTCAGTTTCATGATGGGCTGCGTGAACTGAACGCCGGGGGGCAAATCTGTCTGCACCCCTGGACCGGGCCGCTTTATCTGTTGCCCGAGCCTCCCTTCGCCCTGCTCGTCGGCCATGAGATCGCCTATTACGCCAACCGGCGCTTCTAGCGGGGCGGATCGCCGCGCCCTTGCCGCACTGCCACGCTTCTCGGATGTCCAGGACTGCTCGCTTTTCTGATTTCGGAGACAGCCACATGTCCACCCCTGTAGCCAATCGACCCGTCACGGAGCGAGCCCTGGAAGTGCTGCGCCGGGCGGGGAACCCCTTTCGCAACTACTTCGCCCGCAACCCCGACGACGAGGTTTGTGCGCGCTATCACGTGGAGGAACTCTTTGCGCGCGAACGTCGCCAACTGCTGGGCGTGGTCGATCTGTATCGCTACGACCCCACCACGCACTCGGAAATGGTGCCAGTGCTGGGAAACAAGGGCGCAGGGAAGACGCACCTGCTGCACTCGATCAAACATGGTGAATCCGGGGCGTGGCAGATGCTCGTCACTCCCGGGGTGTACCAGAAGGACACCGAGTTTCTCGAATACCTGCTGTTCCAGGTGATCGACACTCTGCTGGGTGGGGGCAAGCAACGAGGGGCTCGACCGCTAGAGTTTGTCGGCGAAGCGCTGGTGCGCGGCCTGATGCGCAACTATTTCCAGTCTCTCGCCCCCGAGCAGCGCCTGGATCTCTTCCCCGCCCCCGGGCTTGGGCGCTGGGCTCGCAAGTTCGGGCTCGGGTCGGCCCAGGCCCAGGAGCGCGTCGACTGGTTGCTCGACAATCTCTCTCGTCCGCTCCCCACGCCCCTGACCGCTGGTCAGCTCCGCCGTGCCTGCTCGGAGGTGAGCCTTGAACCCGAACGCGCCTGCGAGGCGCTCTGGGCCTACATCGATCGGACCGAGGCCCGCAACACTGCCGGGCTGATGCGCAGCAACATCTACAAGGGTTTCTGCCGCGCGGCGCTGGTTAATGACGAAAGCGATCTCGCGAGTTTCCTCACCTATGGCTTCGCCGAGCTTGACTTCCAGGTTCGGCCCACGCGCCAGGATCTGGTGCTCGCGCTCTTCAAGGTCTTGATGGAAGTGTTCCGGGGACTCAAGATCCCCGTGGTGGTCGCCTTCGATCAGCTGGAGGATCTCCTCCTGGCGCGCCGGAGCGATGATGCCCACCGGGTTGCCGAGGCCTTCTTCGCCGGCATTGTCCAGGTAATGCATCAGATCGATGGCATCTGTTTCCTGATCTTTGCCGAACGCGGGCTGTGGAATCGCTTTGTTCCCTCGCTCGATGGGTATATTCAGGATCGTCTGAACAACCCGGTTCATGTTCCCGAGTTTGGCACCATCCAGGCGCTCCGCCTGGAAGCACCAGCGCCCGAACTGGTCAAGCGCGTCGTGGAGCAACGACTGCGCCCCAGCCTGGAGGAACTTGCCGACTTCGACCAGCTCCCCGCGATCTTCCCCTTCACCGAGGAGCAGATTCAGCGCGTCGCCATTACCGAGCCGACGTTGCGTGATATGCTGCAACAATTCCGCCATCTCTTCGATCATCTGGTATTCGGGGCCGAGACCCGTGAAACGGTGCGATCGGAACCGAGCTTGCCACCATCCCCGGTGCCCGCTGCGATCGAGCAGCGTTTGACCAGCCAGGTTGTTCCCTCCACGCCCACCCCGCCGATGGTGGAGCGTTTGCCAGCTGTTGAACCGCCCGTGCAGATCAAGTCGGTGATCACGGTGGAAACGCCGGCCACTCCGCCGACAGAAAGCTCCGAACCGCGCCCCACGACGGCGCTCGGTGGGCGCGAGCAATGGCTGGAGATGTGGGATCAGGAGATTCGAGCCGCCCGACGCCGACTCGAACCGGAAGGGGCTCTCACGGGAGCAACGCGCGAGCTGCAGGCGGGGTTGGGGCTGTTTTTACAGGTTTGCCACGAACATGGCGTCAAGGTGGGACCGTGGCGCATTCACCATGTGGTCCCGGAGTGGACCTTCGGCGATCATCCCACCTACGGAGCTCTGAGCATCGCGCACTGGGTGTGCAAGGATGGGCAGCCGTGGAAGGTGGGCATCGGCCTCTGGCTCGGCCGCGGGGCTGCCAAGCCGAAGGATCTGCAGATCAAGCTCGCCTCGCTGGAGATGGAGCCGGTGGTTGTCGATCACCTGATTCTGCTTCGTCCCGAGGATGATCTGGCACTCACCGGAAAGAGCAAAACACTATGGCAGGACGCAGAGAAGCGCAGACACCATGCGCGAATCGAGGCTGTCTCTGCTGAGGGCTTTGCTCTGCTGTCCAGTCTGCCGCGCTGGCTCACCACGCTCACCGAGGCCTTCCCCAATGGGCAGGTTCCGAATCTGGCAGATCTGATTCAGGATCGGTGTGAGCGCTTGCTCGAGCAGGTGTGCATGCCGGTGCAGGGGGGGTGAGGTTCTCTCGCCTTCCGAACTGAATCCGCGTGTGGCGGACGGAGAACGATTTCCGTCCGCCACACGGCCTTTGCGGACCGCGCCCGGTAGCCCTCCTGCCTCTCCGGCCATACTCTGGTTCTGGAGAGCTACGAAGAGGAAGGTGACCATGTCCGCGAACGATGCACAGGCAGCGCTGGCATTCTGGTTTGGCCGGATCAACTACGAGCAGCGCACTCCACGCCCCGGCGATATGAAACTTCACAGCATACGCGCTCTCCTTGCTCGGCTCGGGGACCCCCATCAACGCCTGCCGATCATTCATGTGGCGGGGAGCAAGGGGAAGGGGTCGACCTCGGCGTTTCTGGCCGCTATCCTGCGACGGGCGGGCTATCGCACCGGACTGTTCACTTCCCCGCATCTGGTCGCCATTGAGGAACGTTTTCAGGTCGATGGCCAGTCGATCAGTCAGCCCGAGCTTCTCACTCTGCTGCGCGATGTCCAAACAGCCGTGGAAAAAGCTCCCGCGCTGGATGCAACCTTTTTTGAAGTGGCGACCGCGGTTGGCTTTCTTCACTTTGTGCGGCGCCGAGTTGAGATCGCCGTTATCGAGGTCGGGCTGGGGGGACGCTTCGACTCCACCAATGTCTCGCATCCGGCGGTTAGCCTCATCACCAGCATCAGCTTCGATCATATGCGCCAGCTGGGGAACACGCTGGCGCGAATCGCTCGGGAAAAGGCGGGGATCCTCAAACCAGGGGTTCCAGGAATCAGTGGCGCAACGGTCCCCGAGGCGGCCGAGGTCATCGACGAGGTCAGCAGGCTCCAGCAAGCCCCCTTGCGTGTCCTGGGCCGCGATTTTGGCTACCAGTACGAACCAGGGCGCGTGACCGCCACAACATGGCAATGGCCGCGCGTTCGCGTTCAGTCGGGCCACCAGCTCTGGCCCTGGATGGAACTCGGCTTGTTTGGCGAGCATCAGGCGGCGAATGCCGCGGTTGCGGTTGCCTGTGTCGAGGAACTGCGTCGCCAGGGATGGCATCTCCCCGAACATGCGGTCGTCGAGGGACTGCGGCAGGTGGAATGGCCCGCACGCCTGGAGGTGATGTGCCGTCGTCCCTTGATTCTGCTCGATTGTGCGCATAATGTCGCCTCCGCGGCTGCCCTTGTGGATACATTGAAGACCTCGTTTATTCCTGAAGCAGAAACACCCGGTCGCCGGATTCTGGTGTTCGCGGGGAGTAGCGACAAGGATCTGGCTGGCATGGTCCGAGTGCTGGCATCTCATTTCGATCACGCCGTTCTCACCTGTCATGGCAATCAGTCCCGGGTGGTCTCTGTCGAGGAACTGGCGCAGATTTGCCAGGCGAATGCGAACTGGTCGCTCACCCTTTGTCCCAGCGCCGAGCAGGCGTGGAAGGCGGTTGGGGACCTGGCCGAACCCAATGATGTGATCTGCATCACGGGCTCCGTTTTCCTGGCCGGCGAATTGCGTCCCCAATTACTGGAAAGCCGCGAGCGCATGCTTGCTTCCCCTGTGAGAGCCGGGTAGGCTGGACGACGGTTTCCGGCTTTTCTCAAGGGCTCTCCACGAGGTGCAACCATGGCCACCAGACGCCTGGCGTTCGCCTGTCTCCTTCTCTTCCCTTTCTGCGCGTCAGCCGCGGATCTCCCGCTGGTATCCAAGGTTGAACTTCAGCCTCTGGTGAAACAAACGGAACGACTGGTCGCGGCTCTCGATTATCTTGGTGCCCCCCTCCCTGCCAGTGCACGCAAGGGACTGGAGGTGGCGGCCAAGCTTCCCAACCAGACCGAAGCCGTTGAGGCGATTCAGGCTATTCTCGATCGCTATTGTCTCACCGGGGTGCGCTGCTCCGACGAGAAGACCATGGAGATGGCTTCGGGACCGGCGAAGCTCGAACTGGCCGAACAGGGCTGGCGGGTCTTTCTCGTCAAGGTCTACAACCCCCGAGGACTGGAGAACCTGGAACTCCGCGCCGTGAGCCCCAACGCCCTCCCGCTTCACAATCGCTCGAGTGGGAAACCCGATCCGATCGTTGGGTCGGTCGGCGAGGTGAGCAAGCGCTTTCTCGACGTGATGATGTTCAATAACCAGCCGTTGGTTCCGCGCCTCTCCGGCCTGGAAGTGGAATATCGGATTGTGCAGATCTATTGCCGTGATTCCGGGCGCAAGGAGGTTCACCTTGGCTTTGAGTGCGTCAAGCCAGGCAAGAAGCCGATGGTGGTCGCCTCCACAGCGCTGGCCCAGCTGGTCTTTGAAAGTCAACCGGCGGTGCTGGTCAAGTTGAATGTGCTCGATGACGATGATACCCCGACCACCGGTTCGTTCATCTTTCGCGATGCCAGCGGCCATGTGTACCCCTCCCAGAGCCGCCGCCTGGCGCCTGATTTCTTCTTCCACGCGCAGATTTACCGGGCGGATGGGGAGACGGTCTCCTTGCAACCGGGCAAGTACACGGTGAGCTACACGCGCGGTCCGGAATATCTTGAACTCGTCAAGGAGATCACGGTTCCGCGCGCCAGCACCCACACAGAAACCTTCAAGCTGAAGCGCTGGATTCACATGGCGAAAAAAGGTTGGTGGTCGGGCGATCATCATATTCATGCCGCTGGGTGTGCCCACTATGAAAGCCCGACCGAAGGGGTAACGCCTGCCGATATGATGCGCCACATTCTCGGAGAGGATCTGAACGTTGGTTGCTGTCTCAGCTGGGGGCCCTGCTGGTATCACCAGAAACGATACTTCGAAGGGCAGGTACACCGGCTCTCCACCCCGACCCACCTGCTGCGTTACGATGTCGAGGTATCTGGCTTCCCTTCCAGCCATGCCGGCCACATCTGCCTGCTCCGCCTGCGTGAGCAGGATTACCCCGGGACGAAGCTGATCAACGACTGGCCAAGCTGGGATCTCCCCATCTTTCGCTGGGCCAAGGGGCAGGGGGGCGTGGTTGGGTTTGCTCACAGCGGCTGGGGACTGGAGCCGGTGAAGAAGGACAGCCCCGACGCGCAGAAGCTCCCCAACTATCTGCTCCCAAGCATGTCGGGAATCGGTGCTAACGAGTATCTGGTTGATGTGGCCCACGGCATGTGTGACTTCATCTCCACGGTGGATACTCCTTCGCTGTGGGAGTTGAACATCTGGTATCACACGCTGAACTGCGGGTATCGGTGTCGCATCAGTGGCGAAACAGATTTCCCCTGCATCTACGGAGAACGAGTCGGGTTGGGGCGCAGCTACGTCAAGCTTGAAGGCAAGCTCGACTTCAACCAGTGGACCGAGGGGATCAAGCAGGGAAAATGTTATGTTACCGATGGGAAAAGTCATCTTTATGATTTTAGCGTGAACAATGTGGCGCTGGGGGAGAAGAAAAGCGAGGTGGCGCTGAAAGCTCCGGGAAAGGTCAAGGTGCAGGCCAGGGTTGCGGCCCTGCTCGAACCGGAACCCACCCCGGCGACGGAGGCCATCCGCAAACGTCCGCTCACGCAGAAGCCCTACTGGGACATCGAGCGGGCGCGTCTCGGGAATACCCGCACCGTTCCCGTGGAAGTGGTAGTCAACGGATACGTGGTGGACCGCAAGGAGATTGTCGCCGATGGGAGCGAACAGGAGGTGTCGTTCGAGGTGCCGATCAAGCACAGCAGCTGGGTCTGTTTGCGTATCTTCCCCACCAGCCACACCAACCCGATCTTTGTCCTGGTCGACGGCAAGCCGATCCGCGCGAGCAAGCGATCTGCCGAGTGGTGTATCAAGGCGATCGAGCGCTGCTGGGAGCAGAAGAAACCGCAGATTCGCAAGGCAGAACAGACCGAGGCGAAGAAAGCCTACGACGAGGCAACCGTCCATTACCGGAAGATTCTCGAGGAAGCCGTCGCCGAGTGAGTGGGTTTGCTCCAGCGTTCGGACCGCCGTCTGACTGGATGAGGGGGCCATGCTTATCCTCAAAGACGCTCATCGGACGGCGGTCCGAGCCCTGGCCTACAGTCCCGATGGCCTGCTTCTGGCCTCGGGAAGCGACGATGGACAGGTCAAGTTGTGGGATCTCGGGTCGGGAAACCTGGCCGCACAGGCACGTCCGCACCACGACAGTGTGCGCGCCCTGACCTTCTCCCCCGAGGGGACTTCCCTCCTTTCCGCCGGGCTTGATGGTTGCATTAAATGCCTGAAGGTCCCGGTTCTCAAAGGCCGTACTCTGGTTCAGGGGCAAGGATGGATCTGGGCGCTGGCGCTGAGTCCGGATGGCTGGGCACTCGCGGCGGGGTCCGAGTGCCAGGGACATTTCTGGCATCTGGCGCGCCATCTGGAAGTTGTGGGGCCACAGATCACGCTACTGGGGCATCGCTGGCCGGTCAACGCGATCACCTTTTCTGGGCAAGGGCGGCATCTGATCACTGGGAGCCATGATCGTACGGTGAAGGTGTGGGATGCCACCTGGGGACGGATTCAACACACCTTCGAGGGCAACACCGACTGGGTTCGCAGTGTGGGCAGCTCGCGCGTGCACCCGCTCATTGCCTGGGGCTGTGGCGATGGGCAACTGAGCCTGGCTCGGCTCGATGAGCCAGCAATTCTCGGTCGCTGGCGCGGTCACCAGGCGGATGTAGTCTCGCTCGCCTTCGCCCCCGATGGGCGCACCCTTCTGTCAGTCAGCTGGGATGGCACGGTTCGCTACTGGGATCTCCCGTCCTGTCGCGAACGAGCGGCCTTGAACTGGGCGATGGGGCGCATCCATACGGTCGTTGTCGCTCCCCACGGGATGACTGCGGCCGCGGCAGGGGGAGAGGGCACGGTGGTCCTGTGGGACCTGGATGGGTTTGGGTCCTGAGTACTGCAAGGAGTTTCGCATGCTCGAATTGCAGGGCCATCAGGCTCCAATCCTCACACTCACTTTTGGTCCTGACGGGCAACAGCTTGTCTCCGGTGACAGCGCAGGGATTCTCTGGCTGTGGAATCTGCACACCGGGCAGGGGGAGATGGTGGGCGCGTTTCAGCCCCTGGCCATCATCTCGCTGGCGATCTCGCCCGAGGGCCACACCCTTGCCATTGGACAGTATCACCAGATTACCCTGTGGGATCTCGGCGACCACACGGCGCTTTCCCGCCTGGAGTGCGAGCATCACGGCACTTACAACATGTTGTTCCTTCCCGATGGCAAGCACATCCTCATCTGTTCCTATCTGAACGCCACGTTCGATGTTTATGCGGTAGAGACGGGACAGAAGGTGAACGCGATCCCTGGCGCGGATCTGCGCGTGATGGCGATGGCTTGCTCCACGAAAGGTCCGTGGCTGGTTGCAGGCGGCGGAGCCACCCGAGGAGGGCGGCTTGGGGTGTGGGACCATCAGCGGGGAGGTCTGGTGCGTTTGTGCGAGCAATTGTTGAGCATCCCCGTGATGGAGCGGTATGGGTGGCCCAATTATACGATTCCGATCCAGGCAGCCCACGCAAACACCGTTCTGGCGGTGGCCCTCTCTCCCGATGATCGCCTTCTCGTCTCCGGGGGACGCGATGGCTACGTTCATGTCTGGGAACGCTGCACAGGAAAGCTTCTCCACACGTTCAGCGGTCACAAAGGGGCAGTGGTTGCAGCGGCTTTCACCCTCGACGGGCAACGGGTTCTCTCGGCCAGTTCGGATGGGGTGATCACGTTGTGGGAAGTAGCCCTTGGGCGCGCGGTCCAGTCGTGGGACTGGAAACTCGGGCGCTTACACTCCGTTCGCTTTGCTGCACATGGGATGACGGCAGCTGCGGGCGCAGGAAACACTGTGCTGCTCTGGGATATGGATAACTGACACCGAGCAGAGCACCGAGCGCAGCCAATGGTCGCGCGCTCGATGCCCCAGAAGCCGAGCGTACCTCACTCCTTCCCGATGGTGGCTGCGCCGACTTCCTTGCCGTTTTCAACAAAGACCACTCGCTTGTAGTTGCCCTTGTCAAGGGAGAGGATCAGAGGAGAGGCGAACTTGGCAGTGCCTCCCTCCTTCCCCTCGGCGCTATAGCGCACGGTGAGAACCCCCTCGCGCTCGGTCACGTCCTCGACCTTGTAGGTGTAAATCCGGTTGCCGCGTTTGATGGTGGCAACGACCATCTTGGTGGCGAAGGCATTTTTGGGGAGAAATTTGGCCCGAGCGCCCATCACGACCGCCATGCCAAAGAGTTTCTTGAAATCCGCCTCACTGCTCAGGGCGAGGTACGAGGCGTCACCTTTCAGTCCGGATTTGTTTGATTCAAAGTAGCCGCTGTGCTGGACGAAGGGGATCTTCCTGGCCTTGGTGGTGTCGTCAGCAGCCCAGGCAACCGCGATCATCATCAGCATCGTTCCGACCAGTGTGACCTGCATGGTGAGCTTCATGGTCTCTCCCAGTGAAAAGGAATGCGCCGGTTGCTCGACGCATTCCCAGAAAAGAAAGGGGAATGGTTCTCATTGTACGACCTTGCCAATTGATGAGAACGAGAACCTTGAATTTCCTTCAGCGCCCGCGCGCTCCTTCCGTCCAACTCGTTGCTGCGGTCGGATCGTCTCAGGAGGGCCGGGGTCTCCCTGGTAGCAGGGAGGGGATGGTTTCAAGAGTTCAGGGCACCCAGAAAATCTTTGCGCAAGGGAGAATCCTTGCGCAATCGGGGCAGACCACCTAGATGGTAAAAGAGTAACTACTTGTCTAATAATGAGATAGGACAACGGGTTTCATTCTGGTGGGCGATCTCCCCCGCTTGACGCGTTTTCTCCAGACGGCTATAATTGCGCTACCACACAGTAAGTGCGATGTAATAAGCATCGATCAGACAACGACTTGTGATCCCCCGGTTGTCGTAACCGCTCCAGCTTGCCACACAAGAAACACCCCGGTTGCGAGGACAACGACGGGGCCAAGACAATTGGTAAGCGTGACAATGTCCTGGGTTTGTTGCCCTTGTGCTCCGGACTTCGCCTTCTCGGCTCTTGCAGACGGGTGGCCCCTTGGCGAGCGATCAAGTACGGCTGGTCAAAGAGGCAAACGATATCGTCGACGTGGTTGGCGGTTACGTCGCCTTGCGTCCCGCCGGGGGCACCTACAAGGGGCTGTGTCCCTTCCACAACGATCACCATCCCTCCTTTGATGTGGATCCGCGTCGACAACGCTACCGCTGCTGGTCATGTGGCAAGTTTGGCGATGTCTTGCAGTTTGTCCGAGAACATGAGCGGATCACGTTCCGCGAGGCGCTCGAACTGCTGGCGCGGCGGGCAGGGATTACCCTGGAAGCGACCCAGAACGAGGAGTTGCAGCGTTCGCGCGCGCAGCAACTGCTTGCCATGCGCTGGGCAGCCCAGCAATATCACCAGTGCTTGTTGGATGCCGAACTGGCCGAGCCTGCGCGAGTGTACCTGGGGCAACGCCAGCTCCTGGGCAGCACCATTCGCCTCTTTGGGGTTGGCTATGCTCCCCTCTCTGGCGAATGGTTGGTGGAAAAAGCGCGGGCCGAGCGAATTTCTCTTGAAGTTCTGGAGAGCCTGGGACTCATTGCCCGACGAACACGCGGAGGCGGTTTTTACGATCGATTCCGCGACCGTGTCGTATTCCCTATCCGTGATCCCCTCGGTCGTCCGGTGGGGTTCGGAGGACGGATTCTCCCAGCGTCTCCCCTCGCGTCTCGGCATCCCAAGTACTACAATTCGTCAGAGACGGTTCTGTTCAGCAAGGGTGAATTGCTGTACGGGTTGGATCAGGCGCGAGGAGCAGGCGCGACGGCGGGCTATCTGGCGGTGGTGGAGGGCTACACCGATGTCCTGATGGCGAATCAGAAGGGCATTGGGGAGGTGGTTGCTACCATGGGCACCGCCCTGACTGCTCGCCATGTGCAACACCTGCGACGCTTCGTGCCGCGGGTGGTGTTGGTTTATGATGCGGATGCAGGTGGAGAGACCGGGGTGGATCGCGCTCTGGAAATCTTCGCCAGTCAGGAAGTCGATCTGA
This sequence comes from Planctomycetota bacterium, assembly GCA_029777335.1. Taxonomy (GTDB): domain Bacteria; phylum Planctomycetota; class Planctomycetia; order Gemmatales; family Gemmataceae; genus JAKOSN01. The sequence continues at coordinate 23,115 of JAKOSN010000050.1, forward strand.
AGATCGCCACGCTTCCCCCGGGGTTGGATCCCTGCGATTTACTTGTGCAACCGGAGGGAGCCGAGCGATTTCGAGAAGTTCTGGCCGGGGCGCTTGATGCCCTGGATTTTAAGTTGCAGCGCTTGCTGAGCAGCGACTCGATGGCCAGCGTGGAAGGACGACGCCGGGCGATCGAGGCGATGCTGGCCATTATTGCTCTGGCCCCGGAGTTGCCTGGGCAAGCAGGCGCGGTCAAGCGTGAGTTGATTGTAAGCCGGATTGCACGACGCCTGGCACTCAAGGAGGAGACCGTATGGGCGCGTCTGGAAGAATTACGCCGGCAACGCCGTCGCGAGGAGACCGAACGGTCTACCCCGACAAGTGGCCCCGGGCGCGAGACACGCGAAGCGCGTCCTCCCGAGGCCGCCCCCGAGTCGCGGCAGAGTCGTTCTGCCCCCGAGGAACGGCAGTTGCTCGAGATCTTGCTCGCCGAACCGTCTCTGGTCGCGACGGTGGCAGCCACTCTCAGCACTGAGGAAATTGGGCATCCCGGGTTGAGGCAATTGCTGGCCGGTCTGTATGCCTTGCAGGCCGCCGGAGAAACCCCAACCTTCGACCTGCTGCGGGAGCGCATCAACAATCCCCGTTTGGAGGAATGGGCGCTCAAACATCAGGAGATTGGTCGGATGCATCCCGATCGGCCGCGCTGGCTGGAAGAAGTGGTGGAGGCATTTCGCCAGCGTCGTAGCCGAGCTGAAACGAGGGAAATCAAGAATCAACTCCAGACGGCCCAGGACCATGGTACGGCCCTGGAGTTACTGCGGCAGTTGCAAAACCAGAACCTGGGCACGGACTTTTGATGGTCGCTGGTGCAATGCGGAGCCGGCTGATCCATCCGGTCGGTTCGGGGACCTCTGACTCGCTTCCTGGCTTTGCCTGGGTCCCTGACCAGCCTCCATTCCTGCGAGGGAGGGTTTGATGGAGAAGATCGACGAAGGCCTGAAAACTTTGCTCGAGTCGGGCAAGGAAAAAGGCTATCTTACCTATAGCCAGGTCAACGATTATCTGCCCGATGAAGCGGTCAACCCCGAGAAGCTCGACCAGCTCCTGGTCCTTCTTGAAGACCAGGGCATCGAGTTGATCGACGAATCAGAAGCCGAGGAACGCGAAAGCGCCCCGGAGGTTTCCCTGGTCGGCGAGGAAGATGAACGCCAGGATCTCGATCTCAGCTTCATCGACGAGGAAGAGGGCAGGCGCATCGACGATCCTGTGCGCATGTACCTCACTCAGATGGGGGAGATTCCTCTCCTTCGTCGCGATGAGGAGATTGCTCTCGCCAAGAAAATCGAGGTGACGCGCAAACGCTTCCGGCGCAAAGTCCTCGAATGTGACGGTGCTTTGCGTCAGGTGGTCGACACCCTCAAACGGGTTCATTCCGGCGAGCTCCCCTTTGATCGCACCGTGAAGGTGTCTCTCACCGAGAACCTCGAAAAGGACAAGATCCTTCAGCGCATGCCGCATAACCTGCGGACCCTCGAACATCTGATGGAGCAGAACGAGGAAGACTTCATCCGCATCCTCGACGGTCGCATCGACGAGGAGCAAAAACGCCAGGCACGCCGTAATCTCCGCATCCGCCGTCGCAAGTGTGTCACGCTCGTGGAAGAGTTGAGCATTCGCACCCAGAAAGTTCAGCCTCTGATGAAGAAGCTGGAACAGATCTCGACGCGGATGGATGAACTGGAACGACAGGTCGAGCTTCTTCGCGAAGATCGCGGCGCTCGCGAAGAGCGGGCCAATGTTGAGAAGGAATTGAACGATTACATGATGAACACGCTGGAGGAACCTTCCAGCCTCCGCAAGCGTGTGGAAATCGTTCGTAAACGATTCGCCGAGTATGAGCAGGCCAAACGCGACCTCTCTGGGGGCAATCTCCGGCTGGTGGTCTCCATCGCCAAGAAGTATCGCAATCGTGGCCTGAGCTTCCTCGACCTGATTCAGGAGGGGAACACCGGCTTGATGCGTGCGGTCGACAAGTACGAATATCGCCGCGGTTACAAGTTCTCGACCTACGCCACCTGGTGGATTCGCCAGGCGATCACCCGCGCCATCGCCGATCAGGCACGCACCATTCGAATTCCGGTGCACATGATCGAGACGATGAGCAAACTGCGCAACGTCTCCAAAAAGCTCCTGCAGGAGATGGGCCGCGAGCCCACGATCGAGGAAACCGCCAAGGCGGCGGGGATCACCGTCGAGGAAACCCGGCGCGTGCTCAAGATTAGCCGCCATCCCATCTCTCTGGATCGACCCGTGGGCGAGAGCGAGGATAGTTACTTCGGCGACTTCATCGAGGATGAAACGACGGAATCTCCGGTGCAGGCCGCCACGCAAGAAATGCTCAAGGACAAGATCGACCAGGTCCTGAAGACTCTCACCTACCGCGAACGCGAAATCATCAAGTTGCGCTATGGCCTGGGCGACGGCTACACCTACACCCTGGAAGAGGTGGGTCGGATCTTCAAGGTCACACGCGAGCGGGTGCGGCAGATTGAGGCAAAGGCAGTCCGCAAACTCCAGCACCCGGTGCGGAGCCGTCAACTCGAGGGATTCCTCGACGGACGGAAGGGTTGAAATGGCAACCGCCGGTTCTTCGGAACCGGCGGTTTTTTTGTTGGGGGCCACGTCGCTTCCCTCCGCACTCCTGATTACTCTCCCGTACCGAGGAGGAGGACTAATCCGATGGCTGGACCGGCCGACATCCTGCGAGAGATCCACCGTCTGCGCAAGCACAGTCGCGACCTGCGCGAGCAACTCGACCGCTTGCCCATTCAGCGCAAGGTACAGCAGGGGAAGGTCACCCGGCGCGAACAGGAACTGAAAGATGGCCAGGAAGCCCTGAAAAAACTCAAGGTGAGCATCCACGAGAAAGAAACCACGCTCAAAAGCAAGCATCAGCAGATCGCCAAGTACGAACGTCAGCGCGACGAGGCGGGAGCGAAGAAGGAATACGACGCCCTGCAACACGAGATCGCCACAACCCGCGAGCAGATTGCCACTCTCGAAGAGGAGATTTTAACGGCCCTGGTGGCAGTGGAAGAAAAGACCGTGGCTCTCCCTGTTCTCGAAAAGGCGGTTCATCAAGCGCGCGACGAGCTGGCTCAGTTCGAGAAGGGAGCCCAGGATCGCCAGGCGAATCTGACGGCCATGCTCACCGAGGCAACGAGCAAGCTCAAGGAAGTCGAGGCCTCTCTCCCCGCCAACACTCGTCCGCAGTACGACCGCGTGGTTCAAGCTCTCGGTGCCGATGCCTTGTCAGCGGTCCAGGGTCGAACCTGTCTCGCGTGCGCCACGGAGATCACCGCCCAGAACTACAACGATCTGCGCCAGGGGTTGTTTTTCCAGTGTACCGCCTGTGGTCGGATCCTCTATCTCTCCTCGGAGAGCGAATAACGAGTCGCCACATCGTCCACTGGCTGTGGCTCAGCACTCCACGGTTCACAGCCTTTCCCGAGAGAGCCTCTCCATGTCACGCGCAAAAAAATACACCAAGGATGAGGTGATCGCCATCCTGGAGCAAAGCGAAGGCCGCCTCAGCCCTGTCAGTCACCAACCCGGGCACACGTTGGCTCAGCATGTTCTGATCGCCGACCATCACCTGACGGATCGCCTGGTGGCCAAACTCGGGATCAGCTCCCCAAATCGTCCCATCATTGTTACTCCCAGTGGAACGGTGGCCGACAAGGCGACTCACCGCGAGATCTGGAAGGAAATCAACCCTGGGCTGAACTCCGCCACGGCGAACAAGGATTTCGAGACGATGTACCAGGATTGCGTTGGCAAGGCCGGCGCCTTTCGCGATCTCCAGCAAGCGGGCATCATCGGCCGCTATGTTCTCAATTCAAGCACGGGGCAGACCGAACTCGCCAAGCTTGATGCCGCAGCCAGTGGAACCTATCTGCGCGTCAAGATCGTCGTCTCCATGCATTTGCTGGAAAGCGTGGAAGGGAACTGGAAGATGCGATTCGCCGAGAAGGGGAATGACCTCCCCCATCTGAAGGAGTTTAACGAGGCGTGGATGTTCGTGGATAAACTCGAACCCGAGGGAATCCACATCCAGACCTTTTTCCCCGTGGCCGGATGAGAGGGCAGGCGCCAACCCCGCTGCATCCCCTCGTCATCTTGACGTTTGTTCATGGCTTGGCTACTGTCCTCCTGAGGAAAACCTCCCCCAAGAGGACAACCGATGCTTGAACACCAGTATCGTCCCCCTGCCACGCCGTGGATCTCGCCATACCTTACCGTGCGCGATGCAACGGCAGCGTTACAATTTTACGAGCGTGTCTTTGGCTTCTCGACCCGGGGCACCACCCAGGCGGCGGATGGAACCATCCTTCATGCTGAAATGACCTGGCACGATGCCCTGATCATGTTCGGTCCCGAGGGCGCCTACGGGACTCCCTCGAAGGCCCCGCTCAGCAGTGGCATCCGTTCACCAGTTAGTCTTTATGTCTACTGCGGCGACGTTGATGCTCTCTACGCTCGGGCCACCGAGGCCGGTGCCCTTGGCTTGATGCCCCCCGCGATCACGTTCTGGGGGGATCGGATGTGTCAACTCGCTGATCTTGATGGCCACATCTGGTGTTTCGCCACACACCTGGGAGAGTGACTTCACTTTGGCGATCCCGGGCTCGTGGTGATCGCCGGTTCCGCCGTGAGTGCTGGCGCGGCGGATCCGGTGGGCAACAGTCGAAGGCGTCCTCGGTGGATTCGTTCGTCCAGGCAATCAGCAAACTGATCGCGGAAGGTGCGACCAAACGCACGAGGATGCCCGGTGGCATCCGGGATCTGTTCCCGCTTCGCCTGCCGCAGTTGCTCGTAGCCAAATAACCCCTCGTAAAACGCTTCCCATTCTTGCCCCGCATACTCAGCGACAAAGCGGCGGGTTCGGGGTTCGTCGATCCCGCGTAAGCGCATTCGTTGCAGCAAGGTCCGAGCCTTTTCCAACACGCCTTGCCTCGTTGCATGAATCGGGCGATCCACCAGGAAGTGGAATGTACCTGCCAGGATAACGGCCACCAGCGTGCCACCCGCCACCGCTCCCAGCAGTCCAAGCAACCAGAGCAGAAACGGGGCCCCCAGGACAACTCCGCCCAGAGCGATCCAGTCCCAGAGACTCGCCAGTTGAAGGCACGTGCGTATCCGTGGCAGTAGGGCCGAACGCCACAGCCAACCCAGCAACAGGGCACGACACAGGAGGGCCATCACGGGAAACACCATCAAAGCGAGCGCGAGGCGTGGGAACTGGAGGAGGGCACAGGGCACCAGAAGCAAGGCACAGGCACCCAGCAAGGTCGCGATGGTCCACGGGATCGTTCGCGCGAGGGGGATGTCGTTGAATTGTTTCACGTAGCGCGTCAGCTTCGCTGCGTCTTCCTCGGTCGGCATCGCGGGATTGTCTGACTGCGCCCGGCGATAGCCTTCCAGAGCAGCAATCAGCGCCCCCATATCCTCAAAACGGTCCTCGACCTTCTTGGCCAGCATGCGTTCCAGAATTGCCCACAGAGCAGGGGGGAGCTGTGGTTGAAGGTTCTCGGGGGGACGAGGCGGTTCGGAAAGATGCTTGAGCATCACCTCCATCGCTGTCTGGCCGACGAATGGGGGACGGCCGGTCAACAGGACGTGGAAGGTACAGCCCAGGGAATAGATGTCTGCCCGCGCATCAACGCTGGCGGCGTTGCGCGCCTGTTCAGGAGCGATGTAGGCCGGCGTACCCATCCCTGTCCCCAACCGGGTGATGGTTGGCACGTCGGCTTTCCCGGGGGGCAACTCTTCGTGTGCAGGAATTTCCGGGTCGGCCGTTTTTACTAATCCGAGATCCGCGACCTTGATTATCCCCTGTTCGTTCAGCATCAGGTTGTCTGGCTTGATGTCGCGATGCACCAGTCCCTGTGCGTGGGCCACCTGCAACCCCCGCGCTGCCTGAAGGATGTAGTCGAGGGCAACACCATGATCGAGCTTGCCTCGCTGAGCGACGAGTTCGGACAGCGTCTGTCCCTGAACATATTCCATGCTGAAAAAGTGATACGCGCCATCATTTCCGATGTCATAAATCTGCACAATGTTGTGATGCACCAGTTGAGCCGCGGCATGAGCCTCGCGGACAAACCGGGCGAGGAACCGGGGATCAGTCTGCCACTCCCGGCTCAGCACCTTCAGGGCCACATTGCGATTGAGGGAGAGTTGTCGGGCCAGATACACCGTTCCCATCCCTCCCTCACCGAGCCGTCGAAGGATGCGGTATCCGCCCAGCGTCTCTGGGATCGCCGGGGAAACCTCGGGGGGAGGAGTTTCATCTGCGGGGAGGCGTTCGATGGTGGGTGCCTGCGCAGGGTCGTGGATAATCAGCAAGACTGGCAGCCGACAGCGTGGACAGCGCGTGCGCCACTGTCCCGCTCGCTGACCCAGCACCTTGAGCGCATGCTGGCACCCTGGACACAACACCGCGCCGGAAGACATCGGGCACACCATGAACTCTCCGCCAGGGACATTTGCTCGGACAGACCGCGTGAACCATCCTGTCACTCGTTGTGTCAATCTTCCCAGACCGTACCGCGCGCCGCGAACCTGTCAAGCGATCCGCGCTGGCACCATGCTAACGAAGGAGGTGACCCATGATTGCGCGTGTGATCTCACGGAAATCGTGGAGCCATCTTCTTCTACGTAGTTCACCTTCGGAAGGACTGGCTCCCAGACCGTTTCTGCATCCGTTTCTTTCCCCTCCCTGGAGCCCCTCCGCGCTCCAGATCCTTGATTTATTGGGAGCCCTATGCGTTCGAGAAAATCCTCTCGGCGTGAGATGAAATCGGTCTGTTCCGAACTGGGGGAACTGGATGGGGTCGATCCGCGTTCACTTTCCCACCGCTACACCCAGCGTGGGATAAATCGCAAGGCGTGGCAGCTTTGCCGCCAGGTTGCCGAGACGCTCCAGCCCGTCCTGGCTGGAGAGACTGGTGATGAGGTGTTGAGGGAGGTCCTGGTGGAATCGGTGGTCCCCGCGCCAAACTCAAGCCGCCTCCTGGTGACAGTGGTCCTGGCTCCGGATTGTCCGCACAACCAGGCCGAGGTGCTGGAACATCTGTTCCGTTCCCTCCCGCGGCTTCGTTGTGAAGTTGCTCGCGCCATCCACCGACGGAAGACTCCAGAACTCACCTTCCGGCTCGCCGGAGCGTCGTGATAAGCATCTCTGCGTTCACTGACATCGGGCTGTCGCTGACTGTGCTGCGTGGGGTTCACCCAACCAGAGCCAGCGCCAGCCCGAGTCACCCCAGGAACTTCCGTCTGCAAAGACGGTGTCAACGCTCTTCCGGGACAATCCCTTCCTGTGCAAGATCCACAATCCTCACCACAAAACTTGATCCCGACGCCATCACTTTCTTGCTATCAGGCGTGAAGCAGATTCCGCTACGGGGGTAGCGGAAACCTTCCAGATCGCCAAGCACTTTGGCGGAGGGGGAAGACAGGATCTGAAGTTCTCCATGATCAGTCCCACCAGCAATCATCTTTCCATCTGGACTGTAGGTGACGCACCGGACCGTGTCTCGCCACGGGCGCGAGGTGGCCAGCAGATCGCCAGTCGTGGCATTCCAGATCTTCACTGTCTTGTCCCCACTTCCAGTGGCCAGGTATCGTCCGTCGGGGCTGAACGAGACACAGTGGACCTCGCCCCCATGGCCCTTGCACGTCACGATTGGCTTCCCTGTCGACAAGTCATAGATGATAGCGGTCGAGGGAGTAGGGGGATCAATTACACGCCTGGGGGCCTTCCCGGAGCGATAACCCACGGCGAACCGGGTGCCATCGACACTGAAGCGAACTTGCAGAGGTGTTTCCTCTCGTGCGGCGAGCTGCACGGAAACCGACCCGGAAAGGGCCTCACGCACCTCAATCGTGCCGTTGCTCAGCACGAGCGCCAACCGTTTTCCATCCGGGTGAAAATCGACGCTTCGCACGCTTGCTCCCAGTTCAAGCCGATTGTGGAGTTTGCCAGTTGTAGTATCAAGTATGTCCAGAGTGTTTCCGCCCTTCTTCCCCGTCACACTCACCAGTTTTCCGTCAGGACTGAGCGACACGCCGCCCATGTACTCCGGGCGCGGGATGGTGGTGATCTGCTGGCCGCTGATCATGTCCCAGACACGCAGGTGGGCGTCGTGACCGGTGCTGATCAGTCGTTTCCCGTCCTTGCTCAGACACACGGTTTCGACGTCCTCGAAAGCACCGCACAGATTGGTCGACGAGACAGAGGGCTGGCTTTCATAGATGTTGAGGTTGCCATCGTAGCTGGCGCTTACCAGGCGGGTTCCCTCTGGGCTGAAACGCACCCAGGCGATCCGGTCGGCGTGATCATTGAAGGAGATCAACTCGACTTTCTTCTGGCGATGCCACACCGTGACCAGCCCTTCCTGCCCGCTCGTGACTATCCTCTGTCCATCGGGACTGATCGCCGCCCCGGACAGGAACTGGTTTCGACAGACAAGGAAATACACTTCCTTGAGTGATTCGGCATCATAACCTCGGACGGTGCGATCGAGCGACGAGACCAGAAGGGTTTTGCCATCCGGGCTGAAGGAAAGACTCGTGGGAAGACCTGTGCGTGGTGCCGAGGCAATCACCTCCCCGGACTCAGCGTTCCAGCAGCGCACCAGTTGATCCACCACTCCGTAAATCCGCGTCCCATCCGGACTGAGAATCGGCTGGGCATAGCTTGGATACGCCTTCTCGTTGGAGATCGTTTTCAGCGCCTTGCCCGTGGTGGCGTCCCAGAATCGCATGGTTTTATCGCGCCCCGAGGTGAAGATTTTTTTCCCGTCGGGACTGAAAGAAGCACTGAGCACCACCCCCTCATGCCCGCTCAGGGAAAGAAGTTCCTTCCCTGATTCGGCATCCCAGACCTTGACCTCGGGAACAGCCTTGCCTTTCTCAAAGAGGAATCCGCCAGAACAACTCACAATGCGCCCCCCGTCCGGGCTATAGGCCACCCCGTGTACCCCAAGCGTGTGGCCTGGCATTGCGAGTAACTCGCGCCCCGAGTCGACGTCCCATACCTTCACCAGTCGATCATTACCTCCGCTGACAAGTCGTTTTCCATCCTTGCGAAAGTCGAAACTCAGTGCTCCGTTCGTATGAGCAAGAAGACGACGCGGCCCCAGGACGACTGGGAGCGACCAGCGCTGGATTGTGCGATTCACCGGGAGAGCCAGTTCTCCTCCGTCAGGACGAATAGCGACACCTCGGTGAAAATCCCTGTTCAGTTGGAGGGATTGGATGACACGGCCTGTCAAACTATCAAGCCAGCTGACCTCGCCCACGGCATAGACAGAGGTCCCGACTCCCACCGTCACAATCTGTTTACCGTCGGAGGTAAACTGCAGGTTGTTGGCGACCACGGGAGGCCGCGTCGCGAGCACTTCCTTGCCAGTGCTGGAGTCCCAGATTTTTAGCCATCGATCGCGTCCGCTCGCCGCAACGCGTTTGCCATCGGGGCTGAATTGGATACTGCTTGGGGCTCGCAGGAAAGAACCAAGCTCGTACAGGCGTTCGCCGGTGTCCAGGTTCCACAACCGCACTGTCTGATCAGTGCTCGCCGTCGCCAGCAGTTTTCCATCGGGACTGAGTGCCAGAGCGACGATCTGTTTGTCATGGGCCTTGAACTGCCGGAGTTCCTTCCCTGAGATCCCATCCCAGAGCTTCACCTCTCCCCCCGGATCAGTCTCAAAGAGTCCTCCACTCCCCGCCACGATTTTTGTCCCGTCGCGAGTTGCGCTGACCGGGGCGAACCGAAGAGTCGGTTCCTTGATCTCCAGGGTTGCTTTTCCTGTGGAGAGATCGATCCACCGGATGATTTTCTGACTGAGATCCAGGCACAGCATGCGCTGACCATCAGAACTGAATGTCAGGGGACTGTTGGTATGTTCCACTCCAGGGAGAGTGGTTACTTTTTTACCACTTTTAGTATCCCATATAGTTATAATATGCTCCGTTCCGCTGGCTGCGAGCCACCTGCCATCGGGACTGTAGGTGACGTGGGTATAGTAGCGGTTACCGTCGCCCCGCAGGGTGTGTGTCGAGAGGCGACACTGGGATTGCACGTGGTGATACTCCCAGTTGCGAAAATCCCAGCGCGTCTGATCGAGCAAGGTCTGTGCAGTCACGACCTGTCCTGCACGTGTCGCTTGCCTGGCCTGTTCGATCAACCCGCCGTAGCGATTCCATTCCGCCTGCTCCAGTTTCTCTCGAACAGCAGCGCGATAGGCATTCAGTGCTTCGACGGCTGTCTGCGCCCGAGCGCGCTCGACTTTCGCCAGTTGAAAAGCGCGTTCCGCCTCGCCAGCCACCTCGCCAGCGAACTCGCCCCAAAGATCACGTTCGCGTTGGTGGGTGCGCGCCTGTTCTTCCGCTTGCTGACGTTTTTTTTCTTCCTCGGCGACGAGGTGCTGCTGGTCGGCCAGCTGAGCAACGCGGTTCCGCTCAGCGTCCATCCAGCGTTCTTCCGCTTCACGTGCCTTGAGCAGAGCCATCTGGGTTTCGAGTTCCTGTTTTTTCAGGTGCGAAACCAAGGGGAGGATTACTGCCAATCCGGCTATCAGGGTAAGAATCAACAGCCCCAGGAGGACTGTTGTGATGCGTCCATCGTGGCGCAGGGGGGGCTGTTTGAACATTCGGAGAACCTCGGCGTGGGCCTGGGGAGAGAATAAACTTCCTTCGCGAGAGAACCTCTGCATCATGGGTGTTTCCCTGGCAGGAAAACAACCTCAGCAGGGATCCACCTCGTGTCTTCCACCCCGAAAAGAGTTCTTCGCCGGGGGGGATTTCGGCGTCTCCACAGACGACAATAGTCCGAAAGTCTAACCTCGATCTGGAACCCGGAGCAGGGGGCAGACGGTCAACGTTCGGAGTCACGGGGCAGGAGTTCTCGCTACAATAAATGGAACTCTTGTGAAGAGAGCGAGTTGAGAGACGAGGGCTGGTTTCCTTCCCCTGTGCGATCTTCCGATCGGGGTTGAATGCTCCTGGCGCCTTGCTAATGGTAATGAGAGAGAACTGGAAAAGAGCAGGGGAGGCGGAAACCATGGCGGAAGTGCCAGCGGCCGATCAACTGGAGACGTTTCCGAATCCAAACCGGACCCGTCCGTACACCATCGAGATCGTCTGTCCCGAGTTCACCTCGCTCTGTCCCAAGACGGGGCAGCCCGATTTTGGTACCATCACTTATACCTATACCCCCGGGGAAAAGTGTGTCGAGCTGAAGTCGCTCAAGTTATACTTGCAGCGCTTCCGCAACCAGGGGATCTTCTACGAGGTGGTTGTGAATCGGTTGCTCGATGACTTTGTGCACGCCTGTCAACCGCTGCGTTGCGCGGTGGTCGGCGCCTTCACACCACGGGGCGGCATTACCACGACTGTGACATGCGTGTACGAAGCCACGGCGGGCTAGAGACTGCGAATCCCGGGGTTGCCACCATGTTCGGCCTGATGACCATCCTTGTCATGGCGCTTGTCACGTACGCCTTCTGGCGGGAAGGGGTGCTAACCGCCTGCTCCATGTGTGTGAACGTTGTTCTGGCGGGGTTGGTGACCATCTCCGTCTATGAACCAATTGCCGATGAACTCGATACGATGGTTCGCAACTCGTTCCTCGAAGGCTACGAGGATTTTCTGGCCCTGATCGGGGCGTTCAGCTTGAGTTTGGGCTTGCTGCGCCTGTTGACCAACAGCCTGGCCGTGACCGATACCGAGGTGCCTCCCCTGCTGCATCGTGTGGGCGGAGTTTTCTTCGGATTGCTCACGGGCTATCTGGTGGCCGGTTTTCTTGTGTGCGCCATCCAGACCTTGCCCGTCCCGCAGAATTTCCTTGGCTTCGAGTCCAAGGTGGAACGCGGAGCCGAGGGATTTCGGCGCCTGTTTCCTGGCGATCGTGTCTTTCTGGCGATGATGCATCGTGCTGGCGGAGAGGGCCCCCTGGGATGGGAAGGGCATCCGACTTTCGATCCCAATGGCAACTTCGGCCTGCGTTATGCTCGCTACCGTCGCTATCCCGAGAGTAGCACCACCGGCAAGCCGATGCCCGATGATGGAGCGGCCAGCACACGCTAACCGGTCGTTTGCCTCTTGAACTCTGGACGTTGCTGCGTCGTATCACCATCTTGATAGCATCTTTCAGGAGGTGACCATGCGCAACTGTTATCCGGCGATTTTGTTCGTGGCAGTGCTCGCGGTGAGCGCTCCCTTTCAGTCCGTTCGCTCTGATGCTCCCCCAGCCCAGGAACCCGCCAGCGGGGAGGCTCGTCTCCTGCGGTTCCCAACCATCCATGGCAAGCAAATTGTTTTCACCTATGCTGGTAATCTCTACATCGTGTCTGCCGACGGCGGGGTTGCCCGGAAACTGACCAACCACGAAGGCTTCGAGATGTTCCCCCGTCTGTCGCCCGATGGCAAGTGGCTTGCCTTTACCGGGCAGTATGACGGCAATACCGAGGTCTATGTGATGCCGGCGGAAGGTGGGGTTCCGCGCCGGTTGACGTTCACCGCCACCCTGAATCGCGACGATGTGGCCGATCGCATGGGACCAAATAACATCGTTCTCGGTTGGAAGAACGATAGCAAGCACATCGTCTTTCGTTCTCGAATGCGCTCCTTCAACGATTTCCTCGGTCAGCTGTACACCGTGAGTGTGGAGGGTGGCCTGCCTGAACAACTCCCGCTGCCACGAGGCGGATTCTGTTCGTACTCTCCTGATGACAAGAAACTCGCCTTCAACCGGGTCTTTCGGGAATTTCGTACCTGGAAGCGCTATCGGGGTGGCATGGCCGACGACATCTGGATCTACGACTTCGCGACGAAAAAGACCGAGGCAGTCGTGAAGAACGGGGCCCAGGACATCATCCCCATGTGGCACGGGAACAAGATCTATTTTATCTCCGATCGCGACGCCAAGCAGCGCATGAACCTCCATGTTCATGATCTGGAATCGGGCAAGGAACGCGCGCTGACTACCTTCACAGACTTCGACATCAAGTTTCCCTCGCTGGGAGACAAGGCGATCGTCTTTGAAAAGGGCGGCTGGATTTATCGATTTGATCTGGACACGGAGAAAACGACCAGGGTGCCGATCCGAATCCAGGAGGATCAGGTGGGAGCGCGCACCACCCTGGTGAATGTGTCGAAGAATATCGGTGCCTTTGAGATTGCTCCCGATGGCAAACGGGCACTGTTCAGTGCCCGGGGGGATCTCTTCACCGTCCCAGCGGAGCACGGCCAGACCCGCAATCTTACTGCCAGTTCTGGAGTGCACGAACGCAATCCCAAGTGGTCCCCCGATGGGAAATGGATCGCCTGTGTCTCCGATGCCAGTGGCGAGGACGAAATCCACATTATCCCCCAGGATGGCCGCGGATCCGCCAAACAACTGACTCGCGGGGCGGACACGTACAAGTACGAGATCTACTGGTCGCCGGATAGTAAAAAGATCCTTTGGGGTGACAAGAAGTTTCGTCTGCAGTTTGTGGATGTTGAATCGGGGAAGGTTACGCCGGTCACCCAGGCCAAGATGTGGGAGATCCGCGACTATTCCTGGTCGCCGGACAGTAAATGGATCGCTTATGGGGAGATGGAGGTGGATTCTCTTCCCCGCGTCTATCTTTACTCGGTGGAGCAGGGCAAAAGTTACCCCGTGACTGATGGGTGGTATGCCTCGCATGGGCCCGTTTTCAGTGGCGATGGCAAGTATCTTTTCTTTGTTTCCGATCGTGAATTCAATCCGATTTATAGCCACACCGAGTGGAATCACGCCTATCGCGATCAGGCACGGATTTATTTCGTGACTCTGGCGAAGGAGACGCCCAATCCTCTCAAACCAAAGAACGACGAAACGAGCCTCAAGGAAGCGAAACCCAAAAAGGACGACAAGAAAGACGAGAAAAAAGAACCGGAAAAGAAAGAGCCTCCAGCACTCAAGGTCGATCTCGACGGATTGAAGGACCGTGTTCTCGAATTACCCATTCAAGCGGCGGAATATGGCAACCTCGCCTCGGTGGGCAGTACGCTCTATTATATTCGTCGTGGCAGCAAGGATCCCAAACCGGCGCTGCAACAGTATGATCTCAGCCAACGCAAGGAGACAGCGCTCGGCTCGGTCAACGGCTTTGAGATCTCTGCCGATGGCAAGAAGATGCTGGTGTCGCAGGATGGCAAGCATGGCATCATCGACCTGCCCAAGGGGCCGGTGAGCATCAGTCAGCCGCTTGATACTTCCGGTATGCAAGTTCGGCTCAATCGGCAGGCAGAATGGAAGCAAATCTTCAATGAGTGCTGGCGACAGATGCGTGATTTCTTCTATGACCCGAACATGCACGGGGTCGATTGGAAGGCGATGCGGGAGCGCTACGCACCTCTCGTCGCTCACGTGAATCATCGTGCCGATCTGACTTACGTCATCGGGGAAATGATCAGCGAACTGAATGTCGGCCATGCCTATGTGGGTGGGGGGGATGTCCCGAGCGTGACGCGGATCAAGACAGGGCTGCTTGGCGCAGAATTAAGTCGCGACGCCAGGACCGGCTTTTACAAGATTGACA
>JAKOSN010000274.1 GCA_029777335.1 Planctomycetota bacterium
GCGTTTGCACGTTGGCCGCATCGGACCCGGCCTCGGGTTCGGTGAGCGCGAACGCAGCGAGTTCCTTTCCGCTCACCAACCCCGGCAGCCAGCGTTTCTTCTGTTCCTCGGTACCAAAGAGGAGGAGGGCGCGGATGCCGATGCTGTGGTGGGCATTGACAAAGACCGCCGTGGAGGAACAATGTCCGCCAATCACCTCCATGATGCGGCAATAGGCGCGCTGGGAGAAGTCCCGCCCGCCATACTCCACCGGAGCTGTCATCCCCAGCACACCCAGTTTGCCCAGCCCATCGATCACCGCACGTGGAATATCTGCGTCGCGATCGATGGCGGCGGCGTCGATGTGCTCGTCGGCAAAGCGGCGCACCTCGGCGACCGCCTGGTCCACCACCTGCATTTCCTCGGCGTTGAAGTGGGGATAGGGAAAGAGCGCATGTCCGTTAAATTGCCCGAAGAACAGCCCCTTGGCGAACCCCAGCTTCTGCGGACCGGAGAAGAGCAATTCCTCCGCCTGTTTGCGCTGTTGTTCAATCTGTGCCTGTGTCAGTGCCATGAATGGTACTCCTTGACCGATGGCTCACCAGCGGAGCGGTGTGCGAGCCCTTCTCTGTGCGGCGCCGCGGGTGCAGGGAGCGAATCATTCCACCACCTTCACCTCGGCGTTGGCAATGCTGTAGAGAAAATCTTCGGGATCCTTGGCGTTGAGCTTGAGTTTGCCCGTCACCTGAATCAAATCGCGCGAGAACTGGAGCGTCTTGCCTGGGGGCAATTCGATGTACACCATGGCGATGATCTCGGGGATCTCGCAGTACCAGCAGCCCACCGGATACTCGATGAGGAGGAAGGCGTTCATGTCCAGCGCCATCCCCAGCGGTTGCACAAAACCTTCCAGGCGCACCTGCTTGCCATCCAGGTCCTGCAAATACTTCGAGAAGGTGGGGCGATAGTGGCGATCCACGGTGGTCTGGGTGAGCACCTGCCAGGGCAAGCCGTTGATCCCCTCGGGTTTGATGGCGGGCAGACCGGCCTCGATCGAGCGATCCACCAGGGGGCGGGGCGAGCGTGTTTTCAAGGTCCCCGCATGGCCCTCGTGCATCGTTTTGACCGCGGGACCCTCCTTCTGCCCCGTGACCGCGGCGCGCAGCAATTGACGATGACGCGTCAGTTCGCGGGCACGCAGGCCAAACTCGGTGACACAGCCATCCATGATTGCCGCTCCGGTTTTCAGATCGCCATAAACCGCTGCCAGCTCGCCCAGCTGCCAGAGTAACCGGCCATCGGTGGGCAACCACAACGCCAGCTGTTGAATGTGTGCGACTGCGCTCGCCGAGAGTTTCTTGCGTTGTTCGGCCGCCAGCCGTCCTGGTTCGTAGTCGCCCCGGTCGTTGACAAAGCGGATGCCGAGCAGATCGTCGAGTTCCTGATGCTCGGGTGTCTCGCGCAGACGCAAGCGCACCAGCTTGAGGTGCATCTCCTCGGAGGGTTTCTGCTCCGCGGGCGCGAGCCGAACAGCCTGTTGCAGGCACCCCGCCGCCTGGGGCAGGTCGCCATTCATCTGGTAGGCGGTCCCCAGGTTGGCGACCAGGTGGAAGTGTTGCGGATGCTCCTTGTGTCCGGCGCGCAGCACCGCCAGGGCGCGCGGCAGATTCCCCAGGCGCAGATGGATGGCGCCCAGATCCGCCTGTTCCTCCGCCGTCAGTGGGCGCTCCTTGCCGAGCTTTTCCAGTTTCTCCGCGGCCTTCTCGTA
>JAKOSN010000275.1 GCA_029777335.1 Planctomycetota bacterium
CAACCAGCGCGCGGACGAACCATCACCTTTCAGATCCAGTTTATCCGCGTTCTTGCCGTACGCCTGTTTCGTCACCTGATAGTCCCGGGCGAGCGCCTCGTTCTCTACACGGCGATTGAAGCCATCGACCATCCCTTGCAGTCGCACAGGGCGCGGAGCCAGCAGGGCGGCCACGTCGGCGAGATCTCCGCGCGCGAGCAGACCAGGAATCACGGCGTCGTGCGGCAACACGATCGGCGGGGGGGCCAGGACCGAGCGATAGCTGCTCAGCCCCCCACGAAGGCACACCGCGCGCAGGTCGTCCTCGTACACCCCAGCCAGCAGGGCGAGCAGTCCGCCCAGCGGTTCGGGACCACGCGGGAGAGCAGCATCGTCGTCACGCGGAATCTTGAAGTTGGTGCCGGGCGCGTTCACGGGGGCCAGCGAATCGCCCCACACGGCCAGGCGGTGCGAATCGAGTTCGGGCCGACTGCGCAGCCAGGCGAGCACCGTGCGCAGATCGCGCAGCTGAGCGCCGAGCATCGTGCCCCCCAGCATCATCTCCGTGGCAGAGTGCGCGGTGGCGCTACTGCGACGACCGCGTCCCGTCCCGCTCGCCGTCTCTCCCGTCTCGCGCACGTCGGGGAGACAGACCGCGAGCCCTCCTTCGAGCAAGGCGGCGATCTCGTCGGCCCGTTCACGCAGCAACGCCTGTTTGCCCGCCTGCGCGACCAGCACCACTACCCCGGGCGCCTTTTGCGCGGGTCGGAGCAACAGAAGCGGAACGACCATCCCTGGCTCGGCGGTGAGGAGATAGCGCTCGATGGTCACTCCGGGCAGAGCCGGCTCCTTCGCCTCGCTGCGTTGCGCCTGCGGATTCTTGGCGGGGGTACTTGATCCAAGCAAGCGCGTCAGATCGGTGCGCCAGGCGCGGAGTTGTTCTTCGTGGGCAAGCGGCGCGCGTTCCTTGCGCACGGCGGCGCTGCGCTCAGCAGCAAGACGTGGAAGGAGATCGGAGAGTTGTTGCGGCTTCAGGGTGCGGATCAGTTCCGGGCTCCAGCATTTCAGTTGCTCACTGGGCAGCCGGGTGAGATTCTCCTCCACCCCCGGAGGAATAGCGAACCACTTCTTGAACGCCTCGTAAATCAGGCGCCGATGGGGAGCGCCAATGTGCGTGCAGTGCGTCGCCTCGGGAGGCCGCCCCTGCAACCCACCCTTGCCGTGGGTGAAGGCGAGATTCTCCGGTGTCTTGTAAAAGGCGTGGATCGTCTCCAGGCGCTTCCACACCGGATCATGCGCGCGGTCCCAGCTGAACTCGTGGCCGTAAATCAACCGCCGTGGCGCGACGCTGCCCACGATCACCCAGGGAAGAAAGCCGTCGGCCGCCGAGCGTCGTAGATTACGTGTCGATTCCCAGCTCCCTCCGCCGGCGTAGTTGAAGGTCTTCTCCGCATCCGCGGGGAGAGGATAACGAGTCTCGGGTTGCGGGCCGCCAAAGTTGAACGGACCGACCACTGCAATGCGCTCGTCCAGAGCGCCGGCCACCGCAGCCGGATCTCCGCCGCCAGCAACCGCCCCCAGCAGAATGATCCGTTTGGGATCGATTCCCTTGCGCGCCAGGAGCACATCCACGCCGCGCATCAGATCCCAGGCCATCCACCCCATCAGACTTTCGCCCACCAGGTCCAGCTCCAGGGCGTTATCGTAACGGAAGTAGTAATCCTGGCGGCTGACCGCGAACGATTGGTTGTAATCCTTGGCCGAGGCGAAGGGATGCTGGCGGCGTTCACCATGACCGGGATGATCCGGCACCAGGACCAGGCAGCCCGCCCGCGCCCAGAGCGCGCCCATGTCCTGCAATTCGCCCTGTTCCTTGGGAGTGTGGTGGGCATGCGAGATCAGGATCCCCGGCATCGCGGCGCCTGGCTTCGCGGGGACATAGAGATTGGCGGATACCCACCAGCCGGGGCGACTCTCATAAAGGAGATTCTCGATCTGGTAGCCGTCGCGTTGACGGGTGGCGCTCACCTGGACCGGGACGGTTTTCGGGGCGGCGGGCCAGGTTCCCAGCGCGGCGCGAAGGGCTTCCACGCGCGCCTGGCGAAAGCTCTCCCACCCCGCCCGGGTAGTGATCTTGCTCCACTCGGCGCTGCTGCGATCGTTGGCGGCACGCAAGCGCCGTTGCTGATCGGCCGCAACCTGTTGTTTCAGGGTGGTGCGCACGCTGGGCGCAGCGACTCCCGCGTCCAGCTCGTGTAACCCTGTGGTCAGCGGATCGGCGGCCGGCAGCGCACCAAGGCCAAGAGTGAGCACCCCCAGGGCAACTGCGCCAACGATCAATCCGTTACAACCCGCAGAGATTCGTCCGGGAATTCGCGCCATCATCCTTGCCTTTCACGATTGCTTGATAATGGTGGAGAGGGTCAGTCGATGAAGGTAGGGACGAAGGGACCTCGTAGAGTACATCTCTCCGGCCCAGGGTATTCAAGGAGGAATCAATGGTTCTCCGGCATGGAAAACTGCGCACGTGGCGCAGTCTCTTCTCGAGCGCCGTGGTGCTGGCAGGGCTTGTCCCGGTGGCCCAGGCGCAGGTCTATCGCGCCCCGACGGCGCCGATCCAGCAAACGTCGGCACCGTGTGTTTCGTGTCCGTCGTCTGTTCCGGTCATGCCTGGCTCGTCCTATATCCCCGGCACCCCGCTGGAGTCGGTGGTGCCCGAGGGGAGCATGATGCCTGGCGGGTCCTCGTCCATGGACGGCAGCCAGCCGATCACGTCGGACAGCGGAGCCAGCTCCGACCTCGCGGCGGCCCCGGAAGAGTCGTCCTCGGTGGGCGGGGGCTACTTCACGGCGAGCAACTACATCGACAGTGCCATCCCGCGAACCCAGATGCGGTTGCGCTTCGATTCGGTGTATGATATCAACCGCCCGGATCGTGGTGAATTCTTTTATCCCAAGTGTGGCTGTTTCAACGCCGCCGGCCTGGGACCGGCCAATGGTCCGCCCTTGCCCGAGACCAATATCAACTCCGCCCAGTATTACCAGACTTACCTGGAATACGCCTGGAATAAAGACTTTTCCACCTTCATCGAAGTGCCGATTGTCGCCATCGATCCACAGGTCAATCTCAACACCAGCGGGATCGGCGATATCAACGCCGGTTTCAAGTTGAGCCTGTACGACGACGAGAAGACGTTCTTCACCTTCCAGTTCCGCACCTACGTCCCGACCGCCGACGGCACCAAGGGACTGGGTACCGAACACGTGAGCCTGGAACCAGCGCTCTTGCTGTACAAGCAACTCGCTCCCAAGCTCTTCTTTGAAGGCGAGGTGCGCGACTGGATTGCGGTTGGTGGCTCGAACTTTGCCGGCAACGTGCTCCGCTATGGGGCGGGCCTCAGCGTGCTGGCCTACCAGGGGTGCAACTTCCGCGTGCAACCGGTGGCCGAGGTGGTGGGCTGGACGTTCCTGAGCGGGCAAGAATCCGGGCCCGATATTCCGCCGCCCTGGGTGTCGGCCAAGGGCGACACGATCGTGAATGGCAAACTGGGTGTTCGCTTCGGCTTCGGCAACCTGGCTCTGCCGGGCATCCGCAATCAGTCGGATATCGGCATCAGCTATGGGCGCGCTCTGACGGGGGAAGTGCTCTACAAGGACATCATCCGCGCCGAACTGCGTCTGCGCTTCTAAAGACCCCGCAAGGATTACTCGCATCGAGAAGCCCCGGTCCCGTGGGCAGTGAGGGTCCTCTCACTGCCCACGGGACCGGATTGCTTTTGGCGGACACTTAGGAAAGACGATAATAGCGCACCGCATTATCGTAAAAGAGCTTGTGCTGCTCGTCGCGAGGACGATCCTTGACCACCACCTTGAGCGCCTCGACCCAGGCACGCAGCGTGGCCGTTTTGGTGCATACCGGCCAGTCACCGCCAAAGAGAACGCGGTCGGGGCCAAAGACCTGCAACGTGTGGGTGAGCAACGGCGCAAGGTCCTCGGGAATCCAGGTTTTCGGCTTCGCCCCAGCTACAATCCCGGACACCTTGCACACCACATTCTTCCGTTTGGCAATGGCGGTCATGTCCCGTTGCCACTGGGTGTGCTCGCCCTGCACCGGCCCATTGCCACAGTGGTCGAGAATGAACTGCGTGTCCGGGCAGGCGTCGGCAAGCTGGGCAGCATCCAGCAACTCCGTCGGCCGCATGCACAGGTCAAAGCTCATCCCCAACTCACCCAGCAGGCGAATGCCGGCGAGGAATTCCTTCTTCAAACAGAATCCCTTCGGGGCGGTGCCATGCAGAACCTGGCGCACGCCCTTGATGTACGCGCTGTCGCGAAACTGCCGAATATACCTGGCAAACCTCGCTTCGGCGGGGCGGCCGGAGATGATGGCGCCCACCATGGGCGTATCCGCCCGCTTGCAGAGTTCAATCACATACTCCGCCTCGGCCTGCTGCTGCGACGGGTCGACATCAACCTCCATGTACAAAGTTTTGACAATGTTCAGCCCGCGCGCCTCCTGAAGGTAATCGCTCATCAGGTAATTGCGCTGGAGGGGAGAGCCCTTCTCGATCCACGGCAATTTGAACTTTTTCAGATCCCACAAGTGTTGATGGGTGTCGACAATGGGCAGGGGAGCGTCCCCGGCGCCTTGCAGCGAAGCGCCCAGGAGAGCGCCAGCGCTCAGGGCCGCCGTCTGGTGGACAAACTGACGTCGCGTGGTCATCGGAGAGTCCTCGTGCTGGCCAGGACGGGGTATCGATCCTGGATGGCCATGACCGTCCAGGGCCGACCGCGCGTGGCCCGGCAGGCTTCCACGGCGGCCTGGGCAGCGGCCAGGGTGGTGATGCACGTCACCCCGTTGGCGACCGCCGCCGAGCGAATCTTCCCCTCGTCGGTGCGTGCCCCCTGCCCGCTTGGCGTATTGATCACCAGGGCGATCTCGTCGTTCTTCATGAAGTCGATCAGGTTGGGACGGCCTTCCTGCACCTTGGGCACTTCCTGCACTGCAATCCCTGCTTCCCGCAACGCGCGCGCGGTGCCACGGGTCGAGATCAATTCGTATCCCAGGTCGGCCAGTCCGCGGGCCACCGGGATCACCTCGGCCTTGTCTCGATCCGCCACGCTGATAAACACCTTGCCGTTGGGCGGAAGCGCGCTGTTGGCCGCCAGTTGACTCTTGGCGAACGCCAGCGGAAAACTGTCGTCGATCCCCATGACCTCGCCCGTGGAGCGCATCTCCGGACCGAGGATGATGTCCACCCCCAGGAACTTGTTGAACGGGAAAACGCTCTCCTTCACCGAGAAGTAGGGCGGGGTATACTCCTCGAACAGCTGCAGTTCATCGAGCGTTTTGCCCACCATCACCAGCGAGGCATAGCGCGCCAGGGGAATGCCGGTCGCCTTGGAGACAAAGGGCGTGGTGCGACTGGCCCGAGGATTGACTTCAAGCACATAGATCGTTCCGCTTCGGGTGACGGCAAACTGCACATTCATCAATCCCTTGACGGTCAGTTCCCGCGCCATCTCGCGCGTCTGGCGTTTGATCTCTGCCACCACCTCCGGGGGCAAACTGTGCGGCGGCAGCACACAGGCGGAATCGCCCGAGTGAATGCCCGCCTCCTCGATGTGCTGCATCACCCCGCCAATCAAGGTGCGCTGCCCATCGCTGAGGCAATCGACATCCACCTCCATCGCCGATTCCAGAAATTTGTCGATCAGGATGGGTTTGCCCGGCGACACCGTCATGGCCCGTTCCATGTAGCGTTCCAGGGCCGCCTCGGTGTAGACAATCTCCATGGCGCGCCCGCCCAGCACATAGCTGGGGCGCACCAGCACGGGATAACCAATCTGTCGGGCAATCAGCACCGCCTGCTGCACTTCCAGGGCGATGGCGTTGGGCGGTTGCTTCAGCTGCAACCGATTGACCAGCGCCTGAAAACGCTGCCGATCCTCCGCCTGATCGATGCTATCCACACTGGTGCCGATGATGGGAACGCCCGCGACCTCCAGTGCCTTGGCCAGGTTCAACGGCGTCTGGCCGCCAAACTGAACGATGACCCCTTCGGGCTTCATCCGATCGTAGATGTTAAGGACATCCTCCGCGGTCAGCGGCTCGAAGAAGAGGTGATCGCTGGTATCGTAGTCGGTGCTGACCGTCTCGGGGTTCGAGTTGACCATGATGGTCTCATAGCCAGCCTCGCGCAAGGCAAAGGCGGCCTGGCAGCAGCAGTAGTCGAACTCGATCCCCTGACCGATGCGATTGGGGCCTCCGCCCAGGATCATGATGCGCGGCTTCCCTGCCGGGGGAATCGTTTCGTCCTCGCAGGTCACCGTCTGCCCATGGGCGTTAATCTGAACCGCGGGCGCCTCGTAGGTCGAGTAGTAGTAGGGGGTGTAGGCGGCAAACTCGGCGGCACAGGTATCGACCACCTTGAACGAGGGCACCACGCCTTTTTCAATGCGATGGCGCCGCACGTCCTTCTCGAAGGTTTGCCACAGGATGGCCAGCTGGCGATCGGAGAAGCCGTGCTGCTTGGCCTGGCGCAGGAGATCGGCGTCGGCACTCTGGAGATCAGGACACGCCCGTAAGCGATCTTCCATCTCCACGATTTCGCGGATCTGGTGAATGAACCAGGGATCGATCCGGGTGCGTTGCTGAATGTCCTCCACAGAGAAGCCCGCGCGGAGCGCTCCGCGAATGTACCAGATGCGCTCCGAGGTGGGGGTGGTCAGACGCATGCTGATCTCATCGCGCGACGGCGGTTCTCTGGTCATGCTCCAGCGATCGTGGCGATCACAGCCGAGACCGAAACGCCCCGTCTCCAGACCGCGCAGGGCTTTTTGCAGCGATTCCTTGAAGGTGCGGCCGATCGCCATCGTTTCGCCGACTGATTTCATCTGCGTGGTCAGCGTCGGATCGGCGTCGGGGAATTTCTCGAACGCCCAGCGCGGCACCTTGGTGACCACATAGTCGATCGTGGGCTCGAAACAGGCCGGCGTTTCACGCGTGATGTCGTTGCGCAGTTCATCCAGGCGATAGCCCACGGCGAGCTTGGCGGCGATCTTGGCGATGGGGAAGCCAGTGGCCTTGGAAGCAAGAGCCGACGAGCGCGACACCCGGGGATTCATCTCGATGGCGACCATGTCGCCGTTGGCGGGGTTGATGGCAAACTGAATGTTACTGCCACCCGTTTCCACGCCAATTTCGCGGATGATCGCGAGACTGGCATCGCGCAGCCGTTGATATTCCTTGTCGGTCAGCGTCTGAGCCGGGGCGACGGTGATCGAATCGCCGGTGTGCACCCCCATGGGATCGAGATTTTCAATGGAGCAGACAATGACAACGTTGTCTGCTCCGTCGCGCATGACCTCCAGCTCGTATTCCTTCCAGCCGATCACCGATTCCTCGATGAGCACCTCGCCGACGGGCGACAGATCGAGGCCGCGCGCGATCAGATCGTTGAACTCCTCGCGGTTGTAGGCGATTCCGCCTCCGGTGCCGCCAAGCGTGAAGGAGGGCCGCAGGACACAGGGCAGACCGACCTGTTCGCGCAGCGCCTGGGCCTCGGCGAGCGACCGCGCCACGCCGCTCCTGGGGACCGGAATGCCAATCTTGACCATCGCGGCCTTGAACTTCTCGCGATCCTCGGCCTTTTCGATGGCGGCGGGGCGGGCGCCGATCATTTCCACCTTGAACCGTTCGAGCACACCATGGCGGTGCAGATCGAGCGCGCAGTTCAGAGCGGTCTGCCCGCCCAGGGTGGGAAGGATGGCATCGGGGCGTTCGCGTTCGATGATGCGTGCCACGAACTCCCAGGTAATCGGCTCGATGTAGGTCCGATCAGCCGTTTCCGGGTCGGTCATGATGGTGGCGGGATTCGAGTTCACAAGGACAACGGTGTATCCTTCTTCGCGGAGGGCCTTGCAGGCCTGAGTGCCGCTGTAATCGAACTCGCACGCCTGACCGATAATAATGGGGCCGGAGCCGATCAGGAGAATCTTTTTCAGGTCGGTACGCTTAGGCATGGTCCGTGGTCGCTGCTCGCCGGGGCCAACTACTCAGGGAAGACAAACTCCCCTTATGGTATGAGCACGGCGTCGCTCTCCAAGAGCGCTCTGAGCAGCGGCCTCCTATGCCAGGGCGACCACGGCGAAGAAAACACACGCGGCGCTGGCGTGGCAAGCACTCCCACCACACCAGCGCCGCCGGGGAAAGAGAGCGAGACGATCCGCTTAGCCTTCGTACCGGGCG
This sequence comes from Planctomycetota bacterium, assembly GCA_029777335.1. GTDB lineage: Bacteria > Planctomycetota > Planctomycetia > Gemmatales > Gemmataceae > JAKOSN01. The sequence goes on from JAKOSN010000275.1 coordinate 8,230, forward strand.
TCACCGAAGGCGAGAATCGGGTAGAAGATAAACGGCAAGAAGATCATGCCGAGGGCAAAGCCAGTATCTTTCCCGAAGACCTTGGCCAGCTCGATGGCGCTAAGAATCCCCCAGATGGGGGCAGTACACGGGATCAGCATGAGGATGATCCACATGGTATCCTTCTTGATGATCTCGACCATGACGATGATGTTGTAGATGGGAATGATCGCTGCCCACCCTGGTTTCCCTGCCTTGCTGAAGATTACCCACAGAGAGACAAGAGGGATCAGAGCAAACACCACCATGACGAACAGCCAAACCAGCAACATCCCGATGCCGAAGGCCGCCATCGCGCCGGCATCGGGGCTTGGCACGGGTGGCTGCCCCGGACGAACCTGAGCGAACAGGCTTGATTGCATTGCGAGGTTGCACAGCAGGGGAGTCATTACTCATCCTTTCGTGACACAACACCATCAGGTCATTCCGTACAGTGATCCCGACCGCTTACACAATCGGCCAGGGAGAAGGTTGTTTCACTGCATCGGAAAGGAAATCCAGCCAAGAAACACGAGAAGCCAGCGCAGCCAGCCCAGGAGAAAGAACCCCACCACCACGGCGAGTCCCAGACGCCCCCAGGCGGACAGCCAGCGCGCCAGTACCCGGCGGATTCGCTCCCGGCGCAGGCGCGGCAACAGGGCGAGCACCCCGAGCCCATTCACCGCTGGCAAGACGAGTATCCCCAGCGGATGATAACGGAATGCTCGGTCCAGGTCCCCGCGCAGGAGATTGGCGCCACAGCGTGTGATGCCACAACCAGGACACGGTGCCCCGGTGAAGCGCATCGCCGGGCAGAAGTCCAACCAGGAGACTCCCTCGGCCGGCATCAGCAGCGTCACCAGCGTAAAGAGCGCACAGGCCCGCAACCACCCATCGCTCAGCAGGGATGCCAGGCCGCGTTTTGTGGGCGTCGCCTCCGAATCTGGGAGAGCTGGGAGAGAGGGTAGAGCGACATCTGCCATGGATTATGTCCGCACAATCGAGGAAGACATCGCCTGTTTTTTTCGGTGGCTCTTCTGGCGATGAAAAGAGTGAGAGTAGTCTACCCTCCCGAATCGCCGATACAAGCTCATTCGCGGCAAAAAGTTGTCTACCTTCTCTGAACTACCTGAAGTTGCATCGAGGGAAGGGATGTGCGGGCAACGGGGGAGGGAGGAGCAACGAGACATTCACGGCAGGGAGACAAACACAATCAAATCTCCCTGCCGTGAAGGGGGCGGGTGTCGGTCAGGGGACGGAATGCGAGCGCTCACCGGCGGGAGCCACGCGGATCGGTTCCTCCTGACTCACCAGCCGCTTGCGGCGCGGTTGGTAGTTCTTCAGATAGGTGGAGATATCCTCTTCCTCGTCGAGGTGGGCATACCCCTGCGACTTCAGTTCGGCGATCGCCTGCTCATTGCTCCACCCCTCGAATTCCATGCGATAGATGGCGCAGTACGCTCCGCTCCGATGGGTGCCGGCAAAACAGTGGACGAGGACCGGATAGTTCCTGGGATCGGCCATGACCTGGACAAAACGTTTGACGCCCGCATCCACGGGCGGCGGACCCTCCAGCGCGCCCCAGTTACGTGGCAGAATACGAATATATTGAATATCCTGTTTGTTGCAAAATGCCTCCTCCTCGCGGTCGGCATCGGAGGAACCGTCACGCAAACTGACCACGGTGCGGATCCCGTGATCGTGAATAATGCGTTCCAGGCCCGCGACGGTGGTCTGGCCGCTGCGGTAGAGCACGCCTTCGCGAACGATCCGGAAGTTCCGAGTGTTGCCCAGGTTGTGATAGGCAGCGAAGACCGGCGCCACAATCAGAAGGAGGACAATGGCCACGCGCGCCGTGGTCAACCAGGGAAACGCGTCGGCTTCCTTTGACGCGATCGGACGACGCGGACGGGGCACAAGTGTGAGATGCTGCATGGGCCGCTCCTGGTGAACGGAAGGAATGTCGAGAACAACCACCAGGTGCCGCTCCAACGAAGTGCCCGAGTATAGCCAATTGTGACGCTTCGATACCAGAGCGCTTGATCAGTCAGCGTTTCAGGTCGTAGAGCTTGATCTTGCGGTCGAGGGTGGAACGTTCGATGTGCAGAATCGAGGCGGCCTGGCTTTTGTTCCAGTCGGTGTGGTTGAGCGTTTGCAGCACGTGTTGCTTTTCCACTTCCTCCAGCGAAAGCGGTTGATACGTCGGCGCGATCTCCGCGGCCACGGGAGGACGGCCGGCCTCCAGCGTGGACAGCCAGATGTCCTTGGCGTCGATCATGGGACCGGCCCCCAGAGCGACAGCACGTTCCACGCAGTTGCGCAGTTCGCGGACATTCCCGGGCCAGTGGTAGTTCTGCATCTTGGCCAGGGCCGCTGGCGTGAATCCCTTCAACTTGCGCCCCGTCTCGCGCACAAACCGATGCAGAAAATGCTCGGCCAGAATGGGCACATCACTCAAGCGATCACGCAGGGGCGGCACATCGATCTGAACCACCTGCAACCGAAAGAAGAGATCGCGGCGGAAGGTGCCCGCGTGAACTGCCTGCTCCAGCGGTTGATTCGTGGCCGCCACCACGCGCACATCGACCCGAATCGGCACACTTCCCCCCACGCGTTCAAAGGGATGCCCCTCCAGAATGCGTAGCAGTTTCGCCTGGGTGCCAACGTGCATCTCGCCAATTTCATCGAGAAAGATCGTGCCCCGATCGGCGGCCTCGAACTTGCCGATCTTCTTTTCCGTGGCGCCGGTGAACGACCCTTTTTCGTGGCCAAAGAGTTCACTCTCCAGCAACGTCTCGGTGAGTGCGGCACAGTTCAGACAGACAAACGGGCCATCGCGACGCGGGCTGGAATAGTGGACGGCGCGCGCCACCAGTTCCTTCCCCGAGCCCGATTCGCCCCGGATCAGACAGGTCGCGTTGGTGCCCGCCACCAGAGAGATTTGTTTCTCAATGTCCTTGATCGCCTGGCTGTTGCCAACCAGTTCGCTCTCCAGCCGCAGTTGATCAACCAGCGAGAGATTCTGCTTGATCAGTTGTTCCTGCCGCTGCAACTGGTGCATGATGGTGCCCAGCTGCTTGGCAACGGCGACGCAGAACTCCAGATCCTCGGCGGTCAGCGCCTTGTGCGGATCGGTGCAGTAGAGGTGAATCAACCCCAGGATGCGATCGCCAAAGATCACCGGGGCGCAGATCAACGAGGTGGCGCCCAGGTCGGAAAGGCTTTCGCGATTGCGCAGATAGCGGTCACGCGCCACATCCTCCGCCAGGATAGCTTCCTTGCTGGCGAGCACCTCGTTGCTGACATAATCGGAAACGCGAATATACTGGTTTTGCCGAGCTGGATCGCGATGACGATGGGCAGTCAGTACCAGTTCCTGACCGCGTTTGGCCCGCTCGTTTCCCTCGACACGTGGCACAGTAAGGATGGCGCCCACCTCGGCGGGCACCGCTTCGAGCAGGGTGTCGAGCACAATCCGCACCAGATCTTCGTAGTTGCTCGCCGACCCCATGTCGAGGGCCAGGCGATACAGTAACGACAGATCGCGACTCAGCCCATGATGACGCGGCTGCGTGGGGGGAGGGGTGGACGAGGTGGTTTGCTCCGCCTCGGCTTCCTCCAGCGGATGCGGAGTGAGAAAGCGCGTCTGCCCCAGCCGTTTTTTGATGGAAACCCCGCTCTTCCCCTGATCGAGAGGGACATCGGGGAGTTGATTCATATCCTCGACAAAGATCAGACAGCTCCGGCCCAGTTCAATGGTATCGTTGGGCTCCAACTCGATCTCACCCTCGATCCGCTCCTTATTGATCCGGGTGCCGTTGAGGCTGTTGAGATCGCGCAGATGCCACTGGTTGTCGTTGTAGCTAATCTCGGCATGTTCGCGGCTGCACAAATCGTCCTTGAGAACGATGGCGTTGGTGGTGGCACGGCCGATGGTGTAGCGCTGTCCCACCGTCAAGGGGAAGACGTCTCCGTAGCCGTCTTCGCGACGGATGACCAGGTAAGCTGTCGTCTCGGCAGACATTGTTATCCCGGACCCTCAACGAGTCGGGAACCGGAGCCACAAGACGCCCCGGACTCCCTGATAGTCCCTACGCCGCAGAGGAGGGATTGGTTGTGGCGCAACACCATTCTTTGCAAGGATACTCCGAGGATACCTCTCCGGGCAAGGTGTTTCCGGGGCGCGGGTGGATGGCGATACCCAAAGCGCTGTCATCCGCCCAGGGAGAGTGCATCATTCACCGGGGACTGCCGCGCTAGCCCTGGTGCAGCCACAACAGCACACTGGCGACCACGCCAATGAGAAAGGCACCGAACAGCGCCATCGAGATCATAAACTGGACTGACCCCACCGCATGGTCGGATGTGGGGGCGCGTTCGAGAACCTGGCGCAATTCCTCTTCCACCTCGCGCCGCAACGTGCTGGTTCCGGGCTCCCAGCGCAGCGTCACATGATGGAGCAGCGGAGCAATATCAACTTCCAGCAAGGCGACCTCGGGTTTCCCGAGCACCAGCAAGTGATCCACCGGCGTGCAGGGGATCTGCAAACGGTCCAGAATGTCCCGCAGCTGGCGCATCAGGGCCTCCCCATCGACGTTGTAGATGGCCGTGAGCCGCCGATGGCGCCACAACTGATATCCCGCGCCCAGGGTAATCAGCAAAAAATAGAGAAGATAAACAAACGACCACCAGGAAGCGCTGGGGAGCGAACGCGGATGATCGACATCCATCACCGCGGCCCGACTCCAGTGATCGTTGAGCAGGGTGATAATCGAGGGCCCGACGATCCCGAGAAAGCCACAACTACCAAAGAGTAACCCCGCAAAGTCCCAGGTTCCCGGCACCATCAGGGGATGTTGGCGTCGATTGATCGCTCCCAGCACGAGGAAGTAAAGCGCCAGTGGCAACAAGGGGAGAAAGAAGACAAGGGTAATCACCGTCGCATCCTTTTGCCACAACTGCCCGCAGGAACGGAAGCAACCGCGCGCGCCTGGGTCCGCGTCCCGAGAATCCGCGTTGCAAAACGGCCCATGCTATACTAGGATCGCCGCCCCTGGTACGGCCATGAGCGCCGTGGTCTGTCCGTTAAGGAGAAGGCAATGGCTCGTTCCCCTCGCACGTTGGTTCACGGGTGGGCCTGGCTGTCTTTGGCCGGCGTCCTCGTGTTGAGCGCAGGCTGTGGCAAGTCCACCCCGTCCCAGGTGGAGGCCCCTGCGGAGCAAACGGCCCCGGCCGTCGCAGGCACCCCCACCCCCCCCAGCGCCCAGACTCCAGCGGCGGAGTCTGCAAATCCCAAGGTAGTGTACGACGACAAGTTGCAGCAGTCCTTTGCCCAGGCGACTCGCAAGGATCCGCCCGAAGGCGTCCGCCCCCCCGACCAGACCATGACTGGCAAATCGGTTGGGAAACTCTACGATCAGGTCGTCAAGACCTGGGATACCATCCGCTTCGTCAACGACAAGGGGCAGAAGATCCAGTACTCCGCCATCATCCAGACCAAGATGGGCGAGATCGAGATCGAACTGCATCCCGAATGGGCGCCCAACCATGTGCGCAACTTCATTGCCCTGAGCAAGGTCGGCTACTACGACGGGCTGTGCTTCGACCGCATCATTCAAGATGAATCCGACGTCGAGCAGAACACGCGCTTCCAGGAGATCGAGGCCGGCTGTGCCCGGGGCACGGGCGAACCGGGAGCGGACTCGCTGGGCTACTGGCTTAACCCCGAAACCAACCCCGAAGCCCGGCACGTCGAGGGCTCGGTGGGCGCCTGTCGCGGAATTGAGAGGGACACTGCCGCCTGCAAGTTCTATATTACTCTGTGCAAGGCCGATTATCTCGATGGCCACTACACGGTCTTCGGCAAGATCACTCGTGGTCTGGATGTGGCGCGCAAGATTTTCATGCAGCCCACCATCATCGAGGAGCAGGATGTGGATGGCTCGCGCCGTCCCTTGAAGCCCGTGGTGATGGATCGTATCACCATCGTGAGCAAGGAAGTGCCGCAGTAACGATCGACAGACGCGGTCTTGTACCGGAAGACGAGCGAGATCTTCGCGGATGGCTGTCCTGTTACCAGGGAACGCCCACGGAAGCGCTCGTCTGATTGATGCCCGCGGTGGAGGCGGGAGGGGACCCACGCAACGGGAAGTTGTGAACCAGGTCAGGCCGGAAGGAGCAGCCTTAAACAGCCGTACCGGGTGCAGTGGACTCACCTCTCTCGATGCTCGCCGCGGGCTCCATTCTTTTCAGGAACCACACCCGCTCGCAACCGAGGGCCAAGGATCATGGCCAGGCAGACGCCTTCCCTCCCCGCTGATCCCGCGCCCGCCGAAGGCTACACCGTTCTGGCCCGGCGCTATCGTCCGCAGCGGTTCGCTGAACTGGTCGGCCAGCACGCCGTGGCCCAGGCCCTTGAGAACGCCATCAAGTCCGATCGAGTCGCCCACGCCTATCTCTTCACGGGTCCCCGCGGGGTAGGTAAAACCTCCACCGCGCGCATCCTGGCCAAGTGCCTCAACTGCGAGCAAGGTCCAACGATCCAACCCTGCGGAGTCTGTGCCAGCTGCAAGGCGATCACCGCTGGCGAGGATGTCGATGTCTTTGAGATGGACGCCGCCAGCAACCGCGGGATCGACGAGGCACGCCATCTGCGCAGCAATGTGCAGTATCGCCCGAGCCGTGGCCGGTACAAGATTTACATCATCGACGAAGTCCACATGCTCACGCGCGAGGCCTTTAACGCCTTGCTCAAAACGCTGGAGGAACCGCCGCCTCACGTCAAGTTCATCCTCGCCACCACCGATGCGCAGAAGGTGCCGATCACCATTCTGTCCCGCTGCCAACGTTTCGACTTTGCCGGGCTCACCCTGCCGCAGATTGTCGGGCGGTTGCAGGATATCGTTGCCAGCGAGGGGCGCGAGGCCGATCCCCAGGCTCTCGATCTGATCGCCCGCCGCGCCGGAGGCGGGATGCGCGACGCCCAGTCGCTGCTCGATCAGTTGCTCTCGTTCGGCACTGAGAAACTGACCGCCGAGCAGGTCTACACCCTGCTGGGGAGCGCTGCCGACGACTGGGTGGCCGAACTCGCGACTGCGATTCTGGCGCACAACCCTGCGCAGGCGCTCGAGGCCCTGGCGGAGCTGGCCGGCCGCGGGGTGCAGATGAGCGAGCTGGTCGATCAACTGCTGAATTACTGGCGCGATCTGATGGTGCTCAATTGTGCCGGCGAACAGGTGTCCGATCTGAACCTTCCGCCACATTTTCGCACCACCATGCACCAACAGGCGCGTGCCATTCCCCTCGATACCATTCTGGCTGGACTCGATCTCCTCTCCAGTACCCGGCTCCGCTTGGTACGGAGCAATCATGGGCGGTTGCTGGTGGAGATGGCCTTGATCCGGCTCGCGCGGTTGGAGGATCTTCTCCCCCTTACCCAGTTGACCCAGTGGGTTCGCCAGAGTGGCGTGGCCGCCGGTCCGCCCGGCGCTGCCTCCCCTGCCCCCCCGCCTCCCAAACTTGGCGGCCTTCCGGCCGTCGAGGGCGTAAAAAAAAACGGTCTGATGCCCCCTGAAACAGGGAAAAACGGCCATGCCACGCGCCGGCTCGATGAAGAGTCGCTCACCGACGTCTGGGGGCAGGTTTTGGCGCAAGTAGGGAAATTCTTCGCCGCTCAGCTCGAAAAAGCAGGGTTGCCTGCAATTTCCAGGCCAAACAGTCTGGTATTACGCTTTCCCGTCGATTATAATCAGGATCGAGACTATTGCTCGGCCCCGGAACGAGTGAGCAAGGTCGAAGAAACGCTGCGCAAGGTGACCGGAGAGGGGTGGAACTTCCGGGTCGAATCGAGTGGCGTGGCCATCTCTCCTTCTCAGGTGATGAATCAACCAACGGCGGCGGCGGTTCGCGAAGCCGAGGCGGTGCGAACCCGCCGGCTCAAGGAAGAAGTCGAGAAGGAACCGATCATCAAACGCGCCATCGAGTTGCTGGGCGCCCAGATTGTTCGCATCGAGGAAGGATTTACTCTTCCCGAGGCGGATGCCACCAAACGGAACGAGAGTGCCGAGGAGGCTTGACGCATGTTCAAGGAACTGGGAGCGCTCGCCGGGCTGTTCAAAAACATGCCCAAAATTCAGGAGGAGATGGCTCGCCACCAGCAAACCCTGGGTACCCTGGTTGCCGAGGGCGATGCCGGGGCCGGGATGGTGCGCGTGAAGATCAACGGCCGTCTGGAGATGGTTGCGCTGCAGATCGCTCCCGAAGCGCTCGCCGATCGCGAATTGCTCGAAGACCTGATCTGCGCCGCCTCCAACCAGGCCCTGAGCAAGGCGCGGCAGCTGGTAGCCGACGAAACCCGCAAGATGATGGGAAATCTTGGTCTCCCGGTCGGCATGTTTCCCATTCCAGGCCTAGGATAATAGTAGCCCGGGGCAGATTTCCTCACACACTGGGAGTGCGTGGGGCAAAAGGGGTCCGGGATGCGTGCCACCGAGCGCCTATTGGCCTCTGATCGGACGGATACACAGAGATGTCGGGCACAGAGCCACTCGGAGCCATCGATCGGCTCATTCAGGAACTGAACCGCCTGCCGGGGATTGGTCCCAAAACAGCGGAGCGGTTGGCTCACCATCTGCTCGCGGCCAGCCGGGTTCAGGTGATGGCGCTCGCCGAGGCACTCCGCGCCATCAAGGACAATATTCGCCGCTGCCAGCAGTGCTGCAATCTCACCGAGGGCGAACTCTGTGCCATCTGCCGCGATCCGCGCCGGGACCCCGCCCTGCTGTGTGTGGTCGAACAACCGCGTGATGTCACGGCGCTGGAACGCTCGCACACCTATCGCGGCCTCTATCACGTGCTCCATGGTCGGCTGGCGCCCCTGGAAAATGTGGGCCCCGAACAATTAACCATCCCGCAGCTGCTGCAACGCGTACAGAAGGGAGGGGTGCGGGAGATCATCATGGCAACCAACCCGACCCTCGAAGGAGATGGGACCGCCCTTTATCTGTCGAGCTTGCTGGCGCAAAGCGGGGTCACCCTGACGCGCCTGGCGCGGGGTTTACCTTCAGGATCTGTTCTGGAATTCGCCAACAATCAGATGCTGGCGGATGCTCTGGAAGGCCGCCGGGCCTTCTAGGAGCGCGTTCCGGTGCTGACGAGTGGGTCGCTAAGGCCTCCACCTTTCGCCCCACAGAACACGGGGTATTCAGGCTATGTCGATGCGACTGGAAATGGGAATGAATCTCGGGCTCCAGCAGAAGATGATGCTGGCTCCCCGCATGATTCAATCCATGGAAATCCTGCAACTGGCCACGCTCGCCTTGCAGGAACGGCTCCAGCAAGAGCTGCAAGAAAATCCCGTGATGGAGTTGAAAGAGGCTGCTGGCGAGGATCCCCACTCCATCGATCTCGACTTCACCGGGAGCGAATCGCTTCCCCCCGAGAAGCCTGCGGATCCGGATCGTGATCCACTGGTGATCGACGAAAAAGGCGGCAACGAACTTGATTTCGACCGCCTCGACGCCCTCAGCCGGGACTGGGAAGACGCCTTCAACGAGGATCATCGCCCCTCGCGCAATGGTCTGGACGAGGAAGGCGATCGCAAGCACGATGCCATGCAGAACATGGCCGCACGGCCCCAATCGTTGCAGGAATATCTCAACGAACAGACTGCCTTTCTGGAGACCACTCCGGACCAGGCCCGCCTGCTCAAGCATGTGATCAGCTGCGTCGATCACACCGGTTATCTGGGCGTGCGGGTCAAGAAGGACGAGAGCGAGAACGAGGTCTTCGTTCCCATCTCTCTGGAAGAGATTGCCAGCAGTTACGATCAGCCGGTCACCGTGGAGCAGGTCGAGGAAGTGCTGCAGATGGTGCAGAAACTCGATCCCCCCGGCGTGGGCGCGCGTGATCTGAAAGAATGCCTGCTTCTGCAGGTGACCAACGATACGCCCCATGCCGAGGTGGTGCGCACCCTGATTCTGCACCATCTGGAAGACATCCAGCACAATCGTCTGCCGGCCATCCAGAAGAAGACTGGTTACGATCTCCCCATGATCAAGGAGGGGATCGAGGCGCTGCGTCACCTCAATCCGCGTCCCGGAGCGATCTTCAACGCCGATAGCAATCGCTACATTGTGCCCGATATTGCCGTGGAACGCCGCGACGATGGCACCTACGACGTGCGCTTGCTCGACGACTGGATGCCGAACATCTACATCAGCCGGCGTTACATCGAGATGTATCGCGATCGCAGTGCCGACCCCAAGACGCGGGAGTATCTCAAGCGCAAGATTCAACAGGCGCAGTGGCTGCAGGAATCGATCGAGCAACGCCGCAACACCCTGGAAAAGGTCACCCGCAAGATCATCGAGCATCAGCGCGCATTTCTGGAGAAGGGGCCGGAGTTCATCGAACCGCTCAAGATGCAGCAAATTGCCGACCAGGTGGGAGTCCATGTCACCACGGTGTCGCGCGCGGTCGATGACAAGTGGGTGCAAACGCCGCGGGGCGTCTTCCCCTTGAAGCGCTTCTTTGGCGGCGGCACCCACACCGCCAGCGGTGAGGAGGTGGCCTGGGAAACGATCAAGCAGAAACTGCTGGAGATCATCGGCAACGAGGACAAATCGAATCCGCTTTCGGACGAAGAACTCGTCGATCAGCTGGAGAAGTCGGGCTATCCGGTGGCCCGGCGGACCGTGACCAAGTACCGGAAGATGCTTAACATTCCCTCGTCGCGCCAGCGCAAGGACTGGACGCTGGCTGCCTCCTCGGCCTCGACCCGGGCGGGGGGACACGACGAGGACGAGTGACCAGGGAAGAAGGACTCACGGTGACAGCACACTCCGCTCCTTCCACCGCCTCTGGATTGCCCGAGGAGTTTCGGCGTCAGGAAGAACAACTCCGGCTGGGCGGCGGACGACAGGCCAGCGACCGCCAGCACGCCAAGGGGCGGCTGACGGCCCGCGAGCGCATCGGCCGACTGCTCGACGACAACACCTCTTTCTTTGAGCTGGGATTGTGGGCGGCCTGGGGGATGTACCAGGAGTGGGGCGGTGCCCCCTCGGCGGGAGTGGTGACCGGCATCGGCACCGTGGCCGGCCGGCAGGTGATGTTGATCGCCAACGATGCCACTGTCAAGGCCGGCGCCTTCTTTCCCATGACCTGCAAGAAGGTTCTCCGCGCCCAGCGCATCGCCCTGGAGAATCGCCTTCCGCTCCTCTACCTCGTCGATAGCGCCGGCGTGTTCCTCCCCTTGCAGGACGAGGTCTTTCCCGACGAGGACGACTTTGGCCGAATCTTTCGCAACAATGCGGTGATTTCCGCCGCAGGGGTGCCGCAGTTCTCCGCCATCCTGGGCAACTGCGTCGCCGGCGGCGGCTATCTCCCCGTGCTATGCGACAAACTGCTGATGACCGAGGGGAGCGGACTTTACCTCGCCGGGCCCGCCCTGGTGAAGGCTGCCATTGGCCAGGTGGTCGATCACGAGGATCTGGGTGGGGCCCGCATGCACGCCGCCCTCTCCGGCACGATCGACTTTCGCGAACCGGACGACCCCGCGTGCCTGGAGCGCCTGCGGCGACTCGTCGGGCTGTTGCCAGCCGATCGTCCTCACGTCGATTTTTCGCTTGCTCCGGGACGCCCCGCGACGGATCTCGCCCGTCTTTTTTCTGGGAATCCCCGCCAGGAATACGACATTCGCGATCTGTTGCCATGCTTTCTCGATGCCGGCCCCTTCGAGGAGTACAAGGCCGAGTACGGGCTGACCCTTGTGTGTGGCTATGGCCGCCTCGGTGGGCAACCGGTCGGAATTGTCGCCAACCAGAAAAAGCGCTGTCGTCCACTCGAAGGGCCACTGCAGTATGGCGGAGTGATTTACGTCGAGAGCGCCGACAAGGCGGCCCGCTTCATCATGGATTGCAACCAGAGCCGCATTCCCCTCCTCTTCTTGCAAGATGTAAACGGCTTCATGGTCGGCAAGGAATCCGAGCAGGCTGGCATCATTCGCGCGGGGGCCAAGCTGGTCAACGTGATCGCCAACAGCGTGGTGCCCAAGCTGACGCTGATTCTGGGCGGTTCGTTCGGCGCGGGCAACTATGCGCTGTGCGGCAAGGCGTTCGATCCGCGTTTGATCCTGGCCTGGCCGACGGCCCGCTACGCGGTAATGGGTGGCGAACAGGCAGCCAGCACCTTGCTGGACATCACCATCAGCGCCCTTAAACGAGGCGGCCACGAACCCGACGCCGCCGAGTTGACCGACCTGCGCCGCAAGGTCGAGGCCAGTTACCAGGAGAAGACCGACATCCGCTATGCCGCTGCGCGCCTGTGGATTGATCGTCTGGTGGATCCGCTCGCAACACGACAGGATCTCCTGCTCGCGCTGAGTGTCGCCACCCGCCACGACGACGGCCGTCCCTTCCATACCGGGGTGCTGCAGGTGTAGGCCGAGCTGCAAAGTGGTCTTTCGAGCGAATCTTTGGGTTTCGCTTTCCCAACGGTGACCTAGACTGGTGACAGAATTCGTGCGATCGCCTGTGGTTCCTTCCCCAGAACGAGGAATGAGCAGTGAAGCGACAGACCCTCATGAATGTGCTGGGCTATTTGCTCGCCTTTGGGCTGCTCAGTTACGTTGTCTACTCCAACTGGAAACCGGGCGATCCGGCTGGCCTGGCCAGCCTCTGGAACAAGCACGTGGTGGAAGGCGAGCCGGTTCACTGGGGCTTTCTCGCCATTGCCGTCTGCACGCTCACCTATGGCCTGTGTGTGACCCTGGTGCGCTGGTATCTACTGGTGCGGGCGCAGGATCTGCCATTTCGCCTGGCGGACGCCTTTCGCCTGGGGTTGATTGGCTTCTTCTTCAACACCTTCCTCCCGGGTTCGGTGGGGGGCGATGTGATCAAGGCGGCTGGCCTGGCGCGCGAGCAGAGCCGACGCACCGTCGCGGTGGCGACCGTAATCATGGATCGCGTGATTGCCCTGTGGGGGTTGATCTGGTTTGTCGCCGGCCTGGGGGTGATCTTCTGGTGTTGCGGACTCCTGGAGAACAGCCCGGGGGCTGAGGCGGCCAAGCACGTGGTGCAGATCGCGGTCACCATCGTCGTGGTCTCGGTCGTCATCTGGCTGCTGATGGGATTGTTGCCCACGGCCAGCGCCGAGGGGCTCGCGAACTGGCTGGGACGCTTGCCCAGGGTGGGCACCTCCGCCGCAGAGTTCTGGCGCGCCGTGTGGATGTATCGCCTGCGCCAAAAGAGCGTCTTTCTCACCTTGCTCCTGTCGTGGACGGGGCACGTGGGCTTCGTGCTCACCTTCTATTGCTGTGTGCGCGTGCTCTGGGATCCGGAGGGCGGAGTGCCCATCCCCACGCTCGCCGAACATTTTCTGATTGTGCCCGTTGGGCTGGTCATCCAGGCGATGCCTCTCTTTCCCGGTGGCGCGGGCATCGGCGAGGCGGGATTTGGTGGGCTCTACAACTGGTTTGGCTGTGCCGCGTCCACTGCTGTGCTGGGCTCACTGGTGCAGCGCGTGTTGAACTGGATGGGCGGGCTGGTTGGCTTTCTGGTCTGGCTGCGCATGCGCAGCAAGTTGCCGCAGACGACCGCCGAGGAAGGCACACCGGCAACCGTCGCCGAATCTCCTTTGCCAGTCGCCTGAACGCACCTTGACGCCTTTCCGAAATGCCCATACAGATGACAGGACGTTTCGCGCCGGAACAGTCCTGCTGTGCTGCTCTCGCGTCTTACCCCAGGGAGCCGCCAGGGAGCATTTCCCAAGGCTTTCCTCCCACGCTTGCGAGGGTCGTTGAATGGCAAAAAGTGGTCAGACCGAATTGATGGACAAGTGGAAGATCCAGGACGCCCTGGAAACCTACGGCTGCAAACGCTGGGGTAAAGGGTACTTCTCAATCAACAAGGCCGGCCACGTTACTGTTCATCCCACCAAGCGCCCCGATCACGCCATCGATCTGAAGGAACTGATCGACCAACTCCAGGCGCGTGGGATTCAGTTGCCGATCCTGATTCGCTTCACCGATATTCTGCGCCAACGCATTGCCGAGATTCACGAAGCCTTCACCAAGGCGATCCAGGAGTTTGAATACACCGGCCGCTACATCTGTGTGTACCCCATCAAGGTGAACCAGATGCGCCAGGTGGTCGAGGAGTTTCTCGACTTTGGCAAGCAGTTCAACTTCGGGCTGGAAGCCGGCTCCAAACCTGAATTGCTCGCCGTGCTGGCGATGACCAACGGCGCGGGGGCCTCTTCACGCAGCGGCACCGAACCCACGCCCATCATTTGCAATGGGTTCAAGGATGACGAGTTCATCCACATGAGCGTGCTGGCGCGCAAGATTGGCAAGCAGGTCATTCCGGTCGTGGAGAAATTCAGCGAACTGGAAGCGATTGTGCGCTACGCACAGGAACTCAACGTCCGCCCGGTGATCGGCATTCGGGTCAAGCTGGCGGCGCGCGGGTCGGGCCGCTGGCGCTCCAGTGCCGGGTATCGTTCCAAGTTTGGCCTCACCCTGACCGAGGCCCTCGAAGCGGTGGAGTATCTCAAGCAGCGCAAGATGGAGGATTGTCTGCAGCTGGTGCATTTCCACCTGGGCAGCCAGATCACCAACATTCGCAGCATCAAGGGGGCCCTCACCGAGGTGGCGCGCGTTTATGTCGAACTGCACCGAGTGGGAGCCGGGTTGCAGTTCATCGACGTCGGCGGCGGGCTGGGCATCGATTACGACGGTTCCCAAACCGATTTTGAATCGTCGGTCAACTACACCTTGCAGGAATACGCCAACGACGTCGTCTTCCGCATCAAGAGCATCTGCGACGAGGCGGAGGTTCCCCACCCGACCATCATCTCGGAGTCGGGGCGGGCGGTGGTTGCCTATCACTCCCTGCTCGTTTTCGATGTGCTCGGAACTTCCAATTTCGATCGTTACTCCGTTCCGCCCGAGATTCCCGAGGATGCGCCGCAGCAGGTGTCCGACCTCTTCGCCATCCATCGCGATCTCAAAAAGAAGAATCTCCTGGAGAGCTATCACGATGCCATCCAGGCGGTCGATGAATCGCTGAACGCCTTCAACCTGGGCGCGCTCAAGATCGAGGATCGCGCTCTGGTCGAGCGGCTGTTCTGGGCGGTCTGCGGCAAGATTCTCAAGATGACCCGCGAACTCGACTTCATCCCCGAGGAACTCGAAGGGTTGGAGGCGATGCTCTCGGACACCTATTTCTGCAACTTCTCGGTCTTTCAGTCGATGCCGGACAGCTGGGCGGTCAAACAGCTGTTCCCGATCATGCCCATCCATCGGCTCAATGAGGTGCCCACGCGGCGCGGGGTGCTGGGCGACATCACCTGCGATTCGGACGGCAAGATCGATCAGTTCATCGATCTGCGCGATGTCCGCAAGACCCTGGAACTCCATCCGTTCACCGGGCAGCCGTACTATCTCGGTGCGTTCCTCCTGGGCGCCTACCAGGAAATCCTCGGCGACCTGCACAACCTCTTTGGCGATACCAACGCGATCCACATCAGCATGAGCGATGACGGCGAGGTCATGCTCGACGACGTGATCAAGGGGAACACGGTCAAGGAAGTGCTGGCCTATGTGCAATACTCGGCCGACACGCTGATTGCCCAGATGCGCAAGGAAGTCGAGCGTGCCTTGCGCGCGGGGATGATCTCGCTCCAGGAATCGCGGCAGTTTCTGCGCTTCTACGAATCGGGGCTGGAAGGCTACACGTATCTTGAGGATCACCACTGAGCGCTGCACGCCATGGATCTTTCCGTCACCCTGGGCCGCCTGACGCTCCGTAACCCAATCCTGGTCGCCTCGGGAACGTTTGGCTATGCGCGCGAGATGGCCAGCGTGGTCGATTTTGCTCGGCTGGGCGGGATCATCCCCAAAACCGTGACGAGTCAGCCGCGTCAGGGCAACCCTCCGCCGCGCACCGTGGAAACCGCGTCGGGGATGCTCAACGCCATCGGGCTGGACAACGACGGGCTCACGCACTTCCTGCACCATCATCTTCCCTATCTGCGCACTTTGCCGACCGCCATTATCGTCAATATCGCCGGCAAAACCGAGGACGAATTTGTGCACATGGCGGAGCAACTCGCTCCGCACGAGGGCGCCGCCGCGGTCGAGTTGAATCTGTCGTGTCCCAACGTCTCGGGCGGAGTAGATTTTGCCATCGACCCGATCGTCACGCGCCGCGTCGTGCAGCGCGTGCGCCAGGTCTGTCCTCTGCCGGTGCTGGCCAAGTTAACGCCCAACGTGACGAATCTGGTGCCCATCGCGGCGGCCGCGGCCGAGGCGGGTGCTGATGCGGTGTCACTGGTGAATACCTTTGTGGGGATGGCGATCGACTGGCGTCGGCGGCGACCGATCCTGGGGAACATCACCGGCGGATTGAGCGGACCGGCGATCAAGCCGCTCGCCCTGCGCGCCGTCTGGCAGGTGGCGCGCCAGGTGGCCATTCCCATCCTAGGCGTTGGCGGAATTGCCACCAGCGACGATGTGATGGAATTCCTCCTCGCCGGCGCCAGCGCCGTGCAGCTGGGCACCGTGAACTTTTACGATCCGACGGCCTGTCAACGCGTGGCGGAGGAACTGCCGCGTTGTCTGGAACATCTGGGCGCTGCCAGTGTGCGCGAGGTGGTCGGCACCTTGCGCTTGCCGGGTTCGTGACCGCGGCGTCGGCGAACCGCGATCGTCCTCCCTCTTGCCAGCGAGACAACCTCCCCATGAGCACACCCCTTGCGCTAACTTCCGTGATCGAGGCGGATCCTACTCTGTTCGAGGTCCAGGTCAGCGCCCCGGGACCTGCCGGCTCGCTGCCGTTGACCGAGGAGATGCTGCGCCAGGCGCCGAGCGGGGATCTCTTCGGCTGGAGCCAGGATGTCGGTATGGGGTGGGATCCCAGGCAGCTTGGCCGACGCGAGTTTCTGCTCCTCAGCACCTCGGGCGGACTGCGCAACCCCGATGGGACTCCGGCCGCCCTCGGGTATCACACCGGACACTGGGAGGTCGGTCTGCTGATGAAGGCGGCCGCCGACGAACTGCGCGCACTCGGCTGTATCCCCTTCGCGGGGTTCTGCACCGATCCCTGTGATGGCCGCACTCAGGGCACGCCGGGGATGATGGATAGTCTCCCCTATCGCAATGATGCCGCCCAGGTGCTGCGCCGACTGATTCGCTCACTGCCGACCCGCAAGGGCGTTCTCGGAGTGGCGACCTGTGACAAGGGGCTGCCAGCGATGATGATGGCGCTGGCGGCGATGCACGAACTCCCCTGTGTGCTCGTCCCCGGCGGAGTGATGCTGGCGACGGCCGACGGCGAGGATACCGGGAAGGTGCAGACGATTGGTGCCCGCTTTTCCCACGGCGAGATAACCCTGGAGCAGGCCGCCGACGCGGGGTGTCGCACCTGTGCCAGTCCGGGCGGTGGCTGTCAATTCCTGGGGACAGCCGCCACCGCACAGGTCGTGGGGGAAGCACTGGGGTTGTCCTTGCCGCACTCCGCCCTGGCGCCTTCGGGGCAACCGCTCTGGCTCGACCTGGCCCGCCGCTCGGCGCGTGCGTTGAGCAACCTGGAAACACGCGGCATTCGCACCAGGGACATCCTCACCGAGGCGGCTCTCCGCAATGCCATGACGGTCCACGCCGCCTTTGGGGGCTCGACCAACCTGGTGCTGCACCTCCCCGCCATCGCCTATCACGCCGGCATTCGCCGACCGACCGTGGAGGACTGGAGCGCGGTCAATCGACGCGTTCCGCGTCTGGTCGATGCGCTCCCCAATGGGCCGAGGAATCATCCCACGGCCCATGTCTTCCTCGCCGGGGCCGTGCCCGAGGTCATGCTTCATCTGCGCCAGCTGGGGTTGCTGGAACTGGGCTGCCTGACCGTCAGCGGAGTCACCCTGGGCGAGGTGCTCGACTGGTGGGAGAAGAGCACCGAACGGCACCGCCTGCGTGATCGGCTGCGCACGCAGGAGAAGGTCGACCCCGAGCTGGTGATCATGTCGCCGGAGCAGGCCCGCGCTCGCGGATTGACCTCGACCGTCACCTTTCCACGCGGCAATCTCGCCCCGGAAGGGGCCGTCATCAAGAGCACCGCCATCGATCCCAGCGTGGTCGATGCCGATGGCGTCTATCGCAAGATCGGTCCCGCGCGGGTGTTTACCACCGAGCGAGCCGCCATTGACGCCATCAAGAGCCACGGTCCCGATCGGATCCAACCGGGAGACATCATTGTGCTGTGCTGTCGCGGACCGATGGGGACGGGGATGGAAGAGATCTACCAGATCACCTCGGCGCTCAAGCATCTGAGCTTTGGCAAGCAGGTGGCGGTCCTGACCGATGCGCGCTTTTCGGGCGTCTCGACCGGCGCCTGCATTGGCCACGTCAGCCCCGAAGCGCTGGCAGGAGGGCCGATCGGCAAGGTGTTCGACGGCGATCGCATTCAGATCGTGATCGATCGCACTCGGCTGGAAGGAAGTGTGGATCTGATCGGCGAAAAGGATCGCACCTTCACCCCGGAGGAGGGTGCACAAATCCTGGCCGCCCGCGCGCCCCGCCCCGATCTGGCGCCCGATCCGCAGCTCCCCGCCGACACACGTTTGTGGGCGGCCTTGCAAAGTGTCAGTGGCGGCATCTGGGGCGGATGCGTGTACGATGTGGATCAGATCGTGAGCGCGCTACGCCCCCACGGCTAATGGAAGCGGCATCTGTGAAGAGCTCAAGACCCCGTGGCTTGACGGTCACGGCGCGCCGACGTTTCGGTGTTTGCCGCGGGGGGACGCTTTTCAGGTCGAGATTGTGTGCCCGCTCCGATCACACCACGGGTTGTTCCCCCCGAGGAGTTCGTACATCCCCTCAGTTACCCAGTCGTAGACGAGATCGCCATAACCGCAGGGGTAGAGGGCGTTGTGCGGGCCAGACTCCGGGTCGAGCGTCCCCCAACGGCCTGAGACATCCTCCGACAACCGCGCGGGGGTCCAGTAGAAATCAAAGCTTTTCACGTGGATCATCGCGGGGATAAAGCCGATTTTTTGCCGCAGATAGGCGTTGCGAACGTCCAGCCTTCGCTTCTGAAACGTTGGCTGGTCCTCGCCCTCCTCCTGAGGGACGATTGCGACCTGTGGGGGAATTTTACAGCGAAACCGTTCGGCGCGAGGGGTGCCATCCGGATCGAACGCGATCCCCTCGGCGGTCGTGCTTTCCACCCCACAGGAGAGGAAAAGCTGGGTGCCATCAGGGAGTCGACCGACCAGGAAGCACTCCTCGTCGAAGTCCGCCGCGAGCGGGAACAGTTCTTTGGTGACGATCTGGAGAGAACCGATCGGACGCCCGGCCGCCTCGTTGATCGCCTCGACCCAGGTGGGGTGCTCGTCATACCTGGCGACCAGGTGAAGATTCCGTAAACCGGGCCACGCGGTTCCCTGAGCGAAGATGCGGCCCTGTTCGAGATTGTCATCACACCAACATACCACGCGTTCCACGGCGCTCAAATGCCGCGAGGACGCAACGGCGCGAGCGTCGCTATCGGCGTACCAGCAGGGGAACTCGATCTCGCGAATCCCGCGCAGCCATTCGCATTGTGCCAGTCGTTGGCCCCAACCGTTGAGCCGAAAGAGAACCAGTTTGCGCAAGAACGGATAACGCTGGCGCAAACGCTCCCCCTCGCGAAGAAAGGCCTGCACCGGGAGGAGCAGCGTATCGACGAATCCACGTCGCCAGCAGGGCGTAATCCCATGATGCGGTCCGGCCATCTCGTCCAGCCACTCTTCTTCCGCTTCTCGCAGAGGACGGAGTAACTCCTGAACGCGATCTCGCTGGGCATTGATGACTCGGTCGTCGAACCGCTCCCAAACAGGGTCGAGCCGGCATTGTAAGCGGATCAACTCGGCCTGCTCCCGAGGGAAATCCATCGTCCCCGAGTTTTCCTCCAACCAGTCGGCGAACACCAGGCGTGGGGTATCATCGTCTGGGGTTGCGCCAATCGCGGCCAGCAACGCTCTTTCGGCTGTTTCGGGGTTCATCAACTTGTGATCTCCGCACCGCGGCCCGAATTTCAAGGAGGAACTCCTTGCTGCGATTCTCGCGAATGGCAATCGCCAGGGCACTCTCCAGCAGAAAGACTTTGTGGCTCCCGCGCACGCGGCTGTCCGTGTGATCCATCCGAGGTTAGACCGTAAACCGGCGCACGGCCTCCTCGTTCCACTCGACCCCGGAGCCAATGCTCTCGTCGAGCATCGCCAGGCCGTTCTCGACGCGCAAGGGGTTGGCAAGAAGCGGATTCCACCAGTCGGCGTACTCCAGCCAGTGCGCGGTCGGGGTACAAGACAGCAGATGGGCGCTCAACTCGGGCCAGAGATGGCTGGAGAGAGGAATATTTTTCGCCTGGGCGAGCGCCGCGGCTCGGAGCCAGCCCGTCACCCCGCCGATCTTCATCACATCGGGCATGACGAGGTCCGACGCCTGGGCGTCGAGGGAATGTTGCATGTCCAGTATCCCCCACCAGCTCTCGCCGCACTGAATGGGGGTTCGCACTTCGCGTGCAATCAGGGCATGGCCAGAGAAGTCATGCGCGCGTGTCGGTTCTTCCACCCAGGTGAGACCCTCATTGTCGAGAATGCGTACGCGTTCCACCGCCTCGGTTGGCGTGAGCGATTGGTTGTAGTCCACCATGAGGTGCACGTCGGCCCCAACGACCTTTCGCATGGCGCGCACCACGGCGACGTCTTCCTGCACCGTCGGATAGCCGATCTTGGCCTTGATGCCTGTGAAGCCTCGCTTCACCCAGCGTTCGGCGGTCCTCGCACAACCGTCCACGCCATCGAACCCCACCGCGCCGTAGCAGCGCTGGGGCTTTGGAACCCCGCCGAGCAAGCGAACCAGGGGCAACTGGTGCACGCGCGCCAGGGCATCCCACAGGGCCATATCGAGGGCGGCCAGCGCCATGCCCACCAGGCCCTGGGTGCCAAGCAGGCAGAACCGTCGCGAGAGTTTTTGTTCGATCTCCACCGGCGCCAGCACTTCTCCCTTTACCAGCGCTTCGAGGGCGCGAAGGAACTCGGCGGTTGGTCGGAGGGCGGCGACCGTGTAGGTAAAGACCATTCCATGTCCGCTAACTCCGCTATCGGTGAGAACATCGGTCAACACCAGCGGCGACTCGGTGACGACTCCGCTCGCCGTGCGATGCGGTTCCGTCATCGGCACGCGCACCGTCCGCACTCGAATCTCCTGAATCGTCGGCACCGACTGCTTTGCCATCGTCTGCTCCTTGCGGTTTTGCCGGGAGGGGCACGCGCACGCAAGCCACGGAAAAGCCGCTTCCAGAGTTGCTTCAGATCGGCGTGTTAAAGAGTGTCCTGCCTGATTGTCGCCCTGGCGCTGGCGGCGCCACTCCGCCAGATCATCGGGGTGGAGACGTTTTTCCTGGGCTTCCTGGCTCTGTCTGTCTCACGTCAACAAAACCGCTGAGCGGATTGCCAGGCGGCAGCGCATCCCACGATATCCGTCGCGGTGCCGAGGGACAACAGAAAAGCGTCGCAAGGCGGTGGTTGTTGCTCATCCACCGCGTGCGGGTCGACGTGCTTTGTCGGAGATGGCGTCACTTGCTGAATGTGGGGGCCGGAACGGTGGTTCCCTGCGCGATCTTCAGGACCGCATCGGGGCGTGCCAGGGCTTTCCAGACCAGGGCGCGTGGCACGGCGTTTCCGCTCATGCGCCATTCGCCCTGTTCGATCACGCCCTTGCTGCCGCAGACGTATCCGGGCGGAGTCAGCGCCAGCCATTCACTCTGGTCGCCGTGCGCGGGAAGCGAAAGCAAGGTGAGGAGCGGACGGCCCTCGCCGGTGTGATACAGACGCACCAGGCCGTCGAAGGTGCCCGCGGCGACCAGTTTGCCATCGCCACGCAGCGCCACCGCGTACACCAGAGAACCTGTGGCGAGGGTCCGGAGAGGTGCTCCGGACCCTCCACTCCACAGGCGCACAGTCGCGTCGCCCCCCGCGGACGCGACCAGCTTTCCGTCCTGACTGAAACAGATCTCATGCACCGCCACCCCATGGCCGCGTTGCACATTCACGCGTTCCCCGGTGCTCGCATTCCACCAGTACAGCCCGCTCTCGTACCCCGAGGAAACCACCTGTTTGCCCTCGGGCTGAACCGCGACCGCCAGCACATCCTGGTCCATTCCGCTCAGCGTGAAGCGACTCTTTCCACTGGCCGTCTCCACAATCTTCACGGTGCGATCCTTGCTCGCCGAGGCCAGCCACGTGCCATCGGGACTGTAGGCCACCGCATAGACAAAGTCAGAATGCCCCGTCAGACTGCGTTCGAGCTTGTGCGTGGCGACATCCCACAGGCGCACTGTCTTGTCAAAGCTTGCCGACGCCAGTTGCTTGCCATCGGGGCGAAACGCGAGCGAGGCGACCACATCCTGATGCCCCGCCAGCGTACCCAGGAGTTTCCAGTCGCTCACCTGATACAGACGCAGATCGCCGCGCGCCGACGGCTGGCCACCACCCACCGCCAGCAGCTTGCCATCGGGGCTAAAACGCACATCGTTCACGGAGCCCAGCACGTTGGTCAATACCTTCACCGGCTGGATCGTTTGCAGATCCCAGATGGTGACACGCCCATAGCAGCCGGCAGCGAGCAACTTGCCGTCGGGGTTGAACGCGACGGCGGTGATCGGTGCCAGCGGTCCCACCTGGAGCATCAACTGGAGCGGCCCCGGTTTGCCCGGACCGAGAAGTCCGCTCGGCGGAGTGGCCAGAGTGGGCAGGCTCACTGGGAGCTTGCGCCGGGGAGTGGTCGGCGTGGCGACCGTGATGTCGGTCTCGGGCTGCTTCCCCTCGCGCGCCCCGGTTTCCAGCCAGCGGCGAAAGACGGCGATCTTCTCGGGAGCCAGCGCATCCGATCCTTGCGGCATGCGCCGATCTTCGTTGGTGGTGACCAGTCGATCAAGGAGCACACTGGCGCCCGGCTTGCCTGCACTCTTGACGACCGCCTGATAGGTGTCGAGGGCAAGCCCTCCCGAAACCTCCACCTCGCCCAGGTTCTTGGTGCTGTGGCAGTAGGTACAATGCTTGCGCAGCAGCGGTCGGAGATCCTGCCAGTAGGTGGGATCGGCAGCGCGCACGGACGCCCCGGCCAGACCGAGCAGCAGGCAACACAGCAGCGTGCGCATGGCAGATCCTCGCCCTGTACCCCGAGGGCCGACGGTTAATGGTTGAACTGAAATTCCCGCGAATTTAGCAACACCCAGAGCAGATCGTTGATTCCCTCACGCACCGAGGGCGCCTTGCGGACCCACTCCTGGGCGCGACTGGTTTCCGCACTGGTGGGACGCCGGCACACGGTCGCCAGATACAGGTCTTCGATCACCTCGGGGAGGGGGGTTTTCTGCTTCAGATGCGTTTCCAGCCGCCCACTGGCAAGGGCCATCTTGCGATTGAGGAAATCGCCATTGAGCAAATGCAGCGCCTGGGCGATGTTGGGTTGCATCGAGCGCTCGCACTCACAGGTCACCTGGCGGGCCGGACGGCCGAAGACATCGAGCAGATAGGACCGCACCTTGGTATCGGGCAACTGAATCGCGCGCGTCCCCGGAGGCAGACCGGGATACTTCTCGCGCGTGCCGGTGGCATGATCCAGTGCATCGGCGAGTTGCTCGGCCGTGAGCCGGCGCGCGGTGTATCGGGTGTGATGGATGTTGAGGGCGTCGGCCTGGTTGCCCGGGGAACTCTCGCAGGAAAGCTGATAGGCGCGCGAGTTCATGATCGTGCGCATCAGGTGCTTGATATCGAAGTGGTGCTCGGCAAAATCCTTCGCCAGTGCCTCGAGGAGTTCGGGGTTGCTGGCGGGGTTGGTGGCGCGCATATCGTCAATCGGTTCCACCAGCCCGCGACCCATGAAGTACGCCCAGAAGCGATTGGCGAAGTTGCGGGCAAAATACGGGTTCTCCTTCGCCGTCACCCAGTCTGCCAACTTGCGGCGACGATCAAAGGGATCGTCCATCTCCGGCCCATCGAGCGGACGTGGTTTCATCACGGCGCCGGTGCGGGGATTCCTCTGTTCCCCCACATCACGGAGATAGACCACCGACTCCCGCACAAAGATGCCAAATTCCTGGCTATTCTTCACTCCCAGCCGAACGAAGAACGCCGCCAGGCCATAGTAATCGTCCTGGCTCCACTTCTCGAAGGGGTGGTGATGGCACTTGGCACATTGCATGCGCACCCCAAGGAACAACTGAGCCGTGGTCTCCGCCTGATCGGTGGCGGTGCGGGAGAGGCGATAGTAATTCGCCGGGCCCTCGGTAAAGGTGCTCCCCTCGGCAGTGATCAGCTCGCGCACCATACGATCGAGCGGAGTGTTCTCGCGCAGGGCGGCCCGCACCCAGTTGTGGAAACTCCACATCCCCTTGTCGTTCAGGGCATCGCGATCAATGCGGAGCAGATCGCCCCATTTGAGCGCCCAGAAATCGACGAACTCCGGCCTATCGAGGACTTTTTCGATCGCTTTTTTGCGCTTCTCGGGACTTCGATCGGCGAGAAACGCCTTGATCTCCGCGGGATCGGGGAGCGTCCCGATCGTGTCGAGGTAGATCCGGCGCAGGAAGACCTCGTCGCTACACAATTCGGAGGGAACCAACCCAAGATCCTGCCACTTCACCTTCAGCTTTGCATCGATGAAGTTGTTCGCCGGGAAGTCGAGCGGTTTGTCGAGGTGAGCGTAGGGGAGCGTGATCTGCACCACGGTCGCCTGCCCGCAGAAGCGAATCATGATGTGCGTTTCGCCGCGACCGTGTGCGGTCACCAGCCCCGTGGGAGTGATGCTGGCCACGCTGTCGTTGAGGGCGTCATACTGGGCGAGCGCGGTTACATCGACGGTACGCCCATCGCTCCAGGTTGCCTGGACCACGATCTGTTGCTCCTCGCCCGGCACCATCACCCGGCGCGACGGCGAAACCTGAAGCCCCGTTACCTCGGGATCGCGTGTCGTGGGCGCCGGGGCGCCATCTTCCAGCCAGCGTTTCAGGATCGCATAGTCGGCAGAGTTCGCCTTCAGCCGTTCCCCGCCGCCATGCTCCATCGTCCCCACGGGCTTTTGCAGCAGGATGCTGCGCTCGGGATCGGCCATGACAATACGGCGTCCCTCGGCACTCTGAACGATCTGGGGATGATCAAAGAGCGGATCGTAACCGAGCAGACTGAGCCGAAAACCGCCCCGCCCCGCCGCCGCCCCATGACAGGCACCCTGGTTGCACCCCGCCTTGGTGAGCACGGGGATCACCTCGCGCGTGAAGTCAACCGGCACATCCTTGCTGGCTCCCCGCACCGTAACGGGGAGGGTCGCCTTCTGCCCACCGACCTCGATGGCGAGATTGACTTTCCCATCACCGCTGGCGCGCACAACTCCTGTGGCATCAACCGTGGCAATCGTCGCATCGCTGCTGCTGTATTTCGCCTGGCGGGTCAGATCCCACTGACGCCCCTCGGCGTAATGTCCGAGCACCACCACACGTTGCGTCGCCCGTGGTCCGTCCAGCTGAATCGTTGCCGGGAGGACCTCCAGGGCGCGCAGGGGACTCGACGGAGGAGTGGCTCGATCCGCCGCGGGCAGAGCGACCACGCCCGACAGGACCGTCAGCACCGCAAGGAAGGAGGGCCGAATCAACTTCATGGCAGCACCCATCCAGCGAGGGAGGGAGAAGATCTCAGGCAGGTTGAAAGTACAGGCAGGGGCGAAGGGGGATGGAGGTCAGGGAGGTCCCCCGGTTCGCATTCTTGTTGTAGCATGATCAAACGTCGCGCTCTCGTCAAGCAAAAGGTGAAAATTCTCACCAAATGCGAGGCGCGCCTCCTGGACAACGCCCCTCGTGGTTCGCTGAGCGAGCGGGCCAATCGCCTCACGGCTTGCGCGGCAGCCACTGGACCGCATCGATGATCACATGGCCATCGGCGTCGCGGTTGCTGATCTCCACCGAACCCTGCGTCCCCTTCTCGAAGCGAAACACCCCGAGCGATACAAAAGCGCCGTCGAGCGGAGGCTTCTTGCGCTGGTTGATGGTGATCGTGGTTTTGCCCTCGGCGTGCACGATCGTCACCGGCACGCGCGTCGAGCGATTGCTGGCTGGCGAATAGGACACCCGCACCTCGTACTTGCCGGCCTGAGGCAGATTCGGTGTGTAACGCGCCCATTGCTTGCCTCGATCCGTGGCACCGTCGTGGCGATAACCCTGGTTCACATACGGCGCCAGAGAACTGCTCACACTCTCAAATCCCTGGCGTTTGGCGTCGTCGTCATCAACCACGATCCCCGCGAGTTTGCTGCTTGTCAGCGCCCCGGGACGCACCGGCACTTTTGCCTCCAGCACCTGTCTATCGGCGAGGAGTTGCTTGCGCAGTTTGGTGTAATCGACCTGCTGGACCGACACGCCCTCGTCCAGCGCCAGCACCGCCGCCGTCGCGGCACTTTGCCCCAGGATCAGGAACACCGGCTCCATGCGCACCGAGCCATAGGCGATGTGCGAACACGCCAGACACACCGGCACCAGCAGATTCGGACATTCCCCCTTCTTCGGGATGATCGAGAGATAACTGATCATGTACGGTCCGCCCGGACTGACCTGGATATCGCCCTCGTTCTGCACAGTTCCTTCGGGAGTGACATAACGCAGACAGTTGTGCGAATCCATGTTGTACGAACCCATGCCGATCGATTGCGGCGTCTGGCGTTTGCGGCGACAATCCAGTTCGGTCAGAACATAATCGCTCACCAGGCGGCGCGCCTCGCGCACATAGATCTGGTGCGGCCAGTTGCCGTTCTCGGTGAACTCGTCCTTCGCCAGCCCCCAGTGGCTCATCTGGTCGCGAATCTTCTGCGGCACCCGTTTGTGATGGGTCAGCGTCCACATCAACCCCTGTTGGTAGGACACATGCGCCTTGAGGATCTGCTCACGCTCAGCATAACTGGCCTCGGGATACTTGTAGTTCGCTCCGATGAAATCCGTACTCACCGCGCAGTTGTTGTTGGTATCGGTCTTGCCGTTGGGCATACGATCGATCTTCATCGGCAAGCGCAGATCGCCCGCCTCGAAGTTGCGCAACAGCAACTCGTAGAGTTTCTCGTCGTAATCCGCCGGTTTGGGGAAGGGAACACGATTGGCTGGGACATCGCTCATGCACAGCCGGTAGCAGTACGCCTGCACGCGCTCATCGGCTTCCCCCTCGGCCGGGATGGGCCCTCGCTCGATGAGCGGCAACAAGCCACTTTTGGGATCGCCTGGGTTGACATACGGATCGACCTTCACCACAAAGCGATGATTGTGCTGATTCAGCCGGCGCTGCACGCCGTTGAGCGATTCGCCATACTGCTTGTTCGCCTCGCGGCCAACGGTATAGCTCACGCCGGCGCTCGCCATCAGATCCCCCTCGTAGGTGGCATCGAGGAAGATCTTGCCCGGGAACACCTTCCCCGACTCCATGACCAGCGCGGTCAGTCGTTTGCCCTCTTTTTTCAGGCCGCGCGCAGGGGTGCGCTCCAGCCGTTCGCCGAGTACGACCTCGACCTTGTGCTCGGCCAGCATGGCGCGCAGAATCGCCTCGGCGACGTGCGGCTCAAAGGTCCACATGGCATCATCGCCCGGACGATAAAGGCGATACTGCTCGGGTTTCTCGTGTTTCCACGCCGCGGGTTGATCGTAGTGCTTCTTCACGCGCTGATAGAACTCGCGCGCGATGCCGCCAATCACTTCCTTGTTCCCCGAGTCGGTCCAGCCCAGCCCGCCCGCGGTGAGTCCGCCCAGGTGTTTCCCCGGTTCAACCAGGACGACCGATTTCTTCATGCGCGCCACCTGGATGGCAGCACTGACTCCGGCGGAGGTTCCGCCATAGATAACCACGTCGTGTTCCTGCGGGGCAGCCTCGGCCAGGTTCGCCAGGGACATCACCAGCACCGCTCCCATCCAGCCACGCATCATCACATGCTCCTTCTCATGGCGCTGCAGAGAGAACCCTATTTCTTCTGGTAAACGATCTTGCCGCCCACGATCGTCAACACCACCTCGGTGCGGGCGATGTGGTCGCGCTCCTGCTCCGCGAGAAGATCGCGCGAGAGTACCACCAGGTCGGCCAGTTTGCCGGCCTCCAGCGAACCCCGACTTTTTTCGTGAAACCCGGCATACGCGGCACTCAGAGTGTAGGCCGTGATGGCCTCCTGAACCGTGATCTTTTGCTCGGGAAACCACCCCTTCGGATTTTTGCTGTCGAGCGTGCGACGATGGACGGCCGCGTCGATCCCCAGGAGTGGACTGAGTGGGGCCACCGACCAGTCCGAGCCAAAGGCCAGCCGCGCCCCGGCATCGAGCAAGGAGCGACAGGCATACGAGGAGGCACAACGTTCGCGCCCGATGCGGCCCTCCGCCCAGCGGCCATCGTCGATGATGTGATACGGCTGCATCGAGGGAATCACCCCAAGATCACGAAAGCGCCGATAATCCTGCGGGCGCAGATGCTGCGCATGTTCAATGCGAAAACGTCGCTCACGCGGGCCATGGCGGCGAATTACTTCTTGAAAGATATCCAGTAACTCCGCATTGGCGCGATCGCCGATGGCGTGGACGGCGACCTGCAGCCCGGCCTGGTCCGCCGCCAGGATGTACTCCTGCAACTTCGCCAACGGAGTGACAAAGACGCCCGCGTTCTTCGGTTCATGTGCATACGGCCTGAACATCCGGGCGGTGCTCGATCCCAGGCTGCCATCGACAAACCCTTTCAGTCCGCCGAGCTGCACCCACTCCGTGCCGAGCCCCTGTTCAAGGCCGAGTTTGGCGAGGTCCTGCCACGCTGCGAGGGGCCAGTAAAGATCGATGCGCAGACCGAGTTGCTCGGTCCGTGCCAGGTGTTGATAGAGACGGAGGAGTTCGCGTCGGGTGCCGGCAGCGCTGCCGTCCATGTCCTGCACGGTGGTCACGCCCAGGCGGTGTGCCTCGGTCAGCGCGGCGCGCACGCCCTCGGCAATCTCCTCCTTCGAGGGCGGAGGAAGGAGCGCTTCCACGCGGTCCATGGCATTGTCGCGCAGCACCCCGGTCGGTTCCTTGCTCCCTGGTTGACGATGGATCTCGCCTCCGGGAGGATCGGGAGTCGCGGCGGTGATTCGCGCCATTTGCAGAGCGCGCGTGTTGACGACCGCCATGTGGCCATCGTAGCGGCGCAAAAAGACCGGGCGATCCTTGCTCACATAACGATCCAGCAGCGCTGCGGTGGGGAGCACCCCCTTGAAGGTGCGGTCATGATCCCAGTCGCCGCCAAGCAGCCAGCGATCCCGTGGGAGTTTCTGATCGAAGGCGCGCAGCCGACGGCCAAACTCCTCCTCGTCGGCGGCATCCTTGAGCGCCACCTGAGCCAGCCTCATTCCCGATCCGAGAAGGTGTACATGACAATCGTGAAAGCCGGGGAGCACCCGGCGCCCTTGCAGATCGATCTGCTTCGTCTGCGGCCCCGCGAGCGTTTGGATCTCCCTGTTTGTGCCGACCGCCAGGATGCGATCCCGCCAAAGAGCGATGGCCTCCGCTTCGGGTTGATGGTGAGCGACCGTCCAGATCTTGCCATGGTGCAGGATCAGGTCCGCTGGCACCGGCGGATGGGCGTGCAGCGATGCTCCAGGGAGCAGAATGGCCGCCATGACCAGAAGGGAAGCACGCATCGCGGTTGATCTCCTTGTTCAGCGCTCCAGGTCCCAGATGATCACGTCGCGGTGATCGCCCCCGACGGCAGCCGTCATGCCATCCGGGGCGAGGGCGAGCGCGTTGATACGCCCGAGTTGCCAGTCGTAGCGCTGACACTCCACCCGGGAAGCGACCTCCCAGAGACGAACGGTCGAATCCCAGCCTCCGGTGGCCAGCAACTGGCTATCGGGCGTGAAAGCAAGCGCACAGGTAAAGTGTTGATGCCCGCGCAGATGCCGGGGCGGCCTCTCGGGATTGTCCAGACTCCACAGTTTCACTTCGCGACCCGGAACGGCAGCGATCGTGCACCCATCGGGGCTGATCGTCAGTGCCCGGATGCCGATCGTCTCGTTCAGACGTATCCTTCGCCGCGCCGAGCCCACCTGCCACAGATCGACATGCCCGCTGCTGGTGCCTGTGACGAGCGTTTGCCCATCGGGAGTGAAGGCGAGCGACCAGATCGAATCGGAATCCGCAATGGGACCAGCCCAGCGCAACTGGGCCGGGGCGCTCCCAGGCTCCTCGGCGAAATACGGGGCGGGGTGTGCCGAGGGGCCGCGCCCAATCACGAGTTTGCTCTCCTCCATCCGCCAGAGATACAACCCCGCGCGCCGCCGTTCCGGCCCAAACGGCGAGAGTTCCACTCCCAACGCGAACCAGTTGCCGTCCGGACTGAAACTCACCCCCGTCAAACCTCGACAGTGCAGCACCCTGGTTTCCTGGACGATCGCGCCCCTGGCCACATCCCACAACCGCAGGCGATGATCCGAGCTGGCAATCGCCAGGGTGCGCCCCTCCGGAGACCACGCGAGCAGAGGGGCATAGCCGTTTTTCGGCAGGCGCGCACACTCCTCGCCGTGCACGACATCCCACAGGCGCACGGTCCCATCATCCGAACTGGACGCCAGCGTCTGGCCATCGGGAGCATAGGCGAGTGCCTGCACGGCAGCAGTATGGCCCTGCAGAAAGAGCATGGGAACCTCACGAACCCAGGGCAAAGGCGTTGCGTTGGCGCAGAAGGAGCAAACGGGGACGATGGCCCGAGGGCGGAGCACTTCCCCCGTTTGCCCGTTCTACGTGGTCCTCATCCTACCATCTGGCCGCAAAATCATGCTAATGCTTTGCGACGGAATAACCGATACAGAGAGGAAGAAAGCCCAGAGTCTTTCCCGTCAGGATGGGCGCATTCGCTGGAAGGAGACCAGTCTGATGGTCCGGTCATACTGGATAGGGACCCCCCTCGTAGCGCTGGCTCTATCGACAGGGTGCTGGGGTCAGCATCCCGCGTCGCCGCCCTCTCCTGCGACCAAGGGCGGAGAACGAATCATCACCCTGCAGGAAAAGGATCATGCAGCGCAGAAGTGCCGTTTGCTCAAGGCGTGGAAAACAGCCGAGGGCAAACAGGCCTATCAGCTGCAGGTTCTGGAAACAGGGGAGATGCTGACCGTTGTCGAAACCGAGGAGGGGTACCATCCCTCCGGCAACTCGAAGGTTCGTGCGGTCAGCACACGGATCTTCCACTGGGGGCAGAGCAAGACCCCGCCCACGGGCTGCCCGGTGCCGCCCGCGGAAGGCGTGGCCAGCAAATCGGTCGTCCCGGCGGTCGACAAGCACCCCACCGGAACGCCGTCCCGTGCGACCCCCGTGAGTGCGCAGACGCCCACGCTCCCCGAGCCCGTGGTGATCAAGCCGCTGACGCCGAGCAAACCGCTGGCGCCGGTGGTTCCGCCGACCAGGCCGGAGACGGTCAAGAGCGTGACGGCTCCCACCACCTCGACACCGGCGAAACCCACCGCCTCGACCACGGCGAGCAAACCGAGCGTGACGGCGCCGAAGACTCCAACCGTTGCAAGCACAACGGTGACCGGGCCGAAGACTCCAACCGTCGCAAGCACTCCCTCGAAGGAGACAACCGCGACGAAGAAGCCGGCCCAGCAACCGACGCAGCCTCTGGGGAAGGTGCATGGTCCCCAGTTTGGCGAAAAGGTGCAGCCGGTCGTCAAGTCGGCGACCCCGCATCCGGCTCCCTCGACGCCGCTGGTGTTGCCGCTGACCAAGGATCCGGTTCCGCCCGGTGGCAAGGTCTGGCCCGCCGCGTTCAGCGGACAGGCTCCCCATGTGATCAAGCAGGTGGAACCGAAACGGCAGACGGAACCGACCTCGTCCATCCCTGCCCCGCCTCGCTCGGCAACGCCCGCCACGGCGACCCGGCCGTCCGATGCCCATCCTGGAACCACCCCCAGGACGATGGGGACGGTGGGGAAGGTGCCGGTCGAGCCGAAGACCGTTGCGACGAAGGACGTGGGCAAGACGCCGACGATTCCCGCGAAGGAACCGGTCAAGACGCAGCCCGTGCCGACCACCAGCAAGGAAGAGGTGCCCACGCCGGTGACGGTGAAGAAACCGCGTCCGGTGGTTCCCTCCTCCACCGAACCGGCCCAGCCGACCGACTGGCGTCAGTCCTGGGGGAAGGTAGAGAGCAAGGCGGTGGAGCCCGTGGACAAGGATGCTCCGCCCCTGCCGGTGAAGCCGGTGGCCTTGCCCTATCCCAAGGAGCGCAAGGATGGCGATCCGCTGACCACCCCGGAGGCCTACACCAAGAAGGTGCATGACGTCGTTCCTTCGACGAAGAAACATCCGCGCTCGACCGACGGACGTTTCGCCCTGGACACCGTCCAGAAGCCGACCGCGCCCACCAAACCGGCTGACGGTCCGGTGCAGGCCACGTACAAGAAGGAGACCACGACGCTGCCGCCGGCGCCTCCGGGACCGATGCTGCCCCCGGCCCCGCCGGTCCCCGCTCCCACCCCGGTCAAGGTGGAAGAGAAGAAGCCTGTGTTGCCGCCGCCCGCGCCAGCCCCTGTCGTCACCCCGGCGAAGGTGGAAGAGAAAAAGCCCGTGCCGCCGCCCCCGGTGCCAACTCCGACCATCACTCCGGTGAAGGTCGAAGAAAAGAAGCCGACCGTTCCCGAACCAGTGCCCTCGGCCGCCCCGGTGCCTGGTCCGACCCCGCTCCTGACCCCGGCCAGGGTCGAGGAGAAGAAGCCGGCGACTCCCCCGGCGCCCGTTATGCCAGTGGTGACTCCGTCCACGAGTTCCTCGGCCAAGCCGAGCACGACGGGGCCGATCACCACCGTGTCGGAACACGTTGTGACCCCGACGCCGGTTCCGGGCGGGGCGCCGGTGGAAGTCTCCCCGGACGTGCCTCTGGGATCGGGGTCGGTGCTCGCCGCCGGCGAGGTGAAGTATGTCCCGGTGCCGATCGTGACGGTGCCGGACGTGAAAAAGGTGCCGCGCGGGCCGATGACGCCTCCGCCCGTGGCTCCTCAACCGAACCAGGCCTTCATGAACCCGGCGCGGGGCGGCATGGGTGGCGAGCGTGTCTCCAATGCCTTCACCACCCCGGCGCCCAGCCAACCGCTTCCTCCGGACATGGGGAAGACCGGCCCGGGGATGAGCAACGCCTTCTCGGCACCGGATATGGGTGTGGTGCCGCAGCAGTTGCCAGGAATGCCAGGGCAGCAGCCCACCCCCGAGCAGATGGTGGCGATGCAGCAACAGATGGCGGCGATGCAACAGCACGCGGCGGCCATGCAGCAGGCGCAGGTGGTTCCGGGCCGTCCGATGCTGGTGCCGCAACCGATTCCAGGAATGGCGCAGGGACCGTACCAGGCTCCGGCCAGCCCAATGACTCAGGGTTACACCCCGGCCAGCTATCAGGCGGCGGGGATGGCGGCTCCGGGGATGAGCGGTGTGGCTCCCGCTCACTTCCAGGCTCCGGCGCAGGGACCGCTGACCGTGCCGCAGACCGTGGCGATGCTCACTCAGTCCGATTATCCGTCGCAGCGAGAATGGGCGGCCGATCAACTGGGTGATCTCGATTGGCGCCAGAATCCGATCACGGTGCAATCGCTGCAGAATACCGCTCGCAGCGATCCGGCCCCGCTGGTCCGGGCTGCCTGTGTGCGAACCCTGGCGCGGATGCGAGCGAACTCCGCGCCGGTCCTGGCGACGATCCATTCGCTCAAGAACGATCCCGATCCGCGGGTTCGTGATGCCGTGACCGAAGCCTTGGCAGTCTTGCAAGCGGGTACCCCTGGCATGGATCGCTAAGGGAACCGTAAGCCGTCTGCCACGAGCGCGACGCGGGTGCGAAGGGGACTGGGTCCTTCCTCTTCATCACCACGCGTCGCGCTCGCTTTCGCGGCGTGACAACCCGACCTTGCCCGGTGCCTGCAAACCTGCTAGGAAACCCTTTGCGGGATGGAAGGGACGCTATTCTTCTGTGTCAGGTGCATTCAACGAGGCCACGATGATTCCTCTCGACCTCAGCGGCAAGGTAGCACTCGTCACCGGCGTCGGTGACAACGAGAGCTTCGCCTGGTTTATTTCCAAGACCCTGCAGGCCGCCGGAGCGCGCCTGGTCTGGGCAGTCCACCCGCGCATGATTCGCATTGTCGAGGGGTTCCTCAGTAGCGACAAACCCGACGATGTGGAGAGTCGCAAACTCCCCTATGGCGATGGTTCCCTCACAGTGGATCGCGTCCTTCCCTGCGATGTCAGCTTCGACACCCTGGACGATGTCCCCGAGTCCACCCGCACCGATCGCCGTTATTCTCGGGTTCAGGAACAGTACGGCGACTACTCCATCACCGGACTGATGAACTCGCTCAAGGAGTCGCATGGCCACGTGGATTGTCTGATTCACAGCGTGGCCTTTGCACCGGAGATCAAAAGCAAACTCGTGGACACTACCCGCGCCGGCTACTGGACGGCGTTGAGCATCAGCGCCTATTCCCTCACGGGGCTGGTGCGGGCCGCCATGCCGTTAATGGAGAATCGACCCGGGGGCGCCGCCGTGGTGGGGTTAACCTATCTGGGCGGAGTGCGCGTGGTCCCGCACTATGGGGGAGGGATGTCCACCGCCAAGGCCGCTTTGGAGATCGATGCCAAGCAACTGGCCCACAACGTGGGGACACGTGGGGTGCGGGTCAACCTGATCTCTGCCGGCCCCTATGCCTCCCGCGCGGCGCGCGGGATTGGAGAGATCCAGGGGATGATCGACTACGCCGCCCAGCGCTCACCCATCCCACGCGGCATCACTCCCGAAGAGGTGGCCAACACCGTCGCCTTTCTGTGCAGCCCGCTCGCATCGGGGATCACCGCCGAGGTGATCTACGTCGATTGCGGCTATCACGCCATGGGCGTGTAACCACCTCCTGAGCGAACAAACCGCGATCAACACTATCTCCTGGGAGATAGTGTTGATCTCTCCAGACAGTTCGCTCTCTTTCACAGGCGATCCCAGAGCGTATCATCACTCCCCAGATCGAACAGCCCTTCGCGATCACGGAGTTGCGTGGCGGACGGCGGTTCCCACGAGGGCGGCGGGTTGCGCGTCCCCGGCGCCATGCTCTCCACATGACCGTCCAGAAAAAGCACATTTGCCGATCCTGAATGGCGCATATGAACCCCGGGATATTGCCCCGAGGGCGCTTCCAGCAATGGCACCTCGATCAACACCGGCGTGCCCGACGGCCACGGATCGATCCAGGTGCCCGCACTCTCGGCAAAGGCGATCGTCTGGCTGGTGCTGCTCACCTGCAGGATTTTCACTGGCGTCCACAGAGGCTGAAAGCTCGGCGGAGGATAACTGAGCGGAGCCAGGTAGTGATAGTTGTAGCCATACCCGCCCGTCCCGCCGGCATACTTCTGCTGGATCTTCCCCG
>JAKOSN010000276.1 GCA_029777335.1 Planctomycetota bacterium
CAGCCCCACCTGTGCACCGACCCGCTCCGCCTTGATGACGGGGCGCCATGAGTTTCGTTCCGGGGTCACTCACACCATCATGGAACGCGAGCGGATGAGCCTCAAGGCCACTACGATTGCGCAGGTGCTGAAGTCGGCGGGTTATACCACAGGCATCTTTGGGAAATGGCATCTGGGTGACGAGGATGCCTATCAACCGGAACGCCGGGGTTTCGATGAGGTGTTCATTCACGGTGCAGGCGGAATTGGGCAGACCTATCCAGGGAGTTGCGGGGATGCCCCTGGGAACACCTACTTTAACCCGGCGATCTTGCACAATGGCAAGTTCGAGAAAACCAAGGGATTCTGCACCGATGTCTTCTTCGCTCACGCCCTCCAATGGGTGAAGGACAACAAAGGTAAAAAAGATCCGTTTTTTGTCTATCTCACCCCCAATGCTCCACATGCACCCTATAACTGCCCGGAGAAATATGCCCGGATGTATGAGGGCAAGGGATTGAACAAAAATGTAATTGGCTATTATGGGATGATCACCAATATCGACGATAACATTGGACTGCTGCTGACCCGACTCAAGGAATGGGAACTGGACCGCAACACGCTGATCATATTCATGACGGATAACGGTCATCCGATCGGGAACATCTACAACGCCGGGATGCATGGGGCCAAGGTTACGCCGTATGAAGGTGGAACGCGCGTGCCTTCCTTCTGGCGCTGGTCCGGAGTATTGAAACCCGGTGTCGATGTCACCAAACTCACCGCACACATCGATATCTTTCCAACGCTGGCAGAGCTTGCTGGGGCGAAGATTCCGGAATCCGTCAAACTGGACGGGCGCAGTCTGGTCCCCCTGTTGAAGAATCCCAACGCCGAATGGCCCGATCGCTATCTCTTTGTTCATGTCGGTCGGTGGGCGAAGGGCAAGGCGGCCGAATCCAAGTACAGCCATTGCGCAGTGCGAAATAGCCGCTTTCGCCTGGTCAATAACAAGGAACTCTACGACATCCAGAAGGATCCCGGAGAAACGAAGAATGTCCTTGAGGATCACCCCGATGTGGTAAAGGCAATGCGCCAGGCCTATGACCAGTGGTGGAGTGAAGTACTCCCCGCCCTGGTGAACGAGGATGTGGTTGCTCCAAAGGTAAATCCCTTCAAGGAACGCTACTGGAAACAATTCGGCGGCGGCCCGAGCGAGAAAGGCAAGTGAGCTTTCCAACCGGGAGTTGGATCCGCGAGTTGAACACCCGGTTACCCCGCTTGATAGCTATCGAGATTCGCTTCCGGGGATGTCGGTCCTTCGGTTCCTTGACAGAAATTCAGGGGTTCCAGACACGATGCCTCCCCGCTTTGCGACGGGAATGATTGGACAGGAGATTCCCATGCATGACCGCTTCTTTGTTGTTGTGCTGCTCTTATTTGCCCTGGTACTTGTGCCTGCTGGGGCGCGGGGTGACGAGGGGTCGCAAAGGGCCAATATCCTCCTGATCGTGGCGGATGATCTCGGGTACTCGGATCTGGGATGCTACGGCGGAGAGATCAAAACTCCGAACCTCGATCAGCTGGCAACGAAGGGGATGCGGCTGACACAGTTTTACAACTGTTCGCGCTGCTGTCCTTCCCGTGCCTGCCTGATGACGGGGCTTTACCCACATCAGGCAGGGGTGGGGCTCATGAACGCCGACCTTGGGCATCCCGGGTATCGCGGCCATCTCAATGATCGCTGTGTCACGATCGCTGAGTTGCTTCACCAGGCCGGGTATCGCACTTACCTCAGCGGAAAGTGGCACCTGGGGCAGCCCAATCCCGTGGAACGAGGGTTCGAGGAAGCCTATGTGATGGATGGCGGTTTTCGGACCTGCTGGGATCCGCGCGCCTTTCGACGCCTCCCTCGCTCGCGCACGCCGCGAACCTATCCCGAAGGAAAGTTCTACGCCACGGACGCCATCACCGATTATGCTCTGGATTTTCTGCGTGATGCCCGCTCTGGCAAGAAACCGTTTTTTCTTTACCTTGCCTACAATGCGCCTCACTTTCCTCTTCATGCCCCAAAAGCCGAGATCGCCAAGTATTCCGAGGTATACACCCGTGGATGGGATGAAATCCGTCAACAACGCCATGGACGCATGACGAAACTGGGAATTGTCCCCCAGGAAACCAAACTCACTCCACGCTCGGAATACTGGACTTTTCAGCACAAGAACCACGGGGTGAACCCAGTCTGGACCTCACTTGATGCGGATCGTCGCGCGGACCTGGCGCGTCGAATGGCCATCTTCGCCGCCATGGTCGATCGAATGGACCAGAACATCGGGCGCGTGCTTGCGGATCTGCGGAAGAATAATCAACTCGACAACACTCTGATCCTCTTCCTTTCCGATAACGGCGCCTGCGCCGAGTGGGATCCCTTTGGCTTCGATGTCCAATCCGGGCCCAAAAACATCCTGCACAAGGGTGCGGATCTGGAGGCGATGGGCTCTCCCTCCTCTTACCTGAGTTATGGTTCGGGGTGGGCGAACGTCGGATGTACCCCTTTTCGACTCTACAAACACTTTGAACATGAGGGGGGAATCAGCACTCCCTTGATCATCCACTGGCCAGCCAAAATGAAACGTGCTGGCCAGATTGATCCTCACCCCGCCCACCTGATCGATCTTCTTCCCACGTGTCTCGAAGTTGCTGGCGCCTCCTATCCCGAACGGTTCAAGGGACGATCTCTCCTCCCCCTGGAAGGACAAAGCTTGATCCCAGGGTTGGAGAAACCCCAAACCAAACCACGAACCCTCTACTTCGAGCACGAGGGGAATCGCGCAGTGCGCGATGGAAAATGGAAACTTGTGAGCCAGCACGGAGGCAATTGGGAACTCCATGATCTGGACACGGATCGAACCGAGTTAACGGATCTCGCAGCACAATTCCCGGAGAAGGTGAAAAGCCTCACCGCCAAGTACACTTCCTGGGCCGAACGATGCGGAGTCCTCCCCTGGCCTATCCAGGCAAAACCGAAACCGCCGAGCAAGGAACAGGGCCAGCAATGAATGGATTCGTCTCCCCGTGGATGCAGGGAAGCAAATGTGCGAATAAGGTGTTGAGGAACAGAAGTAAATGCTCGGGATGGAAACTCTCGGGATGGAAACTCTCAGGGCGATCAACAGAGGCGCGTTCAAGGATGCGTCTCGTTGATCGCCCCTATTGCCTCATTTCTCAGTGGCTATGAATCGATTCTTTTTTGTCCGCCTCGGTGGTACGGGAGACCGGAACGAACTCTCCCCCCCAGCCCTCGCCGTCTTCTCCTTCCAGTTCAATTTTGAGACTCAAGAACTGAAGGAGATCCTTCAAGCTCAGGATTCCCACCAGGTGTTCCCCTTCGGTGACGAGTAAGCGGCTGGACCCTTTCCGCTGCATTTTTCCCAGCGCTTCCAGGGCATCGGTCTCGGGACTGATGACCAGATCGGTCAGATCGTGGGTCATCAACTCCGCCACCGTGTGATGCTCCCATTCCGCGCGTGGGATGCCGAGTAACGCCTGTGTCTCAATGCAACCTTCCAGCTTCCCCTCGGACGAAACCACCGGGAACGCCTTGCGATGGTGGCGGTACACATACTCCTCCACCCAGTCATGAAGATTGAGATAGGGCGAAACGACGATGGGATTGCTGGTCATGAAACGCTTGATGCTCTCTCCGCGCAGTGCCTGTTTCACCAGCACCTGCTGATAGCCACTCTGGGCGGCATTTTTCAAAAAAAGGCCGATCAGACCGAGCCAGATTCCTCCAAACCAGTTGCCGACGAAAAATTGCAGCACCCCCCAGAAGATCAGCACCCACGCAAAGGCAACGCCAGCCATGGAAGCCAGGTAGGTCGCTCGACGCAAGTTGCCGGTGATCCCCCACAGGATGGAGCGCAGCACCCGCCCACCATCCAGCGGAAAGGCCGGAACCAGGTTGAAACAAAGGACCAGCAGGTTGATGAAGGCGAGATAACCCAGCACCAGCACCACTGCGGCGGGCCAGTGGGCCAGATACCCCACCCAGCTCAGGAGAGCCGCAATCGCTCCGAGCACCACGCTCACCAGAGGGCCGGCGATCGCCATGATAAATTCCGCTCGCGCCGAGGGAGGCTCATCACCAATCTCCGCCACTCCACCAAAGAGAAACAAGGTGATCCCACGGATGGACATGGCCTGGGAACGGCCGGCGATGGCATGGCCCAGTTCATGGAGCACAATGCAGGCGAAAAAGGCGACGGCGGTGATCAGCGCCATGATCCAGTAACTGCCCGCGCCCAGTTCGGGGGCAGCGCCCTGAAAATACGTTTGCATCAATGAAGGAAAAACACCTGCCAGGCTTAACGTCAACAGGGCGAGGATCACCAACCAGCTGGTATCGACCCGAATGGGGATACCGAACACACTCATCAATTTCCAACCTTTGCCAAACATGGAGCCACCTCCTGATCACGAGTCGTTCCCAGGGGTTTCGGCTGCACCAGCCTCTCGCTTTCCCTCCTTCGCACCTCCTTCCCTTATTGTATCCACCCGAACAAGGGGGAGCGCCAGGCAGGAGTTTCTGTGGAGTAACGATTGATCCTTCAATGGTTGATTTCTCGAATGAGTGAACGGGATTGATTGGGACTTTTTTCCCCAGAGGAGGGTGGATCTTAACCTGGCAATCCGGGTACAATACCGTTTCTCCTCTGCAGGAAGCACGACGAGGATTGTGTAAGCGTCGAGGACCATCGTCCTCTTGCGACAACCTGAAGACGGAGCGCGCACGATGTGGACCAAAGAAGCGCTACACGCCTTGATCGATGAAAAATTACGCGATCACAAGCTCATCATCGTGGCGAATCGGGAACCCTACATTCATCAGTACGATGGGGATAAAATCAAATGCATCAAGCCGGCCAGTGGGATGGCCACGGCGCTCGATCCGATTGTGCGCGCTTGCGGGGGAATCTGGGTCGGGCACGGCAGCGGCAATGCCGATCGCAAGATGGTCGACGACAGGGATCATGTCCAGGTTCCGCCGAATGATCCGCGCTACACCCTTCGCCGAGTCTGGCTGACCAAGGAACAGGAGGAACGCTACTACTACGGGTTGGCCAACGAGGGCTTGTGGCCCTTGTGTCACATTACCTTCACGCGGCCGGTGTTTTCTCCTCAATGCTGGGAAACTTATCGTGAGGTGAACGCCCTCTTTGCCCGCGCGGTGGTAGAAGAGGCTGGCAATCGGCCCGCATTTGTCTTCATTCAGGATTATCACTTTGCCTTGCTCCCGCGTCTGTTGAAGAACGCCAACCCCAATCTCGTTGTCGCGCAGTTCTGGCATATCCCCTGGCCAAATCGCGAGGTCTTCCGCGTCTTTCCCTGGGGGGAAGAATTACTCGACGGCCTGCTCGGTAACGATCTGCTCGGTTTTCATCTGCGGTATCACTGCCAAAATTTCCTTGATACGGTCGATCGTGCCATCGAGGCGAAGGTCGACCAGGAACGGTCCGAGATTACTCGGCAAGGAAAGGTGACAGTGGTACGTCCCTTCCCGATCAGCATCGATTATGAGTGGCACATTGAGATGGCGCGCAGCGCCGAGGTCGATGCGGAGATGGCTCGCTGGCGGCATCAACTGGGGCTGGGGGAGAAAATCCTTGGGATCGGCATTGAGCGCATGGATTACACCAAGGGGATTCCCGAGCGCTTGCGGGCGGTCAGCCATTTTCTGGAGAAATATCCCCATTACCGTGAACGCTTGTTGTTCGTGCAAATCGCGGTCCCGAGTCGAACCCACGTTCCCCACTATCAACACCTCGAAGAGGAGGTCGATCGCCTGGTTGAACAGATCAACTGGAAGTGGCGCACCGATTGCTGGGAACCGATCGTTCTGCTTAAACAACACTTCGATCAAACACACATGATCGCCCTGCATCGCCTGTCTCACTTCGCCATTGTTAGCTCGCTTCACGACGGCATGAACCTGGTCGCAAAGGAGTACGTCGCCAGCCGCTTTGACGAGAGAGGCATGCTGGTGCTGAGCCAATTTACCGGGACGGCACGTGAATTGACCGATGCCTTGCTCGTCAATCCGTACTCGGTGGAGGAGATGGCGGAGGGAATTCGCCTGGCCCTGGAAATGCCCGAAGCGGAGCGTCGCCGACGGATGCAGAAAATGCGCAGCGCCGTGGCCAACAACAACGTCTATCGCTGGGCGGGCAAGGCGGTGTCCGCGTTGTTGCGCTTTGATTTCCCCGAAAACGCGTAACCTTGCCACAGAGAGGTGTAATGACCAGGCCGTTGTTCGCCTATTTGCCAGAGATCCAGGCGCGGATTCTGAGTGCGCCTTATCTGATCCTTTTCTGTGATTATGATGGGACTCTCACGCCCATTGTGCGCCACCCCGACGAGGCTCACTTCGATCCCAGTCGCCAGGAGCTCCTCGCACGGCTCGCCGCCCATGCGCAGACCACCGTGGCGATCATCAGCGGACGTGTTCTGCACGATGTCCAGACCCGTGTTGGTCTGCCGCAATTGCTTTACGCGGGAAATCATGGCCTTGAGATCGCGGGGGCTACGTTCCATTATGTGAACCCGGTCGCCGAGGCTTCCCGTGCACGCATCCAGGAACTCGCTCTTCTCCTCGAAGAACCGTTACGGGCCATCCCTGGGGTCTGGATCGAAAACAAGCAGCTTACACTCACGGTT
This sequence comes from Planctomycetota bacterium, assembly GCA_029777335.1. Taxonomy (GTDB): domain Bacteria; phylum Planctomycetota; class Planctomycetia; order Gemmatales; family Gemmataceae; genus JAKOSN01. The sequence goes on from JAKOSN010000276.1 coordinate 6,697, forward strand.
CACACACGTCAGGTCGCCGAGGGCGATCAGAACAAGGTGTGTGAAGTCCTCATGGAATCATTGATCGATTCCATTCCCTTCGTGGAGGTGACGGGGGGCATCAAAATTTTTGAGATCCGCCCGCGTGCTCAGTGGAACAAGGGAACGGCCGTTCGATGGATCAGGGATCACCTTGGTCAGCCGGGGGCGATGACTCTCTATCTTGGCGACGACCTCACCGACGAGGATGCCTTCAAGAGTCTCCCCGAGGGAATCAATGTCCGTGTGGGCTCTCCTACGGAGACCGCCGCCAACTACTACCTGCCCTCCCCGCACGAGGTGCATCGCTTTCTGGCCTGGCTCGCTGAACTGCCGCGTTAGTTGTCACGTTCTGCGCCGCAACGTATATCTAAGCAAAAGGCAGACTCTCCTGGCCTGTGCGCTCAGGATGGATCCCGTGAGTTGCCGGAGTGCCGTAACGTGACCCAGGATATCACGACTGGTCTGGCCAGCATTGTTGTTCTTGGAGTGTCCGCCCAGTGGCTGGCCTGGCGCTTTCGTATTCCCTCCATTTTGATCCTGTTGACCATGGGAATCGTCGCCGGCCCGCTCACCGGTTTCCTCGATCCCGACGCCTTGCTGGGTTCGCTGATCCTCCCCCTGGTTTCCCTCTCGGTTGCGATCATTCTCTTTGAAGGGGGGTTGAGTTTAAAGATCCACGAACTGCGTGAGATTGGAGGGGTCCTCCTCCGTCTGAGCAGTATCGGGGTGGCCGTCTCCTGGATCCTCATCACCGTGAGCGCTCATTATCTGCTGCGCCTGGCCTGGCCCCTTTCTTCACTCCTGGGCGCGGTGCTGGTGGTGACGGGTCCCACCGTGATTGGTCCGCTGCTGCGGCACCTGCGTCTGGGCGGCCAGGTTGCGGCGATCCTCAAATGGGAAGGGATTGTTATTGATCCGGTCGGAGCGATCCTTGCCCTGGTCGTGTTCACGATCCTCCATTCCCGGGCTGCCCATGAGGCCGCCCGAGACGTGCTCATTCAACTCGGCCTGACCGTCGTGGTGGGAATCGGACTGGGCGCGCTCGGCGTGGGACTTCTCCTGATTCCACTTCGCAACTATCGGATTCCCGATTCACTTCAGAGTCCCGGAGTGCTGGCCTGCGTGTTTGCCCTCTTTATCCTCGCCAACAAACTCCAGCCCGAATCCGGGCTGCTGGCGGTTACTGCGATGGGCGTTGGCCTGGCGAACCAGCGCTCGGTTCCGGTCAAACATTTGATTGAGTTCAAGGAAAACCTGACTGTTCTCCTCATCTCCAATCTCTTCATCATTCTGGCAGCACGACTGGAGCCGGTCGATCTGCATGGCCTGGGGCTAAAAAGTTTTGTGTTCGTGGCGGTGTTGATTGTTGTCATCCGACCGCTCTCCGTTTTCCTCTCCACCTACCCGGGGAAACTCAACTGGCGGGAGCGACTTTTTCTCTGTTGCATGGCTCCGCGGGGAATCGTGGCCGCCTCGATCATGTCCGTCTTTGCACTGGAAATGGCGGAGGCTGGTTATGCCCGCTCGGAGCGCCTGGTTCCAGTGACGTTCCTGGTTGTATTTGTCACCGTTCTGTTTTATGGCCTGGGCGGAATGCCTCTGGCCCGCTGGCTTGGTCTTGCCAATCCCAATCCTCAGGGGATTCTCTTTGTCGGTGCGGATCCCCTGGTGCGCTCCATTGCCCTGGCCTTGCAGAAGGAAGGGTGTCCAGTCTTGCTCGTGGATACCGATCAGGACAATCTCAGCAATGCACGAATGCTCGGGCTGCCCACTCATTTTGGCAGCATTCTTGCCGAGCAGTTGTTGCAGGAGGTGAATTTTGGGGAACTCGGTCGATTGGTTGCGATGACCTCCAACAACGAGGTCAACTCCCTCGCCTGTCTGCGATTTGTGGATGTCTTCGGCCGCGCAGAAGTGTATCAACTCTCCGTCGCCCCTCACCCCGTTGGCCGGCATGAACCGGTTTCTCTGGAGCAACGCGGGCGCTTTCTCTTTGGGCCCCAGCTTACTGCGGAGTATCTCGCGGAACATTACGGCTCCGACCCGGTGGTTCGAGTGACACGCCTGACCAACGAGTTCAAGTTTGCCGATTACCAGGCCAGGCACGGACCGGACGTGCTCCCGCTGTTGCTGCTCAAACCAAAAGGCGAGGTGATCGTGCTCACGAGCGAAGGAGCAGGCCTCCCTCAACCGGGAGACGCGTTGATCAGTTTGTTTCCCCCTCCCAAGGAGTCTGTACACAGGGAGTCTGACGGATAATCTCCCTGTCGGACAACCGCGTCGCTCCCTCCCCTGCTGCGCCTGTCGCATTCCGTCGCATGAACGAAACTCCAGGAACACGAAGGATGGCGATTGATGACAGGGCGGGAGCGTGGTTTCTGCTGGATTTTCGCCGAGATGAATGCACCCTGGAGGAGGTGGCACCCATCCATCCAGCCACGAAAAACAGGCGGAAGACTCCCTCACAGGGAAACAGGGTCGACGGTGGTCCGCGAGGAGCATAAGACTAAACGAGGAGTCACAAGCCAGGGAAAAGCAGAGGCCGACCACCCAGAGGGTCGCCACGAGGCACGATGATGGAAGACCGCGGAAACAAGCCGAAAACCATTTCTCACCCCTTTCGCTGGCTCCCCGAGTTTCTTGAGTTAAACCGGCGTCGCTCCGTGGCGAATGGGCGCCTCATGGGAGCGGCCATTCTCGTAGGCATTGTCGCGGGGCTGGGGGCCGTTCTCTTTTCGGTCGCGTGCCATTTTGTGGTCTGGGCCACCCTCGACAACATCGCCGGCTATCGCGCGGAGGGCCCGGCCGGCGAGGCCCGCATCCCGTGGGTTCACGATAGCGAACAACCTCTGCGCCCCTGGCTGCTACTGGTTGTGCCCACCGTGGGCGGGTTGATCAGCGGATACATTGTGTTCAAATACGCCCCCGAAGCCGAGGGACACGGCACCGATTCGGTTATCGATGCGTATCACAACAAACAGGGCCAGATCCGGGCGCGGGTTCCTCTGATCAAATTGGTCGCCAGCGCCATTACTCTTGGCACGGGCGGCTCGGGCGGACGCGAAGGGCCGATTGCCCAGATCGGGGCGGGCTTCGGTTCGGCCCTGGGGCGCATGATTCGCCTGAGCCCGGAAGAACGCCGGATTCTGGTCGCGGCCGGGATGGGCGCCGGCGTGGCAGCCATCTTTCGCGCCCCGCTGGCCGGAGCGCTCTTCGCCGCGGAGGTTCTCTACCGCTCCCCGGAATTTGAACCCGAGGTTCTTATCCCGGCAGGAATCTCCAGCGTGGTCGCCTACAGCACCTTTGGCCTGTTCTTCGGCTGGTCGCCGCTCTTCGCCACCCCCCCGCTCGATTTCGACAACGCCTGGCAACTGGTGCCGTACACCCTCCTCGCCCTCGCCATGGTCGTCCTGGCGATGTTCTACACTCGGACGTTCTACGGCATCACGCATCTCTTCCATCACCTGCCGCGCGTCCCGCGCATCTATCGGCCCGCCATCGGGGCGTTTCTCACGGGTGCCGTCGGCCTGGGCATCTACTACTTCTTCAACAAGGAGCAGCGCACGCTCGCGGTCCTTTCCTTTGGCTACGGCATGCCCCAGGAGTTGATGCGGGGCGAATCGGTGGTCGGAGCTGGGATCCTCCTTGCCGTCGCAATCGGTAAGATCTTCACCACCAGTTTGACCATCGGCAGCGGTGGCTCTGGGGGCGTCTTTGGACCCTCGATGGTCATTGGCGGGTGTGCGGGCGGAGCGATCGGGTTGGTGTTTCACCACTACTGGCCCGACCTCGTGCCTCACCCAACGAGTTTCATGATTGTGGGCATGGCCGGCTTCTTTGCTGCCGCGGCGAAAACGCCCTTCTCCACCCTGCTGATCGTCTGCGAACTGACGGGCGATTACCGCCTTATCCTCCCCGCTTTGTGGGTGTGCAGCCTCTCGTTCCTTCTCTCCGATGAGCAATCGCTGTACAGTTCACAGGTGAGCGGGAGAGCCCTTTCCCCCGCCCATCAGGGCGATTATGTGCGTGAGGTCCTGGTTGGTCAGACGGTTGCCCAGGTCCTCAATGAAAAGAGCGAGGTGATCTGTCTGCATCCGGAGGATCAACTGGAAACGGTCATCTCGCGCTTCGATACCAGCTCGCGCCTGGTGCTTCCCGTGGTGGGTAACGATGGACGCCTGCTGGGAGTGATCCACATTCACGATCTGTACTGGACCGCGAATCGGCGCGAGATGCTCCCCTGGCTGCTGGCCGTCGATCTGATGCGCAGCGATGTCAAACCCCTCACCCCTGAGGATTCTCTCGATCAAGCCGTGGAAATGTTCGTGGTTAACGATCTGCCTGAATTGCCCGTGGTGCGCGCTGATGACCGGAAGACACTGATTGGCGCTGTGCGCCGGACCGATATTGCCCGAGCCTATCTTCGCCGGGTCCATGGGCCAGCCCCGCTCGGTGAAAAACCCGTCGCCTTGCCCACACCCATCCCCTGAACCCCGGCTTAGCGCCGCTCGAGGAAGCGACCAACCGGAGAGCATGGCCTCAAGGAACACGCCCGGTTGCCTCACGCCCTGTCAGAGCGAATCCGGGGCAAAGATCGTGCGGCCTCCATCGACGGGAAGACATACCCCGGTGACAAAATCGTTGTCGAGCAAGAAAAGAACCGCCTGAGCGACGTTCTCCGGGCTCCCCTCGCGTTTGACGAGGGTGGCGTCGATCGCCTGCTTGCGCTCCGTCTCCGGTAAATCGGGGGGAAGGAATACCGGACCGGGCATCACACAATTCACCCGTACCGCAGGGTTGCGCGAACCCAGCTCCACCGCGAGACAGCGGGTCAGCGTCGGGATCGCTCCCTTGGAGGGGAAGTATGCCGAATAGTTCAGATAGGGCCGGGCGATGGCCCAATCTCCCATGGTGATGATACAGCCTCCTTCGGGCTGCTGGACCATCACCAACCCGGCCTGCTGGGAGCAGAGGAATGTTCCCAGGGTATTGGTTTCAAAGTAGTGCCGCACATCGGCAGCACTCACCTCCTCCAGCTTCTTGCTTTTCCAGGCGGCTGCACAATTCACCAGCACATCAATCCGCCCAAAGTGGGCCACCGTCTGATGGACCAGATGATGAACCGATTGTTCCTCGGAGAGATCCGCCTGGAGGGCGATCGCCTGGACGCCCCGCGCAAGCAAGGTTGCGACTGCTTCCTTCGCTTCCTCCTCCGAACTGCGATAGTGAATCACCAGAGAATAGCCACGATCCGCCAGGGCCTGGGCGACATGGGAACCCACTCGCCGTTTCCCACTGCCGGTCACCAGTGCAACCTTGGAGTGCGCCATCTCATCCTCGCCTTGATGCGGGAGAATTGAGAGATCCCATTCTACTCGGTCCATTAATAGGCTGGTTGCCCTGGAGAAACCATCCCTGGTGCAATGGCCCGCCGTCGTCTCTTCGAGATCACCCGGCCTTTACTAGCGGGAGGGGCTGGCGAATCACCTTTACCTTCCCCTCCTCTCCGGGTTGAACCTCAAAGCGCGGATCGGGGTTGGTCAGGGCGTGCTCACAGAGTGACACGGCGTTGAAGGGACAGGCGAAGCACTTGTTCGGGCGCATCGCCTCCGGCTGCGGCTCTCGTTTCGCCAGCCAGAAATCGAGCGCGCGGTAGAGTTCTCCCAGCGCGCGAGCCCGATCGAAACGATAGAGGTAAACGGTCCATCCCTCGGCCTCGGCGATCAACTGGCGGCTGCCGCGGGTCAGCATTCCCGTTCGCTCGCGCTGACAGCGTTCATAGATCCTTTTCAGAGTGCCATTGTTCTGAAAAGATTGCAGCAAATCGCTTTTCACCTGAGCACGATCGTTGAGCGTGCCGCCCACTGGCAGGCGCGGAAATTTCACGATGCCGTAGATCAGTTCCTTGGTGCCAAAGCCGTTCTTCTCCGCCAGCAAGGAGTAGATTTCGGCCTGGAACTCCTGGTTGCGGAAGGGACGACTCACCCCGCTAAACTTGAAATCGAGCACCAGATGAGCGTTCTTCCCCTCGAAGTCGAGAAAGTCGGGGCGACCGCGCACCGGCACGCCTCGGAACTCTCCCTCCAGGGTCCATTCGCACACGGCCAGGCGCTTCCCTTCCAGGATTGAATTCTCAATCTCCTCGGCGGTGATGGGTTGAGCCAGACTGGCCAGTAGCGCATGACCCTCTTCTCCCTGTTCCAGGGCGGGGAGTTCGATCTCCACCTCGGGATGCGCATGGTGCAAATGCACCTTGTATTCACAGTACAGTTGACTGGCGATCTCCGAGGGCCAAAGGCAAGGCAGGTTGTAGCGAATGGTTGTGCTCATGTTCCCCGGTGTTCTCCGTTCATGGTCCACGAACGTCTGGTCTGTGGGTTGAGTGAGACCTGGTCATTCCTCAACCCCTCCATTAATGAACACCAGTATACATCACGCAGAATAGGTGTGTTAGCCTGGTAGGAGACGTCGACGCAGCCGGCGCACGGCGCCTCGCACAGCATGTTCGGGGGCGTTCAGCTCCTTGCACAGTTCGGGCATGTGCTCCTCAAGACCGGGCGAGGCGGGGGTCCAGCCAGGTTGCGTTTGCTGCATGCGCGTCCAGACGCGGCGTTCGAAATCCATCTCGCCAAAGACCCGGGTACCGATGGCCTCAACAACAGCCATGGCATCGCGCGACGATTTCGCCGTGCGAAAATCGCCCCCGGTGCATCGCGCCAGGGTTGAGAACGATTCCACGACGAACCCATCGTACATGGGATGCACCGAAGGGAGCATGCCCAGCCCATGGAGCGTGATCAACGAGGATTCCAGCCGTGCGCTGACATCGAGCACCGTGAGTCCGGTCGGATCCCGATCCGGAAAGCGATCCGGAAACGGCCCAGAGGTGATCCCGGTGCCGTGGGGTGGAGCATCGCCAACCAGAACCACCACGCGCACCGCCTGTGCGCGCCATTCCAGATCCTGATAACAGCTCTGTAAACCGGCCAGGACCGCCTCGGCGGCATCGATGTTCTCGGGAGGACTGCCGACCTTGAGTTGTGCCAGCGCCTTCCGCGTGTCGGCGACCTCGGCAGTGAAGGGGCTGACCTCCACGGTCTTCACCTTCGTGCCGTAGTCGCGATAGCCAACCAGGGCGACGCGCAGATTGGCGCCGACCGCCTCGGAGAGCGCCGCGAGAATTTCGCTCATGCGCGCGCGCGCCGCCTCGATAAATGGGGTCATGCTGGAAGTGAGATCAACGCAGAAAGCCAGATCCACCTGAGAGAGGACGTCCATCAAGGCGTCTCCTGAATCAGCGGAAGCACAGAAGAACGGGGGGACACCCTCTGTTAGACGGTTCAGGCTCAGACAAGGTTCGAGGAGGTCCCCTCAATCCATCCCCCGCCCAGAACGCGCGTCCCGTCGTAAAAGACCACGGCCTGGCCGGGAGTGATGGCGCTTTGCGCCTCGTCGAAAAGGACGTGCGCGCGGCTGTCGGGGAGCGCACGAACGGTGCAGCGTGCCGGGGTGTGGCGATAGCGGATCTTTGCTGAACACGCGCGCGGCGTGGCGGGGGGATCAATCAACCAGTTCACCTGTGCAGCGCTTAACTCGCGGGCCAGCAGGTCCTCGCGCGTGCCCAGAACGACCTCGTTGGTGGCGGGAACAATCTTCAGCACATAGCGCCGTTCGCCCGCCGCGTAGTTCAGCCCCTTCCGCTGGCCGATGGTGAAGTTCTCGATTCCAGGATGCTCCCCCAGAACCTTCCCCGTTGCATCAACAAAGTGGCCTGTCGAGGGACGGTCCGGGCGAATCTCGCGAATCAGCCGCGCGTGGTCGTTATCAGGCACAAAACAGATCTCGACACTATCCGGCTTATCATGAACAGCCAGTCCGGCCCGGCGCGCGAGGGCGCGCACCTCGTCCTTGGGGCGATCCCCAATGGGAAAAAGGAGACGCGGCAAAAGCGAGCGGCGCAACCCATGCAGCACATAGGACTGATCCTTCTCTGGATCGGTGCCGCTGTGCAACTGCGCTTCCCCCTGGTGGTGAAACACGCGCGCATAGTGTCCGGTGGCAATGAAATCGGCTTCCAGTTGCTTGCCGTAGGACCAGAGCTTGCCGAACTTCAGCCAGTTGTTGCAGACCACGCAGGGATTCGGAGTGCGTCCCTGGAGATACTCGTCGGCGAAGTAATCGATGATGCGGCGGAAATCAGTCTCAAAATCGAGCGCATAAAAGGGGATATCGAGTTGATCGGCCACCCGCCGGCCATCACCTGCATCGACGGCACTGCAGCATCCCTTCTTGTGGCTCGCGCGATGATCCTCTTCCGGGGCATGGACACCGGTGCGCATAAACAGCCCGATGACCTCGTAGCCCTGTTGCTTCAGGAGGTAGGCCGCCACCGAACTATCAACCCCCCCACTCATCGCCAGAACCACTCGACCGGGCATAGTTGAGAAGATCCCCTTGCAAGTGTTCCGAGGTGCAATCGCCGAAGCGTTCGCCAACCACGCGTTTCGAACTCCCTCAGTATAGCAGACAGGGGAGACCGGGCAGATGTCCTGAAGGGGGAGGGAAAAAGAAAACGACCACTGGGGGGAACCAGTGGTCGTTGCCGTTCGCATTGGAAGAGAGTAGAAGATCAGGGATTGCCGCCCATCATACCCGCAGCCCCGGCAGCGCCAGCGGCTCCAGCCGCACCGGCAGCACCGGGCACTCCGCCTTGCATCCCGGCGGCCCCAGCCGCGCCAGCCGCTCCGGCAGCGCCAGCCGCGCCTGCGGCTCCGGCGGCTCCGGCAGCTCCCGCCGCTCCCGGGGCTCCCGCCACTCCGGCGGCCCCTCCTGCACCGCCAGCTGGTGGCTGTGCTGAAGGTGGTCGTGAGGGCAACGCCTTCGGTTTCCCCTCCGGATACTGGCTATAGTCCAGAGCAAGGAAAACACAGCCAACGATCAATGCCAGCAAGGAGATAGCCAGGATCCCGGTGTAGGCATCGGATTTGGCCTTGGGCTGTGTGGAGGTGGCCTTCTTGCCGCCTCGAGTGCTTGCTGCCATGGAATCCTACCTTGTTTCTACGGTGGTTGGGGAAACCGCTCAACCGCCTACCTGAATCTTGCTCGCCACGCGATCGTTCACCTGCAGAGGCGGCAGACCTTTCTTGACGGGGCGCGCCACGGCTTCATGTGGGCGAACGCTCAGGATTTCCACCGTGCCCAGATACTTCGATTGCGAGGGCGTAGCGCCCAGCCGGAAGACCTCCAGGGTATGTCCCTCGGCCAATCCGGCATCGCTCCCCACGCTGATGGTCACCAGGTTGCTGCCCGGATCGAGCGTGCGAATGCGGCCTTCCACATTGTCGGGAGGGGGATTGCTGGCGCCGCGCGTCCGCGAGACGGTTGCGGTTCCGCCATTTCGCGCCCGCAGGAGATCCTTGGCCATGTCGCGCAACTGAGCTTCCAGCTCCAGGTTGCGATTGAGCGTGGCCTTCTTGTCGATCTCGGCCTGGGTGCGCGCCCCGCGTTCCTGGTCGAGTTTGACCAGAAGATCTTTTTTCTCCGAGTTCAGGAGCACAATCTGCTTTTGCAGGCCGTCGACCTCCGACGCGCGGACGTTGGCCGCCGATTGGGTCCCGCTCACCGTGGTGTTGGTTTTCTCCACCAGGGCTTGCTGATTTTTCAGCTCGGTCTTGGCCCGAGCGAGTTCGGCGCGTTCGCTGTCGAGCGCCTTCTGCAGGGCATCTTTTTGCTCCTGCAGCGCCTTGATGGCGGCTTCTTTTTCTTGCCGTGCCAGCCGCGCTTCCTCGGCGTACTGGTCTCGATCCGCGTACGCAACCTGAAGGCGATCCTGGGCCTTCTTGTAGCCATCGGCCCAGTTAACGCGTGTGACGTAGACGGTGATCATCAGTCCGCCCGCAATCAGGCAGAAGATGAGCACAAAAAACGCCATGATCTTGCCAACCAATGTCATGGTCGATCCCCCTTCGGTACGGCCCAGGTGTGACCGATCACAACCTGGCCGAATGCGAACTGCTTGCACCCGTGGGCGGGTTCCCGTCGTGCATCTTTCCCCCGACGACGAGTGGGGTGGGGTTATGCCGACTCGGGCTGCTCCTGTCAACGGCAGTTACGCGAGCAACCTCCTGCGTGGGGCAGCCCCGGGGACCGCCACTCGCAAGAGGTTACTCGCGCACCAGTTAGAACGGTTTCAGGGTCGCTGAGCGATATCGACCTTGCCGCCAAGTTCGCGAATACGTGCTTCCAGACCTTTGCGCCTTTGCTGAAAGAGTTGGAGACCGTTGAGGGTGTTGATCCACTCCGTGCGGAGAGGCAACTTTTCCTCATCGAGGCGATCCTGCTTGGTTTTCTCGATCGCCAGGCGGTTGTGAAGCCCCTTTTCGCCGACCATCTTCTGAGTGGCGACCTCGTCGCGTTTTGCCGCGGCTTCCAGGGTCTTGGCCTGCTCAACAATTGCCGTCAAGGTATTATCGTATTCGCGCTGGTAGAAGTCCAGAGCCTGCATTGGCTTCTTCAGTGCGTCCAGCGCGGGGTTGGCGTCGAAACGCAACTCCGGTTTATTTGGTACGGGGATCGGTTGCTTTGAGTTCGGATCGCGAAGCAAACGCCGATTCGGATTGGCGTCCGTCGCTCCCTTATCCACGAAGACCAGCTGGGTGGCATACCACTTCTTCTCCTCGGGGCGGCGCGATTCGACCGCGGTCAGGGAGGCAAACGCCGTCGCCTTGCGCAGCTGGGCCGGTCGCAATCCGTAACTGCACACGTCCTTGTATTCTTGCTCCCGTTCCGCGAGCAGACCAGCCAGTTGATCTCCCTTGGCTGGGGTCGAGGTCCAGTCGAGGCGATTGGCATAGAGCCCAAAGGCCACGGTTGCCAGGATCAGACTCAACGCAAGGTTGAGGAAGACCAGAAGTTTACCGATGAAGGTCATGGCGGTTTCGGACCTCTTTCAGGGCTGCTTCTTCTCAAGAGCGCGGATTTCCCGTTCCAGTTGTTGATTGATGCGATTGGCATCACGCACCTGCAACCGGGTTTTGAACAGGCGATCCTGAAGGGCGGAAAGCGTCTTCAGTTGCTCGTCGGTGGCATCCTGCGCCTTGTTCCAGGCCATCGTCAATTCAGCTACCTTCTTCTCCTGCTCCTTGGCTCGGGCCTCCTCAATCTGCGCCTGGGTCGTCACGAGCTGGAGCACCCCCTGGAGCCGGGCCACCTGCTGCGACTCGTCGTAAACGCGATTGATCCGCGTTTCGTGCAGGTCGGCAAAGGCGAGCCGTTCCTGATCCACCAGGGACATAAGTTGATAGGACATTTCCTGAAGCACCCGACCCGAAGCATCCAGCTCCTGAGCGACGGCCTTGACCCCACAAACAGCGAGCACACGACGAAATCCCTTGCTCGCCAGGGGATCCTTCTGCGCTTCCGGATCGGGTTGTTGCCCGGGTTCGGGGAAGAGATCAACCAGTGTTACCAGGACGTGAGCAATCGCCCGGCGTCGATGGTCATATTCCAGGGCAGTCAACGGCTTGCGTGCTTTTTCTGGCAACTGCAACGGGTTCTCAAAGATGCCATTCACCTGGGCCGGCAGTTCGGTCTTCAGTTTTTCCAGCTGGTCCTTCTCTTCCTTGGTCAGGACGTCTGCCTGTTGCGGATAGCAAACGGCCGAGAGCAGGAAGCGCTCCGGAATGGTGCGCGCAAACTGAAGCATGACATAAGCTTGTTTCTGAGTGGCCGTCCATGGTTTGAAAACCTCGGGATTGTCGATGGCGGCCTGCAACTGCTGTTTGGCCCGTTGCAACTCCTGCTCCTGCGTCTTGATGGAGTCGCTGCCGAGCGCTTCCTTGAGCAGGGTGCTGGTGAGGTTCTCCACGCGGGTCTGCCCCTGCAGATCGGTCTCTTTCTCATCGACCGGAATGCCGTGAATCGCCACATCGTAACGAAGAACCGCGTGCGCCCAGGTTTGGCGCTTGCCGTAGTCCATCACCCCCAGCGCCAGAAATCCGGCCATCGCCAGGAAGTTCAGGATGATCAGCAGTTTACCGAGAAGGGACATGGGGATGATCCTGAGAGGACGTCGCTGATGGGAGCCATCGCCGTGAAACTGTCCGCTATGTGATTCTGCCCGATGTCGGCAATCTTGCCAAGGGAAAATAGAAAAACGGCGAAAGGGAGGCGGATCGCGAGGTCAGGAGTAATGGATTGGAGGGATCCGGCGAGGGGAAAAAGGGGGATCAGGGAAGTTCCCCGCCCGCGGCGATCGAGCGGATACAGTCTGGGGACAAGAACTTCTTCCGATTGCGCGTTTTTTGATGAGCTTTCCTGACAGGGACAAGTTAGAATAGACCGTGCGAGTAGAGACGCTCTATCCTGGGCGTACGACCTGGAGAACCTGGCGATGGCGCCCGAAACCTCAAATCCTCCTCTGCAGAAGGTTGGCAACTACGAGTTGCTGAGCAAGGTCGCAGAAGGCGGCATGGGATCAATCTACCGGGGCCGAAACTGCCAAACCGGAGAGATTGTCGCCATCAAGATCATGCCTGCGCACATGGCGAACAATCCCGTGCTCCTGCGTCGCTTCAAGCAGGAGTTCGATGCCGCCAGCAAGCTCGATCATCCGAATATTGTACGCGCGCTCGACTATGGCGAGGAAAACGGCATGCCCTACCTCGTCATGGAATTTGTCGAGGGGGAATCCCTCGGCGCCAAGATCGAACGCGACGGGCGGATGCCCGTCAACGAAGCCATCCGGTTGATCGTTCAGGTTGCCCAGGGACTCCACCGCGCCCACAAGATGGGGATGATCCATCGGGATGTCAAACCAGACAATATCCTCGTCACTCCCAAGGGAGTCGCAAAGCTCGCCGACCTGGGACTGGTCAAGGAAGTCGATGCCGACCTGAACCTGACCAAAACCGGGCGCGGCCTGGGGACACCGCACTTCATGGCCCCCGAGCAGTTCCGCAACGCCAAAAATGCCGATGTGCGTTGCGATGTCTACTCCCTGGCCGCCACGCTTTACAACATGGTGACCGGCGAACTCCCATTTCGCTCCAATGGTCCCCTCGATGCGTGGATGAAGAAGATCAACAACGAACTGGTCGACCCACGCACGCTGGTGCCGGATCTTCCCGAGCGCACGCACTGGGCGATCATGCGGGCCATGAATTCCGCTCCCGAGCAACGGCCCGGTTCTTGCCGCGAATTTGTGGAGGATCTGACCGGACAAAGCACGCGCCGCCTCCCCTCCACCGACAGCAGCGCACCGATTAATGAGATCTGGTATCTCGTTTACAAGGACGAGTACGATAGCCCGCACACCGTGAAGGGAACCACCTCCGCCATCCGCCGTTCGCTCAAGGATGGTCTGCTGGGCGATGCCAGCAATGTGCGCGCCGCTCGCACCAAGGCAGGCCCCTTCGAACAACTCCGCAACTTCCCCGAGTTTCGCGATCTGGCGCTGGCGTCCACCCCGCCGCCCTTGATGCCCTCCCCTCGTCCCCCTTCGCGGGAAACCACCCCGCCGGGACGCGCACCGACCATTCCTCAGGGCTCCCGACCGTCGGGCTCCCTTCCTCCGGGAACACCCGGACGTGGCTCGCAGGTGGTGGAGACCGTCGCCGTCCCTCCGGTTGCTCCCCTCATCGACATGGGCGCACCGCCGGAAGGACAGTCCGAACCCCTTCCCGAATGGATCAAGTGGGTGTTCCTGATCCTGATCGCCATCGGTAGCGCCGGCCTTGCCTTCTTACTGCTCCCCTTGTTGCAGTGAAGGGAGTCGGTGCCCCCCACCGCATACGCATCCGCTGTCCCCGCTCTTCCATCATGCACAGGATTGACGACATGAGATTCCCTCGCGCCGGCCTCGCCATCCTTGGGGTCCTGCTCTCGGTGGGACTGCTCGCCGCCCAACCGCGCCCACCCCGGGAGACCGCTCGCCTTGTCCGCGAAAACTTCCTCAAGCAGGAAGTGAAGATTCCCATGCGTGATGGCGTGCATCTGCACACCGCCATCTACACCCCCAAGGACACCAGCCAGAAATACCCCTTTCTGATGATGCGCACCCCGTACAGCGTGGGGCCATATGGAAAGGATCTCTTTCCCAGTTCGCTCGGGCCCAGTTCCCTGTTTGTGCCCGAGGGGTATATCTTCGTCTATCAAGATGTGCGCGGATGCTACATGTCAGAAGGCCGCTTCGTCAACATGACACCCCATCGGCCAAGGAAAACCAACAAAAGTGACATCGACGAGAGCACCGATACCTACGACACCATCGAGTGGCTGATCAAGAATATCCCCAATCACAATGGCAAGGTGGGCCAGTGGGGCATCTCTTACCCGGGGTTCTATGCGGCAGCCGGGATGATCGAGGCCCATGCGGCGCTGAAGGCGGTCTCGCCGCAGGCGCCGATCGCTGACTGGTTTTTCGATGATTTCCATCATCACGGGGCGTTCTTTTTGCCGCACGCCTTCAACTTCCTGGCTCAGTTTGGCCAGCCGCGCCCCCTGCCCACCACCAAGGGTCCGCCTCGCTTCGATCATCACACGCTCGACGGTTACCAGTTCTTTTACGATCTGGGATCTCTGAAGAATGTAAACGATCGCTACTTCAAGGATCGCATTCTGGCGTGGAACGAGATGGAAGATCACCCCAACTACGACGGCTTCTGGAAAGAACGCAATCTGTTACCCCATCTGAAAAAGGTGGCGCCCGCGGTGATGACGGTGGGAGGACTGTTCGACGCCGAGGATCTCTACGGTCCGCTCAAGATCTATCGCACGATCGAGAAGGAGAATCCAGGGAACTTTAACGTTCTGGTGATGGGGCCCTGGCAACATGGGGGGTGGTCACGCGGACCGGGCGATCGCCTGGGCAATGTGTTTTTCGGCGGAAATACAGCGGAGTACTATCGCCAGAACATCGAGCTCCCCTTCTTTCAGCACTTTTTGAAGGGGAAGGGAGACCATCAACTCCCCGAAGCTTACATCTTTGAAACCGGGGTCAATCGCTGGCGCCGTTTCCAGCAATGGCCGCCGCAAAAGGTGACCACGAAGCGCCTCTACCTCCATGCAGGGGGAAAATTGTCGTTCGAGGCGCCGGGGATGGAGGAACCAAATGCACACGACAGCTTTGTCAGCGATCCCGCCAAACCCGTGCCGTTCACCGAAGCCGTCGCGATTGGGATGACCGTCGAATACATGACCGATGACCAACGGTTTGCCGCACGCCGACCGGATGTGCTGGTTTATCAGACCGAGGTCCTGAAGGAGAATCTGACCCTCGCGGGACCGTTGCGAGCAGACCTGCGCGTCTCCACCTCCGAGGGCGATGCCGACTGGGTGGTGAAGCTGATCGATGTCTTCCCTGGCGATGCCAAGGATCCCGCGATCAAGGAATCGGATCGTCGCCCTCTCACCCGACACCACTCCGGGTATCAAATGATGGTCCGGAGTGAGGCGATTCGCGGACGCTTTCGCCACAGCTACGAAAAACCCGAGCCGTTCAAACCCAATCAACCGACGCAGATCCAGCTGGAGTTGCTCGATGTGATGCACACCTTCCCGAAGGGACATCGGCTCATGATCCAGGTGCAAAGTACCTGGTTTCCGCTGGTGGATCGCAACCCGCAGAAGTGGGTCGATAATATCTTCAAGGCGAACGACAAGGACTTCACCCCGGCGACACACAAGGTGTACCGCAACAGCAAGAACCCGACGTCGATCGAGGTGGGAGTGTTCAACGGCGAGTAATGGTTGGCTTCTGCTCCGCTCTCCCGACCCGCGTGGTCGGAGAGCGGATCATTCCCCTCCAGCGGTGGTTCGTCCCAGGGCAACGTCGAACTCGCTCACCAGGGGGATCAACATGGCCGCGACCGTGAACCCAAAGGCGCCGGCGATCACCAGGAACGGCATCAACGGATCGGCCGACTCCGTCGATCCCGGCTTCCCCACCAGAATATTCACCACACAATAGAGCACGGCGAACGGGCAGAACCAGCTCGCCAGCACCAGTGCGCCCGAGGGCCGGGTGCCATTCAACACCCACATCAAACCGCCTACCCCAGCGATGGTGAAGACGAGAAAGCTGGTCCACTGATATTCAAAGCGCCCGTTGATCAGAATCAGATAGATGCACACCAGGGTGCCCACGGAGAGAAAGAAGATCGTGCTGAGCGTATTCAGGATCGCCAACCGGCTATTCAGGGTGCGGAGCGAAACGTGTACCCCCAGCACCATGGTGAACGCCAGCAGAATGAGCGCAGCACCGAGCACACACATCAACGCCTCGAAGTTGAGCGCTGGGCGAAGGTCGGGATACCCCTGGGGCGGCGAGGCAAGCAGACCGCGCCAGGCATACACCCCCGCCAGCAGGAGCGGAGGGAGAAGGTACTCCTTGGTATTCCAGCAGATACCCCAGATTTTGCCGAAGATGAACTCCTTCGGAGTAAGATCGGTGACCAGCAGGAGATCGAGCGCACCGATATCGCGTTCCGAGGTGATGGCGGTCGCGGCCTGGGCGGCCACAAGGAGGAGGGTCAAAATACTCACCGGCACGAGTCCGTAGGCCGCCGCAAAGGGAAGTGGCGGTTCGCCCGCCAGCAGCGGAGCCAGCGCATAGTAGACCACCAGCCCCACCGCCAGAAAATAGGCCGCCTTCACCAGCATCGGCCGCCGCCCGTAGGCCCGGGTCGAGATCTCACGCCACAGAATGGGGTTTTCCCAGACGGATCGCACTTTCCCAGGGGCAGCATGGATACTTTTGCGATCGACTTTCGTGCCATCCTTCTGAACAACGAGTTCGGCTTCCCTGTCCTCGTCGGGAGCTTCACGCTGCATGATCGGCTCCCCGCTTGGGTTCCACACCCGGAGCCGTAACATCCCCCAGCCCACGAGCGCGAGACTGAGGAGCCCCATCGTCCCGGCGAATCCCCACGCGGAGGCGATTTGCCCAGTTTCCTCGGTGGGCGGTTGCTGCACGCTCTGTAACGCGAGGAAGGGTTCCAGCCACTGTTGAATCGTTTCGAGGCGGGCGCGTGCGGGCCCCTCGGTGCCCCACAGGCCGATCTCGGGAAGGATCGACAGGCCGCGCACCAGGCAGAGATACAACACCAGGCACAGAACGGTCAGCGCAAGCGTCTGGAAGGTTTTTTCTCGCCACAGGGCCAGGAGCACCCCAAGAGACCCTGCTGCCAGAGTGGTGGCAGCCAGGATCAGCATGGCATCGCCCACCTGGTAGGGAGCCACCCCACCCAGAAGCACGCAAAAGAGCAGGAGCGGAACCGTCGCCCCAAGGAACAGACCGATCTGGAGCAGACTCCCCAGCAGTTTTCCCAGCACAATCTCGTAGTTGCGCAGATCGGTGAGGAGCAGGAGCACAAAGGTCCGCCGATCCTTTTCCAGGGTGATGCTGCTGGCAGCCGACAACGCCGAGAAGAAGAGTAGCAGACTCAACTGCACCAGGGTAAACAGTCGAAAGAGCACCGGACCAAACCGCCCGGTTTCATAAAGAGTGACCGTATCGCTCCAGCCAACCGTTGCCTGCCACGCGGTCAGACCGAGGATCCAGAGGATGCCCAGATAGGCGGCCCGGTTGAGGTAGTGCCGTTCACGGCGAGGGAGCGTCAGCCATTCGCGATTGAAGATGGGACCCAGCAAGAAACTCTTACCTCCACCCGAATTCCCTGTGCCGTGGAGCCACTCGACGCCAACCCGGGAGAGTGTATCCCCACGGAGCAGCGCCCTTCCGTCCAATGGTGGCGGACACTCCCTGCAACGTTGTTATAGGAACGAATCTGCAGGCTGCTACGCACCCGGGGTGCAACTGGTTCACGCCTCGATCCGTTCCCAGACGATGATCTCCCCCCGTTGGGCGGCGCGACCATACATCTGCTGCATCTGGCGGAGCCCCTCCTGGGCATAGGCAACTTCCTCAGCGCGATCCTCGTCGGAGTCCAGAAAGGTGAGACTCGCCGGATCCCAACGTTCCGGATTTAAAGCTTCCAGATAGTCGCATAAATGCAGCACATCCTGGTGCCGATTGTAACCCGCCGCTTCTGGGCGATAGACCGCCGCCCCGAACGTGAGATCGCGCGCCCCGAAATGCACCTGCTGCAAGGGATGAAATGTGCTTCGCGTCGGCAGGGGATCGAGAAGCAAGCTGGGTTCAAGGAGATGGCACAGCGTTTCAAAGCAGGGAGCGAGTTCCGGAAGGAGAGCAGCGCTCAAAAAAAGAACCTCGTTCACCAGATCGCGCCAGAACTCGCGAGCGAAGGGAAGCCCTTCGGCAACCTGGGTCACGAGCAACGGCTGCGCACCGAGATGATAGCGTTGACGAAACGCGGCCGCCGCGGGGAGTAATTCCTGACACAATTCCTGACAGCAAGCAAAGGTACGCCGTCGCCACGCCTCCGAGAGTGACGGGCGACAACGCGTTTCAAACCACTTCTCATCAAGGAGGAAATAATAATCGCGCATCGTTCTCCTTCGGCCGTCAAAGCAGTGGCCTGGTTCGCCTTCCCAGCTACGATATGAACCACTCCTGGGCGTTCGCAAACTGCACAGAGAAATGGTACAATTACCCCTCTCTCATGCGCCGAGCTGGTTGACGAGGAGGTGGGAGTCGATCGTTTGATGCGCGGGCGAGAACTGCGCAGGCACCGAGGTGAACCGGAGGGGCGGTGGGCCACTTGGTTTCGGGGACGTGGAAGGATGCAAACCGATGAAGGTGTTGCTCGTCGATGATGACGTCCTCACCCGACTGGTGATGCAGACCCATCTGGAGCGGTGGGGACACCAGGTGGTGACGGCGGGCGACGGCGCCGCGGCCTGGGAGCGCTTCCAGGTCGAGGAGTTTCCCATTGTTATCAGCGACTGGATCATGCCCGAAATCGATGGGGTGGAGTTGATCCGGCGCATCCGTGCCTGTCCGCGCCCTGGGTATGTCTATGCCGTGCTGGTCACTGCCAAGTCGCAGCGGGAGGATCTGATCGCCGGGATGGAGGCGGGCGCGGATGACTTTCTGAGCAAACCGCTCGATGCCGAGGAATTCCGCGTGCGGGTACGGGTGGGAGAACGGATCATCCGACTGGAACAGACGTTGGTCGAGCAGAATCGCGCGTTACGCGAGGCACAATCCGCGCTGATTCAAACCGAGAAACTCGCCAGCCTGGGACAGCTGGCCGCCGGGCTCGCTCACGAAATCAATAATCCGATCGCCTTTGTCACCAATAATCTGGCGGTCCTCCGCCGCGACATGATGGCAGCCCTGGAAATCCTGAATCTCTATCAGAGCGCACAAGCACGTCTGGCGGAGATCGAGCCGACCCTGGCGGCCACCACCCATCATCTCGCCGAGGAGATGGACCTTGCCTTTTTTCAGTCGCACCTGCCCCGGCTCTTCGACAAGACGCAGGCCGGGCTGGAACGGGTGCGCGACATTGTCAACAACCTGCGCGATTTTGCCCGCCTGGATGAATCGACCTTCAAAGATGCAGATCTCAATGCCGCGCTCGACACCACCGTGGAGATTCTGCATCACGAGTTGAAAAAGAAACAGATGCACCTGGTGCGCTGTCTGGAGGAACTCCCTCCCGTCCCCTGCCAGGCGGGGAAGATCAATCAGGTGTTTTTGAACATTCTGCTCAACGCCGTCCAGGCCTGTCCGACGGAGGGCACCATCGAACTCCATTCGCGCCTGCTGCCAGGCGCGCAGGTGGAGATTGTGATTCGCGATAATGGCAGCGGCATCAAACCGGAACATCTGGAACACATTTTCGATCCGTTCTTCACCACGAAACCGCTCGGGGAAGGAACCGGGCTAGGGCTTTCGGTCGCGTATGGTATCATCAAGGAACATGGCGGTGCCATCGAGGTCGAGAGTCAACCGGGTCGCGGGACCACCTTCCGCATCAAGCTCCCCCTCGTGCCACCCCAGGCGACACGGGGCCAGGACCGATTCGGGCAAACGCGCGGCTAAACGGAGCCTGCGCGGACACTCCGAGATCGATCAACCGTTTTCGTCCCAAGGGAGCTACGATGGCGGAGACAACCAAACACCCGATTCTGGTGGTGGACGACGAGCCGGACATTCTCTTTTCC
The DNA here is from genome assembly GCA_029777335.1 of Planctomycetota bacterium. GTDB lineage: Bacteria > Planctomycetota > Planctomycetia > Gemmatales > Gemmataceae > JAKOSN01. The sequence continues at coordinate 26,809 of JAKOSN010000276.1, forward strand.
CTGCGGGCGTTGCTCCGTCGCGATTTCGAGGTGTACACCGCCGAGAGCGGCGCTCAGGCCCTGGAGATCCTGAAGCAGCATCCGATCCACCTGATCATGACCGATCAGCGCATGCCCGAAATGACCGGGACCGAGTTACTCACCCGCGTCCAGGGCACTTCTTCCCAGGCCATCCGCATCATCTTCACTGGCTACGCCGACATCAAGGCAGTCATTGATGCCATCAACCATGGGCAGATCTATCGCTACCTGACCAAGCCCTGGGATCCCGACGAACTGCGCGAGGTTCTCTTCGAGGCATGTCAGCATTATGACCTGCAGGTGGCGCGAGAGAAGTTGCTCCGCGAGCTGCGCCAACCCCTCGAAGCGGGAATGGCCTTTGTGCAAGGCCTGCGCGAGGGCCGCTTCGGCGAGTTGAACCCCCTCGGTCAGGCGGAATGCGAACGGGTGTGTGCCGCCATTCGCGATTTACTGGCCCGAGCCATCAAGGTCGAACCGGGTGAATCGGAGAGTCACGAGCATCCGGTTTGATCCTGCGCCCGCTGGGCAAGAAAGGTACTGACCTTGCGCGGAGAAACCTCCCAGAGATCAGACTGACCCGTCGCGCGACACAACTCCATCACCCCGCCTTGAACCAACGACTGAAACGACTCATCCAGGGTGCCGGCGAGTGGGGTCAGCGCCCCTCCCTCCAGGGATCGCAGGCCCGTGTGGCTGGCAAAGACGACCACCGAGGGGCTCATCATCCATTCAACAAAGTGGTTGGCGACCCGTTGAGTGAGTTCGCTGGTGGTGTCGGGCAGATTGTCGCTAAAAAGGATCAGGATCTGTCGAGGTTTCAGGTTGCGCGCCCACACCCGGTCAAAGCCGCGCTGCAACACCCCCGACATGCGATGGCGCAAAAAGCTGACCTGGTTGTCGAAATCCTCGCCCTGATAGGGGCTCAAATCGCCCACCTCGGAACAGAGCAAAGGATGGATTGCCCCCTGGAGATCGATCGCGCCCACAAACCAGCGCAACAGGTCCGAATCAATCAAGAGCACGAGCAGCACTGGCGCCTTGGATTGCATCAGAATGCTCCCAGGAAGGTCAGGGGCGAACGGTCCTCGCCCCTACTCTAGTATACTGGAGAGACATCCCGGAACGGTGGAGAGATGCGCACCTTGAAGGAGCGCGCAACCACTCACGGGAGTAACCCGACCACCTGCACGCGGGTGCCACTCGGCGGCACCCGCCACGTTCGCCGCGTCGGCTTACCCCGCCACGACGATGTTCACCAGTTTCCCCGGAACGACAATCACCTTCTTCACCTGTTTCCCGCTGAGCAGACCTTGCACCTGTTCGTGCTCCAGAGCGGTCTGTTGCAGCTCTTCCTGGTTCAGCCCGGCGGGAACGGTCAAACGCAGACGGATCTTGCCGTTGACCTGAACCGGCACCTCAATCGCGTCCTCCTTGACAAGTTCCGGATCGTGACGCGGCCAGGGTTCATAGGCCAGCGTCTGGGTATGCCCCAGGGCGCGCCAGAGTTCCTCGGCCAGATGCGGTGCAAAGGGAGAGAGCAGCAGCACCAACGGTTCCAGGGCCGCACGCGGGCGCACCGAAAGGCGCGTCAGGTGGTTGGTGAACTCCATCATCGCGGCGATGGCGGTGTTGAAGCGCATTCCCTCCAGGTCCTCGGTCACCTTCTGGATGGTCTGATGGAGCTTGCGCAGAGTGTCTCGATCCGGCGGAACGTTCTGGACAAACTCCGCGAGCTGGGTTTCCTCGCTCCGTTCGTCGATGAAGAGACGCCAGACTCGTCCCAGGAAGCGATACACCCCCTCCACACCGCGCATGCTCCAGGGTTTGGTCGCCTCAAGCGGACCCATGAACATCTCATAGAGGCGCAGACTGTCAGCGCCATACTCGCGCACCACGGCATCGGGATTCACCACGTTCTTGCGGCTTTTGGACATCTTGTCGGCGCGCCCGGTCAACTCAATGTCGGTCCCTTTCAAGTAGATGCCCCCCTTGTCCTTACTTACCTGGTCCTCGGTGAGCGGGCAGAACTTGTCCGGGTCCGAACTGGGGTTGCGCAGAATGTAGATATTCTCTTCCTGATGATGCAGGTGCAGCACCTGGAGACCACTCGCGCTGAGGCGTTCCTTGTTGGCAGCATAAACCTCGGGTGTGACATGATAATCCGTCTCACCCAGGATCATCCCCTGATTCACCAGCCTGAAAAACGGCTCGGGAGTGGGAACATGGCCGCGATCGTAGAGCACCTTGTGCCAGAAACGCGAGTAAAGCAGATGCAGCACGGCGTGCTCGGCGCCACCCACATAGAGATCGACCGGCAGCCAGTATTTCGCCTTTTCCGGATCGCAAAAGACCTTTGGATTGTGCGGATCGATGTAGCGCAGATAGTACCAGCAGGAGCCCGCCCACTGCGGCATGGTATTCGTTTCGCGCCGGTAGCGCTTGCCCTTGCGGGTGACATTCACCCAGTCCCGCGCCTTGCCGAGCGGTGGCTCTGCCTTGCCGCTTGGTTTGTAGTCGTCCATCTCGGGGAGGCGCAGAGGCAGTTCGTCCTCACTCAGCGGTTCGACCACGCCGGTCGGGTTGCCCTGTTCATCGAGTTCGTGCAGGATGGGGAAGGGCTCTCCCCAGTAGCGCTGCCGGCTAAACAGCCAGTCGCGCAGTTTGTAATTGATCTTGCGCTCGCCCAGGCCCTTCTCTTCGAGCCAGGCGGTAATCTTCTGTTTGAAGTCCGCGGTCGGCACCCCGCTGAACGGCCCGGAATTGACGGCGACCCCTTCCTCGGTATACGCCTCGCTCAGTTGCTCGGCGCTGCACCCCTTCTCCTTCAACCAGGCGGCGGTGGGCTGAACCACTGTGCGGATGGGCAGGTTGAACTGCCTGGCGAACTCGAAATCGCGTTCGTCGTGCGCTGGGACCGCCATGATGGCCCCCGTGCCGTAGGTGGCCAGCACGTAGTCCGCAATCCAGATGGGAATCCGTTCGTTGTTGACCGGGTTGATCGCAAACGCTCCGGTGAACACACCGGTCTTCTTCTTGGCCAGTTCGGTGCGTTCGAGATCGCTCTTGCGGCCCGCCTCTTGCTTGTACGCCTCGACCGCTGACTTCTGCGCGGGGGTGGTGATCTGATCCACCAACGCATGCTCGGGGGCGAGCACCATGTAGGTGGCGCCAAAGAGCGTATCTGGCCGCGTGGTGAAAACGCGAATGGTTTGCCGTTGCTCACTGGCGACCACAAAATCGACCTCGGCGCCCTCACTGCGGCCAATCCAGTTGCGCTGCATCTCCTTGATGGCGTGCGACCACTCCAGCGGCTCCAGATCGTCCAGCAGCCGTTCTGCGTAAGCGGTGATGCGCAGCATCCACTGACGCAGCGGCATACGCACCACGGGATGCCCCCCGCGTTCGCTTTTGCCGTCGATCACCTCCTCGTTGGCCAGCACGGTCCCCAGCGCCTCGCACCAGTTGACCGGGACCTCGGCCATGTAGGCCAGTCGCTGGCTGTCGCGATAGGCTCGCACGGCCGCTTCGCCCATCGCCTGTACCTCGGTGGGAATGGGCAATTCACGGATGGGGCGCCCCTTTTTTTGAGCCGCATCGTACCAGGTGTCGAAGAGTTGGAGGAAGATCCATTGCGTCCAGCGGAAGTAAGCCGGATCGGTGGTATCGACCTCGCGTTCCCAGTCGTAGCTGAAGCCGAGCATCTTGATCTGTCGCCGAAAGGTGGCGATGTTGCGTTCGGTGGTGACCCGCGGATGCTGGCCGGTTTCGATGGCGTACTGTTCCGCGGGCAGACCGAAGGCGTCCCAACCCATGGGATGCAGAACGTTCCAGCCACACATCCGGCGATAGCGGGCCAGGATATCGGTGGCGGTATATCCCTCCGGATGTCCGACGTGAAGGCCGGCGCCGCTGGGATAGGGGAACATATCCAGGATGTAGAGCTTGGGCCGATCCGAGACATCAGGCGTTCGGAAGGTCCGTTGCTCGTCCCAGAACTGCTGCCAGCGCGGCTCGATGACCTTGGGAGAATACGTCGGCATGATGGAGGTCAGGGGTCAGGGTTGAGGGAAGTCGCCAACACAATCGTTATCCTATGGAGAGGGCAACCATGCGCGGGGTTCACCCGTTGGAGAACGCCAGAACGGGCGAAGTTCGGCACCGCAACAAGGCCGGAGACAGTGCGGTACTTGCGGAGTTCAGAGAGGTACGTCCTCGTGAGAAGAGGATGCGTGATCGGGAAATGCATCAGTCTCCGATCATTTGTGGAGCAAGGCTACCAACGGTCCTCAAGCCCCAGATTGTTACCGTCCCATCCGCGCTGCCGACAGCGAGGGCTTTCCCATCCGGGCTAATCGCGAGGCTGGAAACCTCACGGATTCTCCCCTTGAGCATGAGGATTTGCGCTCCCATGGTTAGCTCCCACACACGCACAACCTGGTCCGAACTGACACCGGCGAGAAGAGTGCCATCGGGGCTGAACGATAGGAGCAACACACTCTCGCTGGCCCCCTTCAGAGAGAGCAGTTCTTCTTTCCTGAGGATACTCCATAACTTGATTGTTCCGTCCGAACTTCCTGCAGCGAGTTTTCTGCCGTCGTTTGGGTCCAAGCAAACACTCGTACACACCCCCATGGGAACCGTCAAAGAGCGGGGGTTCATTCGCCCCGAGAGATCCCAGATCCGCCCCTTCCCATCCTGGTTAACACTGCAAAGAAGCAAGTCGCGGAGCATGAAAGAGAGGCTATTTACCCGAGAAGTGTCCCCTTGGAAGGAGGACATCTGCTGGAACCTCTCCGTTTCCAACACTTTCACCTCGTAGGGTTCCTGCAGCGCCATGCGTTCGATCCCCACGGCGAGATTCTTGCCGTTTCGGCTAAAACTCATGGTGCGGATATTCCCTCGGATCGCCTTGTACGTGAGGAGGTTCAGACCACTCTCGGCATCCCATAGCTTCACTGTACCATCCAAGCTTGCTGAAGCGATGCGTTTCCCGACCGGGCTGTAGTCAACGCACTGTACAGCGGCCTTGTGTCCCGTGAGGGTGAGCACTTCCTGTCCCTTGTCGATATTCCAGACTTTGAGTGTGTGGTCCAGGCTGCCACTCACGAGGTGTTTACCCTCAGGACTGAATGCAACCCCTGTGACACCCTTGGTGTGGCCGTGCAGAGTGAGCGCTTGATCCCCAAACGAGGGAGCAGGCGGTCCCCCTGGGCCCCCAGGGAGGACCTGGAGTGAGAGAGGCACGACTTGCCGAACACCTTCTGCTTCTCCCACAAGTTGCAGTTGATACTTCCCCGGTGCCACCCCTTTGCTGCAGCGCATCAGCACATACCACTCGCTCTCCGAGGGGGGAATTGCACCACGCACGATCTCGATTCCGGAAGGCGCGTTCTCGAGTTCAAGATGGATCGCGCCGGTGTAACCGCCTCGTTCCACACGGCCCTTCATCCGGTTTAATCCCGGAGAGAAGAGGCTCACGGGTTCGATGGGGAGCAGTTTCCACACAACAGTGGGAGCCTCGATCTCCACCTCCGCTTTCGTCTCGACTCGCACTCCTTCCACGGCCACGGCAACGATTTCCACGGTGCGTTTCCCTGGCTTGGCGGTTTGCAGCACCGTGATCTCGAGAGTGCTGGTATCGCTCCATGCGGG
>JAKOSN010000277.1 GCA_029777335.1 Planctomycetota bacterium
CGAGTCCTAAATCGGTTGCATGCACACACCAGAAGAACACCGCCAGTATCTGCACCGCATCAGTCACAAGCGCATTGCGCCGCCTGCCTTGACCGGGCACACCTCGGTCGCCCAGGCGCTCGACGAGGTGTTTTTATCCTACAACGCGGGACGTTTGCGCGAAGCCTGCCAGCTCTTCACCACCAAGATGCTCGACGAGAACTGCACCGTGGGGGTGACTCTCAGTGGAGCGCTCACCCCCGCGGGGTTGGGGATCTCCTGCCTGGTGCCGCTGCTCGAGGCGGGTTTCATCGACTGGATCATCAGTACCGGCGCCAACATCTACCATGACACGCATTTTGCGCTGGGGATGGATCTGCATCAGTCGCGGCCAGGGCTCGACGATCATCAGCTGCGTCAGCACAACATCATCCGCATTTACGATGTGGTCTTCGAGTACGAAAATCTCCTTGGCACTGATCAGTTCTATCGCACTCTTTGCCGCGGTGAGGCGTTTCAGCGGACCCTGAGCACGGCGGAGTTTCACAACCTCGTGGGGAAGTATCTGGCCGCCCACGAGGCGGAGACAGCGCGACTGGGGCGTAGTTTTCTTGCGGCGGCCTATCGTGCCGGAGTGCCGGTGTTCACTTCTTCCCCTGGCGATAGCTCGATCGGGATGAACCTGGCCGCGTTGCAACTGGAAGGCTCGGCGTTACGGATCGATCCCCTTCGCGATGTCAATCAGAGCGCCGCCATCGTCTGGGATGCCAAGATGAACGAGGGGAGAAGCGGGATCTTTATTGTCGGAGGAGGCTCGCCCAAGAACTTCGCCCTCCAGACCGAGCCGCAAATCCAGGAAGTGCTCGGCCTGGATGAGAGTGGACATGATTACTTCTTGCAGGTGACCGATGCACGCCCGGATACCGGCGGGCTCTCCGGCGCCACACCTTCCGAGGCGATGACGTGGGGAAAGGTCGATCCCGAGCAACTTCCCGACACTGTTACCTGCTATCTCGACTCGACGGTCGCCTTGCCGTTGCTGACGATGTATGCCCTGCACAAACATCCCCCGCGCCCCCCGCGACGGCTGATGGATCGCCTGGAAACGTTGACCACGCAGCTGCAACAGGAATACAGCGCACGGGGGCGCAAGAGTTAATTTCCGAGGGAAGCGATCCTCAAAGGTGCTCTTTCAGAGGTGGTGGAAGATCAGCCTCGTGGCGGTAGTCGTTCGCTGTGCGCGGCCCCTGCTCGGTTTGCACCTGACCGTTGCCCGCCGCCGCGAAGGCCCAGGTGAGCGCGTTCCAGGCCTGCAGCAATTCCCCCGTGGCATTTCCCCAGGTGATCAACTCGACCTGCGTCCCGAGGCGACGAACGGTGATCATCCCCTGCGGAGTTCCCACCCGAATCTCACGCCAGGCGGCAGGCGGTTGCTCCTCGGGAAAGGCCAGTTCGCCGTCGATCATGCGCAACTGCAGCGGATACTGATGCTCGGCGAGCAAAGCGCGCACCGCCTCCCAGGTTGGGCTTTCGCTCGCGCAGATCACCGTCTGTGTCAGTCCCATGGGTGCGCTCCGCTCATCGGAAACCCCGTGCCGCGAAAACGTTGATAAAGCCGAAGAAGAAATTCAGCAGCACCCAGGCCCCGTTCAGACAGACAAGGATCAGTGCCACGATGCACCACAATTTGGCGTTCTCCGAGGCCTTCTCCGCCTCGCGGTAGTCTCCCTTTTTGATGTTGCTATCAACCTGCATGGAAAAGATGAGCGGGACCACCCCGTACGGGATCGGCAAACAACAGGTGAGGAAACAGGTGCCAGCGCTGGCGACGGTCAACAGAATCGACTGAACCATGTAGTTGGGAATCTCTTCCTTGGCACGGGCGCGCCGGCGTTCGTCCTTCTCGTCCTCGATCTCCTCCCCAAAGCGATCACGCGAGCGTTTCTTGGAGCGCGAGGGCGGGGCTGCGCTCGAGGCGTGACACGTCTTGCAGATGATCGTCCCGTTGTCGTCGTAGACCTCGCTCGACGGAAACTCACCCTCACAAACACTGCAGGTGTACAATTTCCGCGTTTTCTTCGGAGTGACCTGTTCTCCCGAGGGCGCCTTGCTCGTGCGTGGTGGTTCCTCGGTTTCTTCGGCACCCGGCAAGGTCAGCAACTTGCCACAGGCGGGACATTTCGCCTGACGGCCCGCATCCTGATCGCGAGCCTGGAGCACCTTGCCACACGAACAGGTTACCCGAATGGCCATGAGAAACACTCCATGCAGGCGGGATCAAGCAGGGTTTACGAGCGCTGGGTTAAGTTTGTGGGGGGCGAGTTGTCGGAAGGGCTCCAGCGGCAGATTGCGAACAATGGCGAAGAGCAGAAAGAAGGCAACCACCACCACGGCAACCCAGGGCCCCACTCGCCAGCGGGGTTGCAGAGGACGCCCCAACACCCAGGCCATTCCGAACCAGGCACCGTACAACCCCAGCGGTGGAAGAGCGAGGGTTGTCATCGCATTGTAAGCCAGGGCCTGTCGCACGTCGCCATGCAGCAAGGAATGCAGACAGCGCAGCGAGCCGCACCCCGAACAATGCAATCCTGTCATCTGGTACAACGGACAGGTGGGATAGCGCCCCGGGCGTTCCGGAGAGACGGAGTAAAGGTACAGGATCGTGCCCACCCCGAGCACGACTGCAACCAGGAGTAACCGTAAACGAAAGGCGAACGAGCGCGTGTTCACCGCCCTGCCGCTCCTGCGATGAGACCTAACATCATAACGGCCATGAAACAGAGGAGGGGAATCCCCACCAACCCTGCCGCAATCAGGGAACAGATCAGCGCCGTGCGTGAGGCGCTGCGTGCCCCCTCGTAGTCGCCATTCTTGACCTTGTCCGAAACCGAGGCCGCAAACACGATCGCCACGATTCCCAGCGGCTGACAACAAAAGAGCGTCGCCAGGATCGCCCAGACCAGATTCGACGGGATGTCTTCCGCCTCACCCAATCGCTCTCGCTCAGGTCGACGTTCACGCGCGGCACGCCGCGCGCCTTGACGCGAGTCATCGCGCCGCGGTTGGTCCGTCGTGCTCTCATGACACCGCTTGCAGATAATGGTGCCGTTGTCGTCGTAGACCTCGGCCGAACGAAATGAGCCAGAACAGACGCTACAGCGATAGGTTTTCCCGCTCGACCGACGGACATTCTCCTCCGGAGGGACATCCTGGCGCGAGGAGGGGGTGGGGAGGGAAACCTCGTCAGCAGCAGGGAGGGTGAGAAGGTTGCCACAGGCAGGACACTTGGCCTGGCGGCCCGCATCCTCATTGCGGCCTTGCAACACCTTCCCACAGGAGCAGGTGACTCGAATTGCCATGAGCGCTCCGCAACCAGATACCCCCCGAGCTATTCGCTCGAACTTTGACTAGATTAAGGGATTCTTGCTGGATTGCAAGCGCGGCAGGCCCGGGGCGGGGAACCGTTACTCGCTCTCCTGCATGTAACCGGCGAGGCTTTCACGGAGTTGGTTGCGTGCCCGGTAGAGAAGACTCTTGGCGGCCTCGGGGCTCATATCCATCTGGGCGGCCACTTCGCTGTAGGTCCAGTTTTCGAACTGATGGAGTTCGACGGCGGTGCGTTGGCGTCCAACCAGGTTGGACACAGCCTTGCGCACCACTCGGGCTGCCTCGGCGCGCTCCACAGGGCGCGACGGTTCCTCGCCACGATCCGAAAGCAGGCTCTCCAGCAGCGAACCCTCGTCGCACCCGGTCAGGGTGTCGAGGTAGACCCAGGGATGGCGCCGCCGCGAGCGCAGGGCATTGCGCGCGACGTTCTGGGTGATGTGAAAGAGCCAGGTGGCAAACTTGGCCCGAGGTTGATAGCGTTTGCGTGAACGGTACAGGCGCAGAAAGACGTCCTGGGTCAAATCCTCCGCATCCTGGCGATCCCCGAGGCAGCGATAGAAATGCCCAAAGATGCGCGTCCAGTAGCGGGCCAGCAACTCGCCAAAGGCGCTGGGGTCGTCGTCGCGAACGCGCAACATCGTTTGCACATCGGGGTCGTCGTGCTGGCGTCCCGGTGTGGCTCGTCTTCGGGTTGGCTGGGCGGCTCGCACTCCAGATCCAGGCATGGGGATGCCCCTTTGGCGCAGTCAGGCAGCGATGAATGACACGGGAATCCGGGGTTACTGACGAGCGACCGGGAGATGCACAGAGAACGTGCTCCCCTGCCCCTCGGTGCTTGCCACGTCGATGCTCCCCCCCATTAACTCGACGTAGCCCTTGACGATGGCCAGCCCCAACCCCGCGTGCAAACCGTCGGACTGGCGCGAGGGATCTTCGCGATAGAAGCGCTCAAAGATATGTTTGCGTGCTTCGGGCGAAATTCCCACCCCGGTGTCGCTGACCTCCAGGTGGAGATGCCCGTTGTTCCGGGCCACCGTCACCTCGATCTGCCCTTCAGGGTGGTTGTACTGGATGGCGTTATGCAACAAGTTGGTGAGGATTTCGCGCAACTTGTCGGGATCGCCCTCGATGGGCGAGGGAGTCTCGGCTTTGAGCATCATCTTCAAGCCGCGCTGGTCGGCCAGGGGACGCACCAGCGCCACGCACTGCTCCGCCAGACGAGCCACATCCACTGGCTGCGGACGGAGGCGATCGACTCCCGCATCCAGGCGCGCCAGGGCGAGCAAACGCTCCACCGCCTGGTGGATGTGCTGGGCACTGGCGCGGCACTCGATGAGCGCTTCACGGTATTCTTCTGCCGAACGCGGTTTTCGCAATACCACCTCGGTCGTGGTCAATAGGGCCGCGAGAGGGGTCCGCAACTCATGCGAGATATCGGCCGTCGCTTGTTTTTCACGAGCACAGGCCTGTTTGAGCTGTTCCAGCGTTTGCGTCAGACGTTCCACGATTGGCTCCAGTTCGCGCGGGAAGCGCATGTCACCGATCTGCAGACGAAAGTCCTTCTCCGAGACGTGACTGACCGCCTCGGAAAGCCGGCGCAGTGGCAGCAAACCCCGGCGAACCAGGAAACCAGCGCCGACGAGGGCTGTCAGGAAGGTGCCCCCATTGATGGCCAGCAAGTGGCGGGTCAGCCCGCGCAAGGAGGCCTCGGTTTCCTGATCCAACCGCGCCAGATCCTGATCCAGATTGCTCTTGAACAGGGCCAGGGTTTCATCCCGTCGAGTCGTTTCAGCCGCGTACTGAATAAAGATCCCGGGGCGCGAGGAGGGATCGGAGCGGGCGTAGGGGTCGCGATCGCGCTCCGTGCCTCGTCCGCCGCGCGGCGGCGGCGCAAAGAGATAACGGGAGCTGAGCGGAATGTAGCGTGCGGCCGCCGGGGCCTTGAGCATCACCCGACGCACCTGCAAATCCGGTCCCAGACGCGTATCATCGAACTCCCAGTCGAGCACATGCGTCTTCGGCGAGAAGACGCTTGGATCAAACGAGAAGGATCGGCCGCGCAGGCTTTGGGAGTGATAAACGCTCCCCCATGCGCTGTTGATCTGGAAGTAGGCGGTCACCTGTTCATCGACGTGGCGCAGCAGATCGCTGTTTTTCAGCTTGATCTGCGTTTTCATCCCCGCCACCACCTGGCGGTGCAACTCCCACGAGACTGCCCCGCGTGTTCCCTCCGCGACCCAGAGCGGCACCTGCACATAGCCAAACGGGCTCGGACTGGCCATCAACACCCCCAGCGGGTGATATTCCCAGTTCCGCGTCCGGCTCCAGTCGAAGTAGAACTGCACCAGCTGCGCCAGGGTGCGTGCCTGCGTCAGCAACCCCTCGTCGAACTTGGCGTTTTCCTTGCGACAATCTTCCTCGTACTGCGCCAGCAGTAGCCGTGCCGTGGCGTCCTTTTTCTCCTCCAGGGTGATCTGGGTGTTTCGGTAGACGAAGAAGGAGACCGCTCCCAGAGCGACCACCAGCAGGACCAGGAAGTAACCAGTCAGTGAGCGCTGCAGCGACTTCACGACTTGCCCTCCTCACCACGCAACAGATACCCTTCGCCCCAGCGGGTGAGAATCAACGCCGGTTCAAACCCTTTATCGATCTTGTTTCTCAAATAGCGAATGTACACATCAACCACATTCGAGGTATTCTCGTCCTGGTCGTTCCACAGATGCTCCCAGAGCATGGAACGAGTCACTACCTTGCCGCGGTGAAAGGCCAGAAACTGCAGCAAGGAATATTCGCGTGGCGTCAGATGGATCGATTTCCCCCCGCGCTTGACCGTTCGGGTGGCGGTATCGATCTCCAGATCGTAAATCCGCAGGACCGGATCCTTGACCTGATGGCCCCGGCGAATGAGTGCGCGCAACCGCGCCAGCAACTCTTCCAGTTCGAACGGTTTGGTCAGATAATCGTCGGCCCCGGAATCCAGCCCCCGGACCTTGTCTTCAATGGAGCTGCGTGCCGTGAGCATCAGCACATGCGTCTTGACGCCTTCGCGACGCCAGCGCTGCAGCATCGAGATCCCATCTTCCTTGGGTAACATCACATCCAGAATGATGGCGTCATACTCGGCCGTCCGGGCCTTGAAATCTCCCTCCTCACCATCGTAAGCACAATCGACAGCAAACCCTTCCTCTTCGAGCCCTTGGCGGATGGCTCGGGTGAGGGGTTTGTGATCCTCAATGAGCAGTACTCGCATCGCTCGATCGCCTCGCCAGGTCGAATTCAGAGTTCGCGAAGTGGTCTCAGTCATTATAAACCAGGGGAGAGA
>JAKOSN010000278.1 GCA_029777335.1 Planctomycetota bacterium
CCCTTGCCCCAGGCTCCCCCCCACGCCGCCAAGTGGCCCGACTGGCGCAGCAGCAAGGGTCGCTCGCCGTTTCTCGTTGCTTTTCTCCTGCTCTTTGTGCAACTGCTGGCGCTGGAGTGGTTCCTGCGCCGTCACTGGGGAATGGTCTGATCGGTTCCCCCGCCCTCGTTCGCTGTGCAGGATGACCGGCATGCGCATTGTCTCGCTGATCGCCAGTGCCACCGAGATTGTCTGGGCCCTGGGTTGTGAGCACCACCTGGTCGGACGTTCGCACGAGTGCGATTTCCCCCCCGCGATCCGCTCCTTGCCTGTCTGCACCGCCCCGCGTTTCAACATTGAAGGCAGCAGCCTGGAGATCGATCAACGCGTCAAGGAAGCGCTTGCGCAGGAACGCTCGGTGTATCGCGTCGACGGCGAACGTTTGCGTGCTTTGCGGCCCGACGTGATCCTCACCCAGTCGCAGTGTGAGGTCTGCGCGGTCAGTCTGCGCGAGGTGGAACAGACCCTCTGCGCCTGGCGCGAAGGGCAACCCCGCGTGGTCACTCTTGTGTCCGAGGGGTTGCACGAGGTCTGGGACGATATGCACAAGGTGGCCCAGGTGCTGCACCTCCCCGAGCGGGGCCACGAAGTGGTGGCGGGCCTGCACAGGCGCGTGGAAGCAATCACCCGGCAGGCACGGCGTTGTCAGCCCGCTCCGCGCGTTGCCTGCCTGGAGTGGCTCGCCCCATTGATGGCCGCCGGCAACTGGATGCCGGAGCTGGTGGAGCGCGCTGGCGGAATCAATCTCCTGGGGACGGCGGGCCACCATTCGCCCTGGGTAAGCTGGGAACAGTTGTGTCACGCCGCGCCAGAGGTTATTCTGGTGCTGCCCTGTGGCTTCGACCTGGCACGAACACGTCGGGAGATGCCGGCGCTCACCGGCCATCCCTCCTGGCCCACGTTGCCCGCGGTGCGCCTGGGGCGTGTTTTTCTGCTGGATGGCAACCAGTACTTCAACCGGCCCGGTCCTCGTCTGGTGGATTCGCTGGAGATTCTTGCGGAGATTCTCCATCCCGAACAGTTCTCGTTCGGCCATCGCGGGGTGGGCTGGGAACCCCTTTGAGCGGCGGATCGATCCATGGTCTCTCTCTCCCGTGGTTGGCGTCTTGGTTTGGGACTTTTTCTCGCGGGGCTGATTCCCTCTCTGTGTGCGGCAGCGGATCCGCCCCCGGCACATTCCTACAAGGCGGGGGTGGCGCGCAAGGCGATCACTCCCGAGGCGGGGATGTGGATGGCCGGCTATGCCGCTCGTACCAAACCGGCGGAGGGAAAGGTTCACGATCTGGCCATCAAGGCGATTGCCCTGGAGGATGCCACGGGACGCAAGCTGGTCCTGCTCACCAGTGATCTGATCGGCATTCCACGCGAACTGGCCGTCGAGGTGGCCGACGCCGTCCGCAAACAAACGGGGTTGCCACGCGAACAACTGATGCTGACCGCCTCGCATACCCACTGCGGCCCGGTGTTACGCAAGAACCTGGCCGACATGTACGACATGCCAGCCGAGCAGCACAAACTTATCAGCGCCTATACCGATAAACTAAGGGGCTGGATGATCGACACCGTGGTGGCGGCTCTCAAGGATCTGCAACCGGCGCGACTGGCCCACGGGCAGGGGGTCGCGCGCTTTGCGATGAATCGCCGCAAACCCACGCCGCAGGGGTTTATCAATGCTGCCAACCCGGATGGCCCGGTCGATCATGCCGTGCCGGTGCTGCGGATTGAAACCCCCGAGGGAAAACTGCGGGCGGTGGTCTTTGGCTATGCTTGCCACAACACCACGCTCTCGTTCTACCAGTGGTGTGGCGACTACGCCGGCTTCGCGCAGCAGACGTTTGAGGAGAAGCATCCGGGCACCGTGGCACTCTTCTGGATGGGGTGTGGCGGCGATGCCAACCCGTTGCCGCGCGGCAAGGTGGAACAGGCCCAGGATTATGGCAAGCAACTCGCCCGCGCCGTCGACGAGGTGCTCCACGGCAAAACCAAACCGATCCGCGGCGCCTTCACCGCCCGCTATGAGGAGATTGCCCTCCCCTTCGCCGAGATTCCTGGCAAGGAGAAGTGGACCGCCGACATGCTGAGCAAAACGTTCGCGGTCCGCAAGCGCGCCGAGCGCATGCTCAAGACCCTCGAAAATGGCGCCAAGATCGATGATCACTATCGTCATTATCCGGTCCAGGTGTGGCAACTCGGCGATCAGGTGCTGTGGGTATCTCTGGGCGGCGAGGTTGTGGTCGATTATTCGCTGCGCTTGAAGAAGTCACTGGCCGGCGCGCGTACTGTGTGGGTGACCGCCTATGCCAACGATGTGATGGCCTACATCCCCTCGGCGCGGGTGCTCAAGGAAGGCGGCTACGAGGGCGAAAGCTCGATGATCTATTACGGGATGCCGACCAAATGGGCGCCGGCTCTGGAAGAAAAGATCGTCGCCACCGTGCACCAGCTCGCCGGCGTGAAGCGTTGAACGGTCCAACTGAGGAGAGCGTGTCATGGCCAGCGATGCTTCCACCCCGGACGAACCTCGTAGTGCAACGGTCAACGTCAAACTCACCATCGCTGGCCATCAGCTGGAAACACAATTGACGGTCTCCACCGCACCCATGCGCCCCCGGCAACTTCTGCCACTCCTCCAGAGCATCACCAACGCGGTGGTGGAGATCGCCGTCGAGGAGACGCGCCAGCGCGGCCAGACGATCTCCTGCAAGGCCGGTTGCGGGGCGTGCTGTCGGCAGATTGTACCCATCACCTACTCCGAGGCGCGCCAGCTACGGGAGCTGGTCGCCGCGCTTCCGCCAGAGCGTCAGGCAGTCCTGCGCCAACGTTTCACCAACGCAGTCGAGCATTTCCGGGCTGCCGGACTGCTCGACGAGGTTGCCCGCGCGAACCGGATGAACGCCGAGGAGCGTCATCACCTGGGGATGCGCTACCTGGCGGAACGTGTGGCGTGCCCCTTTCTGGAAGACGAGAGTTGCAGCATCCATCCGCAGCGCCCGGTGAGTTGCCGCGAATACCTGGTCACCTCCCCGGCGGAGAACTGCGGGGCGGATGCGCCTCCTCATGCCCGCGTCGAGGTGGTCCCCTTGCCGCTGCGCGTGTGGAATACCGCTGTCGATCTCGATCGCGAGGCGCTGGGAAGCGAGCACTACCCATGGCTCCCCCTGGTCCTGGCGATGGATGTGACCGAGGAGTGCCTCGGCGATCCTGCCGCCCGCCCCGGCCCCGAGTTGGTCGCGGCCCTCTTTCGTCGGTTGACCGGGAAGGATCTGCCGACACAACCCACCCCTGCGCCGGGTAGCTGAGTCGTGCGTCCCTGGCGCCTCGTTGCGCGGAGGCGGCCACGCCACTCGATTTCCCCACGACGGTTGGCAAGACGCTCGGCGGGGCCATATGCTGAACAGCAGAGGTTCGTCCATTCTGCTCCTTCGAGCCGTGGGCATCATGATCAACACACGTCTGGGTGCCTGGATCATTGATGAATTGGTGGCGGAGGGAGGCACTGCTTCCCTCTATCGCGTGCATCGCGAAGACGGCACGTTGACATCGGTAGCAGTCGCCAAGTTACTCCACGCCAACCAGGCCCACCAGGAGGCGGCGCGCGCCGGAATGGCGCGCGAGGCGGCGGTCCTTCGTCAGCTCGATCATCCTCATATTGTGCTGCTGCTCGAAGAGGCGGAACACGAGGGGCGGCCCTATCTCATTCTCGAAGCGATGGAAGGGGATCTGGGCACGCGCTATTTGCACAACCCGCTCCCCGCCCCGGAGGCCCTCGAGATCGCCATTCAGGCCACCCAGGCTCTCAAACATGCCCATGATCGTGGCGTGATCCACGGCAGCCTCAAGCCCGGCCATCTCCTCTACCGCGCGACCACGACCGGGATGTCCGTCAAGCTAACCGATTTCAGCCAGGCCTGGGTCTTTGCTCTTGGCACCCCGCCCCCCAGTGATCAACCTCTGCCCAATCCCGGTTTTCTCGCCCCGGAGCAGATCGCCGGCAAACCCCTGAGCCGTCGCTGCGATCTCTTCTCTCTCGGTGCCACGCTGTACACGTTGATCACGGGGCAATCCTTTGCCTCCCTGGTGAATGGGCTGGGCCCCGACCGCTACGCTCGGGTTCCCCCTGTGCGCCAGCTGGCCCCCGATCTGCCCGAGGAGATCGAGGCGGTCCTGCGCGAATGTCTGGCGGTCGATCCAGCCCATCGCCCGGCCGATGCCGGGGTGCTTCTGCGCCGCCTGGAAAGCGTGCGCCGGCGCCTGGGCTGGAAAGCCTCGGTGGCGCTTCCCCCAGAGGACCAACCGCCCCTCCCTTTGCGCAGCGAATCGTCCGCCACCGAGGATCTCCTGTCCGCAGAACAGCGTGCCGCCCACGCGGGCGGACCCCTGCGGCGTTTCTTTCACCATCCTCTGGTGCTGGCGACGTTGTTGCTGATCACCCTGGGATTGATCGTCTGGGGGTTCCTCCCACCCAGCGCCGACTCGCTCTATGAACGCGGCGCCGCGCTGATGGAATCCGAGGATCCCAACGACTGGCGCACTGCCTGGGACGACTATTTCTCTCGGCTGGAAGAGCGCTATCCCGATCATCCCTACAAGGAAAAGGTGGCCATCTATCGGCAGCGCGTCGAGGATCTGCGAATGCAGGATCGCGCGGCGGTGCGCGCCCAGCAGTCGCGTCCCCCCAGCGAGGCGCAGTGGTTCTACATTCAGGGGATGCGCTGGCGCCAGCTTGGCGAGGAAGCCCGCGCGCAGAAATGCTGGCACGATCTGATCACCGCCTTCGAGGGATCCCCTTCCGAACACCCCTGGGTGCAACTGGCCCGCGAAACCATGGCCAACCCCGCGAGCCAGAAACTCACCGACGATCAGCGCTGGGTGGCAGTCCGCCGGGCGCTGGTGCATGTGCGGCAACTGGTCAAGGAAGGGAGGCAGTCCGAGGCGCGCAAAACAGTGGATGCGCTGAAAGACCTCTACCACAACGATCCGACCGCCGCGGATTTACTCCGCCAGGCCGACAAGGAGCTGCAGCCCTGAGGGTGACAGGGGGGCAACCGGCTGCTACACTAGTTCTAGTTGGGCCCCGCGGTGATCGGCGTACGTGAGCCGGCCCCACCGGGTGGGAGTTCAGGCCCGTCACGAACCAGCGCAGACCCAGCCATGAGCGATCCGCGTTTTATTCGCAATTTCAGCATCATTGCCCACATTGACCACGGCAAGAGCACGCTGGCCGATCAGCTGCTCCTGCGTACCGGGGCCATCAGCCAGCGCGATTTCCGCAACCAGGTCCTCGACGACATGGATCTGGAACGCGAACGGGGCATCACCATCCAGATGCACCCGGTCACGGTCTACCACACCTATCAGGGGCAGAAATACGAGCTGAACCTGATCGACACCCCTGGCCACGTGGATTTCAACTACGAGGTTTCGCGCAGCCTCGCCGCCTGTGAAGGCGCGATCCTCCTGGTCGATGCTTTTCAGGGCGTCCAGGCCCAGACCGTGGCCAACGCCTATCTCGCCATCGAGCACGATCTCACCATCGTCCCGGTGCTCAACAAGATCGATATGCCCATTGCGCGCCCGGACGCTGTGATTGCCGAGATGGAGCAAGCCGTTGGCGTCAAACCCGAGGAAGTGCTGCGCGCCAGCGCCAAGACGGGCCTGGGGATCGACGAGGTGCTCGCCGCCATTATCGAGCGCATCCCTCCTCCCAAGGGACAGCCCGAGGCGGCCGTGCAGGCACTCGTTTACAACAGCCATTTCGACACCTACAAGGGAGTGGTGGTCTACATCCGGGTGATGCAAGGCACCCTGCGCAAGGGGCAGCGAATCAAGCTGATGCGCGGCAACACCGAGCATGAAATCACCGAGATGGGCCAGTTCCGCCCCACCCCCACGGGCTGCGACAGCCTGTCGGCCGGCCAGGTCGGGTATTTCACGGCGCAGATCAAAAATCTCTCCGATGTCCACATTGGCGACACCGTCACCGATGCGCTCCATCCCACGGACACCGCGCTCCCGGGCTACAAGGAGCCCAAGCCGATGGTGTTCAGTGGACTTTACCCGGTGAACAACAACGACTTCGAGGAGTTGCGCGAAGCCCTGGCCAAGCTGCGTCTGAACGATTCGAGCTTCACCTACCAACCAGAAGTTAGTGAAGGGCTTGGGTTTGGGTTCCGCTGCGGCTTTCTGGGGATGCTTCATCGCGAGATTATCCAGCAACGCCTGGAACGCGATAGCGAACTCGACCTGGTGCAGACTGCGCCCAACGTGACCTACGAGATCCTGTCGCGCAAGGGAGAGATTCTGGAGATTGATAGTCCGCAAAAGGTCCCCGATGCCGGCCAGATCGAGGAGTTTCGCGAGCCATTTGTGCGCATCAACTTCCTGCTCCCCGCCGAGAACATTGGCGACCTGATGCAGATGTGCAGTGAACGGCGGGGGGTCTATGTGCGTACCGAATACCTGAGTCCCACGCGCGCCATCCTGGTTTACGAGATGCCGCTCGCCGAGGTGATCTACGACCTGTACGACAAGCTGAAGTCCGTCACGCACGGTTACGGCACGATGGATTACGATTTCCTGGGCTACCGGGCCGCCGATCTGGTGCGACTCGATGTGCTGGTACACCACAAACGGGTCGATGCCCTGTCGACCATTGTGCACCGAGCGACGGCCGACCGTCGTGGGCGCAAGTTGTTGAAGAAGTTGCGCGAGGAAATCGATCGCCATCTGTTCGAGGTGGTCCTCCAGGCGGCAGTCGGTTCGCGCATCATCGCCCGGGAAAGCATCGCCCCGATGAAGAAGAATGTGACCGCCAAGTGCTACGGCGGGGACATCACACGCAAGCGTAAGTTGTGGGCGAAGCAGGCCGAAGGGAAGAAACGCATGAAGCAAATCGGCCAGGTCGACATCCCCCAGGAAGCCTTCCTCGCGGTGCTGGAATCGGATCAGTGACATGAGCCAGCCCGAACTTCCCCGGCGCTCTTGTGCTGGCCCGCAAAACTGGTGTAGTATCGCTCGCCGGCGGGGAGGAGTGGTTTTCCTGCGCCCGGCGAAAACGTATAATCGCAACAGGGAGGAAGGCTGGAGCAGCGTGGCGCTCTGGGTAATACCGCTCCCTGTCGCCGCGGGACTGGCACCCGGCCCGAGTTCCCTCTTCACGCACGGTGTCGCATGGCAGATGAAAAGGTTCCCCTGACCTCTCCTTCGACGGGACAATCGCCTGTCAGACCCAATGTCGAGGGGGAATCTGCCTCTCCCGGCCCCGCCTCCGAGACGAATGGGCACCCGGCCTCTCCCGTGCCGACCAGTTCTCCCACCTGGCGAACCGTTTTGAAATGGGTCTGGCCGGCCTCGCAGCCGACGGTTCCGCCCAACATGAAACCGTCCGAGAGCAGTGCCCGCGAGATCGTCGAAACGGTGGTCTTTGTCGTCGTTCTCGTTCTGCTGCTCAAATCGTTCATCGCCGAGGCATTTGTCATCCCCACGGGGTCGATGGCCGAAACCCTCTGGGGCTATCAGAAGGTGGTGGATTGCCCCACCTGCGGTTACCGTTTCCCGGTCAACTGCAGCGAGGAAGTCGATCCCCAGGAGGGGGTTTCACGTTACGTGTCTGGGTGTGTTTGCCCCAACTGTCGCCAGGAGTTGCGCCTTGTTCCCCTGCACGGACGTGTGGGGCCTGACGGTTCGACGCCTCTCCCCGCGCGCCAGGGCACCTTCACCACTGGCGGAATCCCCTATCGTGAGATTCCCGATCCCGGCTGGAATAGCGGCGATCGTGTGCTGGTCGGCAAATTTCTCTATGAAATGGGCGATCCACGCCGACTCGACGTGGTGGTGTTCAAGTTCCCGCGCGAACCGCAACGCAAACACGTCCCCATGAACTACATCAAGCGCCTGATCGGTCTGCCCGGCGAGACCATCGCCATTCACGGCGGCAATCTCTATTATCTCCCGCCCACCAAGAGCCCCAAGTACGACGATCACGACATCCCCGCCAAGGAGTTGTGGAACCCCTCCCCCAGCGAAGGGGACGGCAATCCCTTGCACCCCAACGACATGGCCGCACGGGATCTGTGGGACAAGAAGGACTTTCAGATCATCCGCAAACCGCCCGACGTGATCCGCTCCATGATGCGCATTGTCTACGACAACGATCATCCTCCCAGCGATCTGAAAGGGAAGCAGTGGGAGCGCTGGGCGCCGCAGGGCGATGAGGGCCGCTGGACCGAAACGACCACCCGTGGCTTCCGCCACAACGAGGGCGGCGCCAAGGTGGCCTGGCTGCGCTATCGGAATCTGCTCCGCGACCAGCCCACCCCAACCCCCACCTTGATCACCGACTTCATGGGCTACAACCAGTGGGAGGCCAGCCTCTGGGATCGCCAGCAACAGAACTGGACCCCACCCTCGGTGGACCCCAACAATCGCCTGAGCCGCGATGGCAAACTGAACTGGGTCGGCGATCTGATTCTGGAATGCGAGGCCAAGGTCGAGAAAGCCGAGGGACAGTTGGTCCTGCAGCTGTCCTGCGGCGTCGATCGCTTCAACGCCGCCTGGGATCTGAGCACTGGCCTGTGCACCCTGACCCGCCTCTCGCTGGAGAACGGTGCCATCAAGGAAGAGAAGCTCGCCAGCAAGGAAACGGCGATGAAGAAGAAGGGCACCTATCGGCTGCGCTTCGCCAACGTCGATCAGCGCCTGGTGGTGTGGGTGGATAACAGCCTTCCCTTCGGCGACGGGGTCACCTACATTCCCCCCGGAACGCAGGGCCCCACGAGCAACGACCTCGAACCGGCCAGCGTCGGCGTGCAGGGGGGAACCGTCGAGGTTTCTCGGCTGAAACTGTGGCGCGACACCTACTACACCGTGGCCGCCTCCGAGGCGGACGTCAACCCCTTCAGCGCCAACATCGAGTGGAACAAGCCGGATACCTGGAACGCTCTGCGGCAGATGCCGGTGCGCACTCTGTATGTGCAGCCAGGACACTATCTCTGCCTGGGCGATAACAGCCAGTACAGTTCCGATGGCCGCGACTGGGGGTTGGTGCCGCAACGCCTGATGTTGGGCCGCGCCTTGCTGGTCTATTATCCCTTTGTGCGCGCAGGAGGGATTCGCTAACCTCCTCTCCATTCTCCAGGGGTAGCAGGAGGGCAACCCGCTGCCCGTGAGTTCATCTGCGCCGAGGGCTGCCGATGCGTTCGGGTGAAATCCAGATCCGGGTGCGCTACGCCGAAACCGATCGCATGGGCTTGCTGCACCATGCGAACTATCTGGTTTATTTCGAACAGGCACGCACGGAATTGCTGCGCACCGCGGGGTGGACCTACAAGGATCTCGAGGATCAGGGCTTTTTACTCGTGCTAACGCGCTTTGAGGTGCGCTATCGCCGTCCAGCCTACTACGACGATCTGTTAACGCTGCGAACGAGCGTGGAACGCACCACCATGGTGCGCATCGATCACCGCTACGAGGTGTTCCGCGCCAGCGACCTGCTTGCCGAGGGAACCTCCACCCTCGCCTGTGTTGATCGCGACGGCAAGCCCCAGGCTCTCCCGGAGTTCCTGCGCGAGTGAACCGCCGCCACGGTGGGATTGGTGCAACCTCTTCTTGCGTGGAGGGCCGCTCCGTGCGTCGCCGTCTCATCCAGACTGTCTTGCCGCTGCTCTTCTGTCTGTTCCCCCTGGCCGCTGCTGTCGTCATCGCCGCGGCCATCGAGCCCATCGCGCGCGCGTTCTATCTCCGCCACATCACGGCGATGGACACGGTGATTCTCTCCCTGGGAAGCACTCTCTTTGTCCTGCAGATGATCTGGACCTTCCGGGCGCTGCGCTGGGTGGGCCCCGGCTTTGATGAACGGGGTGATGCCTGGCTCTCCAGCCTGGCGCAGGCCGCCGAGTGGTTTCCTCTCCTGGGTCTGCTGGGCACAGTTGCCGCCATCCTGCAAACCTTCAGTTCCATGAGCGACACTGTCACGCCGCGCGAGATCATCACCCGTTATGCCCCGGCGATCACCGCCACCGGCTCGGGTTTGTTCATGGCGCTGATCAACATCCTCCCAACCTGGCTGGTCACCGCGGGGCGGGAGTTGATCCGCAAGCTGGGTGGCGAGGCACCACGCGAACCCGGTCGTCCTCTGTCTCCTTCCGGCGAACGCAGCGCTCCCCGCCCAGACAGCGTTTCCCACTCCATCCTGACGGCCGAGGTGGGCCAGCGCTGACAGGAGGGATCATGATTCACGCACCCAAACGATCGGTCACGCGCTTCTTCATCCCTCTCATCGATGTCCTCATCCTGCTCTTCTGCATCTTCCTGTTGATGCCGTTGGTGGAGAACGTCGAGGCGCGCGAGGGAGAACAGGTTTCGCTCTCACCAGGCCAGTCGCTCGAATTAATCCAGGAAGTGGACCGCCTGCGCCGGGAGGTCGATCAGCTTCGGGGCACGCGCGAGGGCCCGGCCGATCTGCGCGCCGAGATCGCGCGCCTCCGTCACGAAAAGCTCCTCGCCCTCAAGGATCGCCTGGTGATTCGCACCCTGCAGATCGATCCTCAAACCGGAGTTTTAACCTACCAAGATCCGGAAAAGAAGTCGATCCGCACCCAGAACGATGCCCTGGAACTCATCGATCGTGATCGCAAACAGAGCAAGGGGGGCGAGGTTTACTATCTGATCCTCTATCCGCGCGAGCGCAGCAGTGGCTTCCCAACGGTGGAACAGCGCGCCGACTACGAGCGCTGGTTCCAGGGAGTCGCCCTCGGGTTCGATATCCCCGCCCGGGGACCAGGAGGAAAGCAACCATGACCTTCATCCTCAGTGCGCTTCCCGGCCTTGGGATGGAACTGTCGGTCGATCTGCTCTGGAAGGCACTCGCCGTGGTCGGCGGAGCGATTCTGGGGGCCTTTGTCGCCGGCCTGTTTTTGCAGGGCACAACCCGGCTGACAACGGGTCAGAAGGTGCCGCGCTGGGCAGTTCAGGCCATGCGCGTGCTCGGCGGGCTGACGACGGGGCTGGTCATGGGGCTGGTGCTCTTTCGCGGCGGCACAGGCAGCGGTGGACTGGGAGGGGGCGAGGGACTCGGACTGGGCGGAACCGGGGCAACCGGCACCACGGTCCCCATGGTTCACAAGGACGAGGCAACGGGAAAGACAACTACGCGCGTGGAACCGCCTCCACCCCAAAAGGCTCAACCGCTCCGGGTGGAAGTGGTGCGTCCCACCGCCGGCTCTGAACGCTGGTATCGTCTGGCGGGGGAAGGCGGACCGCGCCTGCTCACCCTGGCCGAGTTCAAGACCCTTGTCGGGAAGGAGCGTCAGCACAAACCCCCGCTGGAGGAGGTTATTGTTGTCCTCTACAACGACAGCCCCGATCGCAGCACCGGGCCGGTTCAGGATCTCACAGACTGGTTGGAAAGCCAGAAGCTCAAGGTGGAACTCTATCTCCCTCGTGAACCAGCGCCCCGCAGCCCGAACCCGTGAGCCATCCCGGCCTCGCCCGCGCGGTTTGCAGGAGTCTCTCATGTCTGCCGTTGCTCCTCCCCGTCCAGTTCCCGCCGGTTCCTCGTCAGCGCTGCGCATCGTTCTGCTGGGGCCTCCGGGCGCGGGGAAGACAGCCCTCCTGGCGGCACTGGGACAGGTGCAGCGCAGCCAGCCGGATCTCTTCGAGGGGGAGTTGTTCCCCGGGGCGCACCCGTCGCTGCAGGTCGCCGACGAGTCGACGAGCCCTGGCACGGCGATTCATCCCCTGCGTTATCACCCCGAGAGCGGCGAGTCCCTTGACTTTGTGCTGATCGATGCCGAGGGAACCCAGGCGCAGGCGCTTTTCCACCAACGCGGATCGCTTTACAATCTTGTTCAGCAGCAACCGTTGCTGCGCGAGGTGCTCCACGCCGATACCCTCGTGGTGCTCGTCGACGCGTCGCTGCCGGGAGAACAGCGAGGCGACTTCTTTGTGGAGC
This sequence comes from Planctomycetota bacterium, assembly GCA_029777335.1. Classification (GTDB taxonomy): domain Bacteria; phylum Planctomycetota; class Planctomycetia; order Gemmatales; family Gemmataceae; genus JAKOSN01. Next base: position 11,990 of record JAKOSN010000278.1, read on the forward strand.
TGGCTCGTTTTCTTCGGCAACTGGAGTTGCAACGGAGCCAGCGCAGCGAGATGGGCGGGCTCCCGGTGGTGCTCGTGCTAACTCACTGCGATAAGCTCGTGGTCCCCGGACAAACCTTTGTGGACTGGATGGAGGCGATCGAGGAGCAGAAACGCCAGGTACACGAACAATTTCGAGTGCTCCTGGAGAGTGGTTCGCCTGCGCGTCCCACTTCGTTTGGGCGCCTGGACCTCCACATCTGGGCGGCGTCGGTGGTAAGGCCCCCGTTGCACGGCGGAGCGGCCCGCGCCGAACCCTATGGCGTGGCGGAACTCTTTCGGCAATGTGTGCAGCACGCGGCAACGTTTCGGAAACGACGCCGACGCTCGGGACGACAGCTTCTCTGGACGGCACTCCTCGCCGTTCTGGTCCTGACAGGATTGGGGCTGGCCACGTTGGCGCTGATGGGCGGGATGAGCGGAGCTCCTCCCAGCGAGCTGGAACAGCGCGTGACCAGCTGGATTCAGCGAGAAGGCAACCTTTCGCTGGCGCTGCGCCTGCGCGGGTTGCCCCCGGCGCTGCGCAAGCGCGAAAAGGACCTTGCCGACATTCGTGCACATCCCGACTTTGATCAATTGCCGCATGAGCAACGCGTGCTGCTCGATCAGCGCTTGAACGAGCTGCGCGACTACATTCCCTATCTGGAAAAGCTCTTATCCAGTCGCTCCCCCGCGGTCGCCCAGAACGACGACGAGCTGACGGCGATCGAGAAGGATCTGAATGGCCTGCTCGAACTTCCCGTGCCGAGCTGGAACGACACCGACGCCGGGCAGCTTCGGCAACAGCGCCTCAATGATGTCAAACGGGTGCGGGAGCAGATCCAGGTGGCGGAGAAGTGGTACGACGCGCAGCGCCGCCAGGGACGCGAATTGTGGACCTTTCACCACACCCCTGCCCAGGGTCCACTCCTGAACTGGCGACTGTGGCAGGTGGACGCCGAGGAGTATTTGAAGACCAGTGAATCGTTCCCCACGGACCTCCTGAATCTGCCGCCCACCAGTCTGGTCACGGCGCAGACCATCCTTGGGTTTGCCCGCACCGAGCAAGCGCACGAGCAGGCGATGGAAGCGCGCACGCAAGTGGAGGCTCTGCTCGATATTGCCTGTGCCCTGCGCCTGGCGGAGCCGAGTGAACGGCGCCCCGCACTTCTGGTCATTCCGCGGCCACCGGGATTCCCCGCGCGCCTGGCTGCCGATCGTCTTAACAAGCTGGCCAGGGCCTATCCGCGTTACGACCAGGAATTTCAACTCCACCAGGTGTCGGATGCCGCCCTCCCCGCCGTGACCCAGGCCGCCCGCACCAGTTATGAGTTTCTCGTCCCCGGGGCCCAGGATGTCCTGCGTCTGCAGTATCAGCAGACGATCGCCACCCCGGCGACCGCGGCGGCGCGCTGGCGCGTGGTCGGCGCCTGGCTCGCCGACGATCCCGAAGAGCTGCGTGCCTGGCGACAACTGGCTGTCATTCTCAAGCGCCTCCACGACAAGCCCGCACGGGACCCAGTCGCTACCCTGATCACGTTTCTCAAGCAGGAGCGTTATCCGCTCACGCTGGAGCAATTCATTGTGGATATACCCGATCATATTAATCTTAAAATTGACGTGAAGACCATCCTGACGGTGCGCCACGAACAGCAGAGCATCCCTTTCAAGCAAGAGGGGGGCGGGGGGCAACACGATGAGCGCACCCGGTCCACGCGCTACACCTTTCACCGCGAGCGCACCGCGCTCATCTATCGTCCCGGGGACCGTCTGGAGGTCGAAGTTCCCCTCGCCGACGAGGATCGCCTGCTCTGGCAGGAGTGCCGCACCCGTGCCTACGCGTTTGAGTGTGTGCTGCTCGCGCCTCGGCTGGTGCGCAAGGGCCAGACGGTTGAGAATGGGATCCTGGCGCGCGACATCCGTCTGCACGCCGCTCCCGCCGACGGCATTCCCCCCCTGCCAGATCTGCTGCCCACCATTCCATGATCACCAACAAAAACGCTCTTATTTGGCGAGATCAATGCAACGGATCGAGTTAATGCCGCGCAAATACATGCGTGTGCCGACAAATGCGGGATGCGAGAAACACCCCTGTTCATCGTCGAGCAGTTTCAGTTGCCCCAGACGTTTCAGTTGATCGGCTCTGGCATCGAGCAGAATCAGTTCGCTCTTGAGGGTGATCGCCAGGACACGGTTCTCGTTGGCAACCAGGGTGGTGTAGGCGAAGAATGCCTCGTCGTCGCTGGTGTAGATTGGCTTGAGTTTGTTGGTCACATCGAGCACATGCAACCCATTCCACACTCCAAAGATCCGCTTTCCCGCCAGGGTAGGAGTGTGGGTGTCGGGCGCGAGCCGGTCGTAATGTCCCACCGAAGTGGGATCGAGCACACCCTTGTCCTTGAAACGAAAGAGGTAGGCGCCGTTGTTCTCAATGGCGACGAAAAGGTTGTCTCCGACCGCAAGAGGAGTGGGCACATTGAAATCGCTGCGCCGTTCCGGTTTGAACGTCCACAGCCGTTTGCCCGTCGCCACCTCCCAGCCTCCGAGTGAATCCTTGTCCCAACCGATAACCTGCGCGATCCCACCAAAGGTGCCGCCCAGAAAACTGCCATAGCTCGCTGGTTTTCCGGGTGATTGCCACAGAACCTTTCCGGTTCGTGGATCGAGGGCGACCAGCGCGGCCTTCTCGGCACCCGGGTTGAGAATCAGTCGGTCATCCACCAGGAGCGGCGAGGAGCACAACCCCCATTTACGCTCGTCCTTGGCGCCGAACTTCTCGCGTGTGTCCAGATCCCAGAGAATCTTCCCGGTGGCGAGTTCGGCACACTGCAACTGACCGAACGCACTGAAGAAAAAGACCCGATCCTTCCAGATGAGCGGCGTGGCTCGGCTCGAATTGCCGTAGTCGAGTTCTCCGACGGCGAGATTGCGCACCGCCCAGAGTTCCTTGCCATCGCTGGCCCGCAAACATTTGTAGGTATCGGTGCTATCCAGCGCTTCGCGATCGGAGACCAGAACATGTTCGGCGGTGGCAGCAACCCCACCCAGGCCCTTGCTTTCCAGGGGTTGGCTCCAGACAACGTGCGGTTTGGCGGGGAGTTTCTCAGGAATCCAGGCGACGTGCCCATCGCGCCGGGGGCCCCGCCAACCCGTCCAGCTCTCGGTCGGCGGGGCTTTCCCGTCTGCTCCTGTCACTTGACTTTTTTTTTACCCGCGACCGGCACAAACCCCTTCTTCGTCTCCAGGTGAGTGCACAGGTCAGGATGTGTGCCAACGTCGAGCAAGGCCCTGGTGATGGCGGCCCGCTCCTCGCGGTTGAGACTGGTGTTGAGGAAGGCGGCGACGAAGGGAACCTCGTCGGTTACCCCAATCACGCGCAGATCGCCTTTCTTGATTGTGCCACACCCTTCCAGCAAGGGAGCGGCATAGCTGGAGATCACCGTCGCGGCCTTCTCCCCGCTCTTGTGCAACTCGATCACCTTGACTGCGCCTTCACTGCAGGCAACACAGGTATCGAGTTTGGCGGGCACGGTTACCCCACATTCTTTGAGCAGGGTGAGGGCGGCATTGTGTTTCTCGGCGCAATCGGCGGTGCCGAAATAGATCCGGTAGCCTTTCAGATCGGCCACGGTAAGGGCCGGATCACTGGCCGCCACCACGACCAGCCCGGTCTGGGTGGTCTTGCCATCCTTGCCAGTCAACGAGGCGACCGATTCCACTGACAGATGATTGTCTCGGGCCTGTGCCTGCACCACGGAATGCTTCCCGATGATCAGATCGGCCTTCCCCTGTGATTTTTTCTTCAACGCCTCGGTGAGCGATTCAGAGAAATGCACCTGCACCGGCCGCCCGATTTGCTTTTCCAGATGAGCCGCAAGTTTTTCATACTTGCGCTGGGCATAGCCCTGAACGCAGGGGCACGAGAGTGGAGCCGCCAACGGGTCCATCACGATGAGCGTAAGCGGAGCGTCCGTCTGCTGCGGTGCGGCCTGAGCGAAGCGCGTCTCGACAAACAGGGCGACGAAAGCCAGGGCGGCAAGCACGCGACCAAAACGCATGGAGTTCTCCTGTCGGAACGGAAAGAGACCACGAGATTTGAACAGAGACGCCTCAAGTTAGGCGTCTCTGTCACAGGGAGCAGCCGCGCGACTTACTTCTTCTTTTCCAGCACGATCACACGCGAACCGGGCTGATCGCAAAAATAGATCTTGCTGGCGTCTGGCGACGCACCAACCGCGACGTTCTTGCACCCACCCTGCAGTTTCGCCACCCCAACCAGCCCGAGGAATTTCCCGGTCGTGTCGTAACGCTTGATGATCCCCTCCGACTCGGCGGTGAGAATCTCGCCCTTGAGCCCGCAGCGAAGATTCATCGGGTTGCAGCACCCACCAAAGCAATCGCCTTCCGAATTGGTGCCGCGTTTGCCCCAGCGTCCCCTGGGCTTGCCATTGCGATCGTACGCGGCGAACTGATGCTTGGTGTTCTCCGCCACAAAGAGATCCTCGCCCGAGACCTGAATGTCCATCTGTCCGCAGCAGCCGCCAAGTCCACTGAGCACCTGCTGAGGATTCTTGAACTCGTGGTCCATCCGCCAGATGGCGTAGCCGTAGCCCTTGCTTTCCCCGCACGCCACAAACACATCCTTGTCGCTCATGGCGATCCCGTTGATGATCCGGAGCCGAGAAGTCAACGACGCCATGATCTTGTCGGCCGTCTGCGTTTCGTAGTACTTCGCTGTCACCTCGTAGCTTTTGAGGATCTGTTCATATTGCTTGAGCAGGCGATTTTCCTGCTCCGTGCGATCGGCTTCCTTCTTCGCTTCCAGCTTGGCCTTTTGCTGCTTGATGTTGTTCTGTGCCTTCTCAAAATTCTCCTTCTGCATCTTGATCGTGGCTTCCGCCTGCTTGCGCAGCTCCGTGTTGTTCTTCAGGAGGTTCGCAATGTGCGGCAATTCGATGCAGGCGAGTTGTTTGCCCTCCTTGTTGAAACGCGCCACCTTGCCATCGCCGGCAACGAACACCTTGCCATCGGGAGCCACGTTAATCGAGTGTGCGTGAAAATCGACCTTCCAGGTCGCGATTTTCTTACCCTCGCCAGTAAGGACGTGGATTTCGCTGTGCACCTCCTTGACTGGCGCTCCATAGGAACGTGGAGGAGCGACCAGCCCCAGAATCCGCCCTTCGCGATCGACGGTCAACGTCTGCAGTCGCAGTTTACCATCCTCGCTTTGCACTGGGATGGTTTTGGTTTGCACATGGGTGGCCGATTCGGACGTGATGGTCGACTGGGCAGGAGCGCTCGGCAATAGCTGGATCGTGCCCGTTGTCTGCGCCGAGAGCCAGCCCGCGGGGAGCAGGGTCCCGGCAAACATCAGGAGAAACGTTCGGATCCATGCGAACTGAGTCATGGTCGTCCTCGATTGAGTACAGCGGCGCGACGGATGAGAATATGCGAGGAGACGAGTGGCTCCTCGGACTCTAACGCACCATTGTATGGACGATCCCAGGGCAAGCGTTTGTAACAAGCCAGGATCGCCGAAGTGGATGGGACATCGCTCTGCCAGCGAGGACCACCTCACCCAGCCAACGCCCTTGCAATCCGCCGGTGCGCGAGCCACAATGAAAAGTGTGCTGCGGCAAGACCGACAACAGATTCGGAATCCCCAGGCACCGACCTCTTCCGCCCGGGAGCCCCTTCGTGATGCCCCCAGCAACACCCATGCCCCACCGTCTAATCTTCTTCCTCTGCGCGGCGCTGGTTCTGCTGGCTCTCTGCGTGTGCGGATGCAGCGGTGGGAGTGGCAGATCGACCTCGGTCAGCAAACTTCCTCTTGAACCGCCGGTGCAGGAAGAACCCCTCGCAGAGTCCAAACCACGCGTCGATGAATCCTTGACCACCGAGGAATACCTCCGCCGCGGGCTTCCTCCGCTCGACCGAGACTGGACGCCAGACGATTGGCTCAAGGCAGCGAAGGTTCTGCTCGCCGTGCGGCTGAAGGGTGCCGAGCAACTTCCCCGCTACAAAAGTGAGCGATCCGGAGCGGTCTTTGCGCACCTGACTTCCATGGCGGTGATTGATCGGATCCGACAAAAAGGAGGATCGCCGGCCGACCAGTTCCCCCTGGTGCTCAATGTCTTTCAGGCACGAGCACAGATTTTCAAACTGTACCTGGCGGCCCTGGAATTCAGCAATGAGTTTGATAGCGAAGTCGTGGAAATGATGGCGATGCAGTATCGAACCCTTGCGGTCCTCTTCGATCTTACCGAAGCCTATCTCGCCACCTTCAAAAAAGACGACCCCAGCTATGCGGTTCGCGCGGAGGGAATTGACAAAATGAAGCGAGCCGCGGCGACCCTCCTCGGCGTCGGGTTGGCGATGCTCACCCAGCGCCAGAGTTTTCGTCTCAGCGAGCGCCGCCGCTTCGTCCGCGCCATGGAGGAAACCTTCCCACGCATCCTCCCCCACCTGGAGGCCCCCGTTGCCGCCGACATCGTCACTCAGGTCGACCGCCTGATCGCTGATCCGAGTCTCAAAGAGCTTCAACCGGACCTGCAAGAACTGGCGCGCACCATCAAACCTTCTCCGCAGAACAAGCACGCGCCCAGATAACCCTGGCTTTGCATTATCCCTTTGGTGGCGGAAGGGTTTTCTCCATCAACGCGGCGACCGCCAACTCCTCCATTCCCCCCCGATGCTTCAGGGCGCGGATCACCCTCTCCCGGCGCTCAATCGGATGATTCTGATTCAGTTTCCACTTCCCTTCCAGACGCTCGATCGGAATGCGAAACCCAACAATCTGCGGGAGCAGGCGTTCCACCAGGGTCGAGGTGCCATGCAGGGTCCACGGCTGGGGCAACCCCTGTTCATAGAACGCCACGGACCGCTGAAGCACCCCGAGGAGATCCTCCGGGTTGTCAATCCGTTGGAATTCGCCGTAGACATGAACCGCGACATAGTTCCAGGTCGGCACCACGGCTTCGGCCTCGTACCAGCTGGGCGAAATGTACGTGTGCGGACCGGTAAAGATCGCCAGCACCTTCTGCCCGGGTGCATCCTGCCACTGCGGATTGGCCCGCGCCATGTGGCCGAGCAAGCACCCGTGCTCTCCCTGTGTGCGATCAAGCAACAGCGGCAGATGTGTGGCGACAGGAACACCATCGCTTTGCGAGACGAGCAAGCCGAAACTGTGCTGTTCGAGGAAGGCAGCAAGGGTGGTCAAATCGGATTCGGCGAAGGCGGCAGGGATGTACATCGACCATGCGCTCCATGGTTCCAGGGGGGGTGGCAGGATTACTTGGTTATGTGGACACACGGGACAGCAACACGGTTCGAGAGTCGCCTGGCCGTGCTCTGCTACAATGATATCCAGCACATGGCAGCCGAGAGGGAGAGAGCCTGTGGCGGGCGCAAAGAGAGATTTGCCCACGCGCACCTGTGTGCAGTGTGGTCGACCATTCACCTGGCGCAAGAAATGGGAGCGTGTCTGGGACCAGGTGCGTTACTGCAGCGAAGCCTGTCGGCGCGCTTCTCGCAAGCGCCGAGGCTCTGCTTCTGGTGGTTCGCTCCAGGGATCGTTGAAGAGATGAAAATTCTGTTTCTGCACGGCTGGACATCCAAACCCGGCGGAGTGAAGCCGACTTTTCTGGCGCAGCATGGTCACGAGGTGATCAACCCTGCCCTATCGGATGATGATTTCGCCGAGGCGCTTCGTGTCGCGCAGGTGGAGTTCGACCGGCACCATCCCCAGGTGGTCGTTGGTTCTTCGCGCGGCGGAGCGGTGGCGATGAATCTACGCGTTGGGACGACTCCGCTCGTGTTGCTCTGCCCGGCCTGGAAACGCTGGGGAACGGTCAAAACGGTCAAGGTTGGCACGGTAATTCTGCACTCGCCGGCTGATGAGGTGATCCCACTCGCCCACAGCCGTGAACTGGTGCGTGTGAGCGGATTGCCCGCGTCTGCCCTGCGCCTGGTGGGCACCGATCATCGCCTGGCCGATCCCGAACCACTGCAAGCCATGCTGGCCGCGTGTGAATCCGTCGGAACATCCGGTTAAGACCACGTGGGCGAAGAGGTGTTCTCTCCTCGCTAAGAGGTCGAGGATCCGCCACGCTGCTATTCGTCCGCCGATAAGGTGGATTACTTGGCCCCCGTCGCGCCAGTGAGGACCACTCCGCTCTGCTTGGGCTGTTGCTGGACCACGGGAGCATTCCCCGCATTGTTCTGGTAAAGGAGTTCTTCCCACGCCTTCACATCGGGCGGGAGTTTCTTCCCGGTGGCAGCCTGCAACGATTGATTGGCGCAATCGCGCATGGCCACGTCCTTCTCGTTGCGCAGCACTTCCATCAGCGCGGTTGTCGCGGTGTAGTGGCTGTAATGGCTGAGCGCGCGAATGGCCGCCTGACGCTCATCCATCTTCAGCTGTTTGTCCTGATCGACCCCTTCGACCGGCGGTTCCTTGGCCACACGAGCGAGCAGATCGACCGCGGCGGGCTGACCGATTTCGCCCAGGGCTGCCAGCGCCTGGCACCGAATGACCGTGCCTGTCTCAGGCGCGAACGCCATCGCGTTGTAGTAGGCGTCTTCCAGCCCCTTGACCACGCGCGGATCCTTGAAGGTCCGCAACGCCTGAATCGCCGAGAGCCGACAGTACGCCTGCGGTTCCTTGGTGGCCGCGGTCACCAGCAATTCCACGATAAAGTCCTGCTCGCGATCCGTGCCGCCATGCTGCCTGGGTTCCTTCAAGGAGGCGAGGGCGTGCGCTCGTTTGTTGCCGTCGGTGCTCTCCTTGAGCACCACCAGCGGATCTTCCTTGACGAAGTATTCCTTGACCCCCCAGTTGGACGGGCGCAGGTTGTCCAGGAAGCTGGCGCACCCCATGAGACCACTACAACTGGCCAGGAGCAGCCACCCCGCCATCCGCCCCCGCAGCGCTGCGCCCCCTGGCTGGCTCGCTCCGGGCTGTTTGCCTGCTCTGCGCACCGCCATCCTCTCTTTCCTGCGCCACGCGCAGCTGAATCATCCCCGACCGGCTCCCCACGACAGCCAGGCGCCGCGCACTTCCCCGCCCAGGCTATCAGCCGCTCCTGCGTTGTCCCATTCAGAAGAGGGCGGCGATATACCGAGAGCTGCTCCGGAACACAAGAGCAAAAAACGCTGCAGGCGTCGGCCGCCTCTTCTCTGCAGCAGACGACCAGGAGAAGGTCCCCTCCCCTCGGTGCGCCCCTGGCCAGCACCGCACGTGATTCGCTATCACTCTGGAGAGAGTCGTTTTCACCGCCAACGCTGTGTCAGCCGACCGTTTCTGGAGAAGGAACATCATGGCCAGTCGGCGCTCAACAAGTCCGGAATGGTTTCATGGCAGTGTCGCCCTCGCTCTCTCGCTGGGACTGGCACTGCTGTTGCTCGTGATCGTGCGGCCCTCGACAAGCTGGAACTGGGCTCACTATCTCGGGCTGTGGCTGGCCGGGGTCAATCTGACTGCCTTCGGCTACTACTGGCACGACAAGCAACAGGCGCGCAAAACCCGGAACCGAGTGCCGGAAATCGTGCTGCACGGCCTGGCCATCGCGGGCGGCAGCCTCGGCGCCTACGCCGGCATGCGGCTCTTTCGGCACAAGACCATCAAGGGGAGTTTTCAGATCGTTTTCTGGACCATTGTGGTGATGCAGACCATCCTGGTGGTCGCGATCTTCTATCGGCTCTACCGCCACGGCGCTGGTTGAAGCGCCCCCGTCATGGCGCCCAGCAAGCGTGGACGTAGCGCCAGGGGTGCCACGCGCAGGTCCGCACGGGGTGTCCAGCGGCGACTCCCCAGCCAGAGCAGATAAACTCCACTCCCCAGGGGCAAGGACACGCGCAGCCAGGGACACCATGGCCACAACGGCTGCGAGATGGCCGACCACGCCAGCACCAGAATCAGCATGCCAGCCGCCTCGACCAAACGCCGTCCCCCGGGCCAGAGATCCCGTTGCACCACTCCCCAGGCCAGCAACGGCGCCAGAAACGCGTAGGTGGGATGTTCGCTGGCGGGACCGAATAGCATCAGCCACCCCAGCCCCATTCCCAGGGTCCCGGTCAGCAGCGCGCGCGTCTCCACGTTTTGCCGCTGTTGCCACAGACACCAACACAGCACCCCAAGTCCACTCATCGCCTGCACCAGCATGTAGACGCGCGCCGAGCCGGCCTTCTGGGTGATGTCCGGAAGCCCCTCGGCTCCGCGCCACAGATGCTCCACCACCAGCCACACACTCCAACCATCCCGGTAACCCGGCCAGCGCAGCTGCGAGGTGATCAGCGTCTTTTCCATCCAGTCCTGGTATTGCCAGCACACCACCGGGGCCGGACGGGTAAAAAAGGGAACCATCAGACCGAGGAGCAAAACGACCACGAACCGCCAACCAAATGGGCGCGGCCAGAGCACACAACAGAGAAGAGCGATCGGCAATGGCGTCGCCTTGGCCGCCACCGGCACGGCAAACCAGAAGGCGGCCTGCCACCAGCGTTGCCGCGCCAGGGCGGATGCTCCCAGCATCAGCATCCCGATCAGGAGCGTGTTACTCTGGGCGTTCCAGATTCCCGACAGTGCACCCGCCAACGCCAGGAGCAGATACCACCCCTGTCGTCCCGCAGTCCACTCTCCTGGCAACACGTCGCGTTGGAGACGACGCAGGCCGATCCAGTAAACGGTCAACGTGGTCCAGGTCCACACCACTCCCCCAAGCGTGACGCCCAGTGCGGTGAACGGAGTGACCATCAGGGCGAAGGGCGGAAGATAGCGAAAGTGATCGACGGGCCCCTTCTCGCCGTGCAACGCTTGATCGTGCCACCAGCGCTCGGCGCCGGCGAGGAAAACCGGGAAAACCGTGTGACTGGTCGGTCGATGAATCGTTCGAACCGTCACTGCGAGGGCGACGACTACCCAGAGAGCGGCTACGACGCGAACGGGCAGCGAGGGCAGCATGCAACGCTCCGGAGATGGGAAGCGAAGAAAGGAAGGGGAGCCTCGCTCGCGCGGCGCGACATCCCCGTTTGCAAGACCGATTAACGCCGTGGCGGTACGCCTGTCGGCTGAGAAGGAGCCACTGCCGCCTGCGCAGGTGGACCCGAAACACGGTCTGGATGCGCCTGCTGATTGAATTCAAGTGGATCGAATTCGTCCACCGGAGTGGGCGGAGTTTTGGGAGTCCCAGACGTCGGCCGTGCCTCTGGCGGCGCTGGCTGAGAGGACCTGTCCGCCGGGGAGGGTTTCTCGGTGGTGGCAAGGGGCGCCAGGGCAGGCGTCGTCGGGGTCGGCGTGGCAGGAGGGACGGCTCCAGAATCAGCGCCGAACTTGCTCGCCTCGGTCGTCAGAATCGCCGCGGCCCTGGTATTCATCCGTTCTTGCAACTGGGGATTACTGCTCACCGTCAATTTCACCCAGTCTTGCAACGTACGAAAAGCGGTCGCCTCGCGACTCTTGAGCGGAGCCTGCCCTGTGGGACCGTGAGCGCTGACCGCCTTGAGCAGCAACGGACTCAACTGGGGATTGGCCGGATTGATCTGCGCCAGCGTGGCAGTCAGATTCTGCTGCAGCACACGGCGATCACCAACCAGCCCAACCTGATAGGCGCGTTCCAACTTGAAGGCTCCGTTCCTGTCCCCACAGTGACAGCTCAAACAGGTATTCATCAGGATCGGCTGCACACGGGTGGCAAACAGGCTGAGCGCCTCGGCACTGACATCAAGCGGCAACTCGACAGATTTGTGTTCACGGGGTTGGGGCGGACCCATGGGAGTGGGACGCGCGACCGCCGCGTGCGCCATCTGTTCCAGGTGATCGAGCAAACGTTTACTCTCGGCGTGAGTGGGCCGCAACGCGACCGCCTCCCGCACCTGTTCGAGCGCCTGCCTGGGCAACCCTTGCAGATGACACCAGCGTGCCAGGCGCAGCCGTTCATCGGGATCTTTCAGGTTGGTCCGACTGGCAAGGAAGTGAAAGGCCTCTTCCTTGCTCGAGCACAGCAGAAGCACCTTGCTCGCGGGGATCCACGTCTCGCCAATGCTGCGGCGCACGCAGTACTGATCGCCCACCTTCTCAATATCGCCTTCAAGGGTGCGCTCGGATTCCAGGATCAGGATCTTCCCCCGCGAAGGAGAAGGCTTTTCCTGCGCGCGCACTCCCACCCCGAAGGTGAGCACCAGAACGACCACAACCAGTGAGGAGACGTTTGGAGTTTTCATGGCGGGGCGTGTATAACGTGGGCCCCCTGCACGGTCAAGGGCAGTCTTACACCCAGTGGACGGGATCGGCTTCCTTGCGGCTCGCAAAGACTTCCAGCTGAGGATAGCGCCCCTGGAGCCAGACCGCGAGTTCCTCAACGGCGAAGCGTTCGGTGGCGTAATGGCCCGGGAGACACAACGCCACACCGTGTTGCTGGGCACTGAGGTAATCGTGAAAGCGCATCTCCCCTGTGAGAAACACATCCACATGTGCCTTGACCGCATCCTGAAACAACTCTCCGCCCGCGCCGCACACAATCGCCACGCGCTCCACTTCCCGGTGAACATCCCCAATCAGTTGCACCGGACCACAACGAAGACTTTCACGCACCCGCCGCCCCAGATCCTCCAACCGCAAGGGACTACTGAGCCGACCCACCCGCCCCGAGCCATGACGCCCCGTTAGCACCCGCAGGGGATAAACATCGAAGGCCGGTTCCTCGTAGGAATGCGCCTGACGCATGGCGGTCACCACACGTTCGACCCGGCTCTCGGGACAGACCACCTCCAGGCGCCACTCAGGCACCTCTTCACGACGCCCCCGGGTGCCCACGGTGGGATTGGCGGCCTCGGTGGCAAAGAAGGTGCCGGTGCCATTCAGACGATAACTGCACTCGCGATACTCGCCAATCTGCCCGGCGCCCGCGTTGAAAAGCGCTGTCGAGACTTTCTCCAGATCGGCGTCGGGGACAAAGACGACCAGCTTGCACATGCGTCCGCTGGGCTCGGCACGCAGGGGCTCACAGGCGGTCATGTCCAGGCGCTGCGCCAGTTTCTCGTTGATTCCGCCCACGGTGTTGTCGAAGGCGGTGTGCGGACTGTAAACCGCCACGTCGCGCCGCACCAGATCGAGGAGCATCTTCCCCTCGGGAGTGCCCCCGGTCAGGCGTTTGACGCCCCGAAAGAGAATCGGATGGTGGCTGACGATCAGCTGCACCCCCCGCTCGATGGCCTCCGCGGTACACTCGGGGGTCACGGTCAGACAGGTCATTACCCGCTGGACCTCGGCAGCCCGATCGCCCAGGAGAAGACCGACATTGTCCCAGTCGGCCGCGCGAGTTGGCGGCGCCAGCTGTTCCAGGTCGTCGAGGAGCGTGGCGAGGATCAACATGAGACTCCATCTCCAGGAGGTTGTGGCCGGGGCATGAAGCTCATTGTACAGTGGAAAAGGAGGAGTGGCGGTCCGTCGCGCGAACGTTGATCCGGGAAGGGCACTGATGGATCTCGGACGCTATCGCCTGCTCATGCCCCTGGGAGCCGGAAAAGATGGGGTAGCCTACAGTGGCGAAGCCCTCGGCACCGAACCGCCCCGCCAACGGGTGGAGGTGCGGGTGCTTCTGACCAACCGGGATGCTCCGCGCCGCTGGCGGTCCCTTTTTCCCCTGCTGCGCCGCGCGCTGCTCTTCCGCCATCCCCGCGCCCGCCCCTTGCTCGATCTGATGCTCGAGCATCAACCCCCCTATCTGGTCCTCGAATCGAGCACGGGCCAGGCCATGACCGAGTTTCTCTGTCAGGCCCAGGCCCGGCCTCTGGAGCAGGTGCTGGAACTGGGCGAGCAGATGGCCGAGGTGTTGCTCGAAGCCCACCGCTTCGGACTGGCGCCCGCCCTCCTCGGTCCGCAATCCTTTCACGGTAACCCCACCAACTGGAAGCTGGAGTTAACCGGACTGGATGTTCAGGGCGACCTTCCCTTCGAACTTGGACGCACCCTCGCCCAGGCCTGTCAGCCTCCGGAAGAAGAAGGCCCTGGCCACCTGGCGACTGCGATGGCGGGCAACATTCATTCGCTCGGCGTGCTGCTGCACTGGCTCCTCACCGGCGCCTCGCTCTCGGGGTTGCCCGAGGGCCGCGCGGGAGAGGAAGGCGAGGCCCCCGAGGCCGCCCTGGTTGCCTTGCTGCAAGAAATGATCGCCCTCGATCCCGCCGAACGTCCGCTCATTGGCGAGGTGCGCGATCGCCTGCGTGCTCTGCGTCGCCCGCCTCGCCTGGACACCCAGCCGCGCGTTCCGGCCTCGGAGCGACAAACGCGCCATGCCCCCGAAGGCGTCTTCCCGCCCCGGGCCGGGGCGATCCCCGCCACGCTGGGGCGCTTTCGACTCCTGGAAAAACTTGGCCAGGGCGGCATGGGCACCGTGTTCCGGGCCGAGGATCGCAGCGATGGCCGCATTGTCGCGCTCAAGTTGCTCCAACCCGAGTGGGCCGACCGCCCCGAACAATTGCGACGTTTCTTCAAGGAGGCGCGTGTCCAGGCCGAGATTCAGAATCCGAACATTATCAACTTGCTCGAAATCAACGAAGATCAGGGCTATCACTATCTGGTGCTGGAGTTCGTCGCCGGAACCACCCTGGCCGACGTCCTGGAGAACCGCCACAAACTCCCAGAACGCGAGGCGCTGGCCATCATCCTGGAGGCAGCGCGCGGACTGGCTCACGTCCATCAACTGGGAATCGTCCATCGCGACATCAAACCCGAGAACATCCTCCTTCTGAACGATCCCTCCACACCCGTGCCGCGCGTGAAGGTGTCCGATTTCGGGCTGGCGCGCCATGTGGTGGAGACGGAATCGCTCAACTTCACGCGTCCCGGTGCCGTCCTGGGAACTCCCTGGTACATGGCTCCCGAACAGGCCGAGGGAAAACCGGTCGATGCGCGCAGCGATGTCTACGCCCTGGGCGCCACCCTTTTCCATCTGCTGGTGGGTCATCCCCCCTACAATGCGACCAACCCAATGGTTGTTCTCGACATGCACCGAACGGCCCCGGTCCCCTCGCTTCGCACCCTCAACCCCGAGTTGAGCGAGGAGATCTGCCACATCGTCGAGAAGACACTGGCCAAGGATCCTGCCGAACGGCACGCCAATGCGGGCGAACTCTTCGACGATCTGGAACGGCTGCTGCGGGGCATCCCCACTCAGCTGAGCCTCCATCCGCACCGACCCGAGAGCGATCCCGCGCGCGTGCTCACCTTCCGCTGGCGCTGGGAGCTGGCTGCCTCGCCCGAACAGCTCTGGCCGCACGTCGCCAACACCGAACGACTCAATCGAGCGATCGGCTTGCAACCAGTGCGCTGGACCGTCCACCACAGCGACCCTGCCGAGGCCACCGAGTCGACCGTGCAGCGCCGGGGACAGATGTCGCGCCTCGGGCTCAGCTTCGAGTGGCATGAACACCCCTTTGAATGGGTGGAAGGAAGCCGCTTTGGTGTGCTGCGCGAGTTTACCCGAGGGCCATTTCGCTGGCTGCTCAGCGATGTGGAGTTGATCCCCCGGGCCGAGGGAGGCACGACGCTCCATCATCGCATCGAGCTGGAACCAAGGCATCTGCTGGGACGCTGGTTGGCACGGCTGGAGATTGGCCATCGCATTGTTGACAATCTGGATCGTGTTTATCGCCACATGGATGCCACGCTCAGCAACCCAGCGCCGCCAGGACTCCCGCGTGATCCTTTTGAACAGCCAGCGGCGCGCGGCGAGGGTCCCCTGCATCGGTTGCGGGAACGGCTGCAGAAATTGTCTCGTCGGGGGGTGGCGCCCCCTGTGGTGGAACGACTGGGCGCCTATCTCCTGGCAGCTTCTCCTCAGGAGCTGGCACGCATCCGTCCGTTACCCCTGGCTCGTCGACTGGGAGTCGAAGCTGATGCCTTCCTCGCGGCCTGTTTGCACGGTGTCCACGAGGGGCTCTTGACACACTTCTGGCAGGTGCTGTGTCCGTTGTGTCGCCAACCCGGGGAGAAAAGGGATTCCCTCCGAGGCATCCCCGTGCGGACTCGCTGCGAGATGTGCGCCTTCGATTTCGAGGTGGAGCTGGCGCGCTCGCTGGAGGTGGTCTTTCGGATTCATCCGGAGGTGGGGCTGTGCGACGAGGGAAGCTACTGTGTGGGCTGTCCCGTGCATTTTCCCCAGGTGGTCGCCCAGGTGCGCCTGGCTCCCGGTGAGCAACTGCAACTTGAACTCGCGCTCGCCGAGGGAGAGTATCGCCTGTGTGGACCGCAACTCGCCGGCCCCTTCTTTTTCCGTGTGGACGAAGAAGGGTGGCAACGGCGCTGGGATGTCAATCTTTCGGCGGCTCCGGCGAGTGAGGAACAACGCGTGCTGGCCGCCCGAGGACAACGGCTGTTGCTGTGGCACAAGAGCAACACCGCGTTGATGGTTCGCATTGAACGAATGGACGCCCCGGAAGAAATGCTGACCGGCGCTCGAGTTTCCGCGCTGGCTCTCTTTCGCGAGTTCTTTCCCCAGGAAACGCCGGCCCCGGGACGCTTTCTTCCCACGGGAGTGCTCACCTTTCTGACGACCGGCCTGGAGGAGGGAGAGCACCTCTACCAGGATCTGGGCGATCCGGGCGCTCTGGCGATACTGGGGAAGGTGCGCTCGATGACGGCCGATCAGGTGCGCCGTGAAGGGGGCGCCGTGGTGCGCGCCCTGGGCGAGGGCGTGCTCGCCGTCTTCGCCGATCCGCGTGCCGCGGTGCGCGTCGCCCTTGGGTTGCAGACGTGCCTGAAGGAACAAACGCGCACGCGGCAATTGCTGATCAAGGTGGGGGTCCATCAGGGGTCGAGCCTGGCAATCCTGCGCGATGGCGTGCTCGACTACTTTGGCGCGGCTATCCACCTGGTTGAACAACTCCCGCGCATGATTGGCGGGGGCGAGGTGGTTCTGACCCAGAGCATGGTGGCGGAGCCCGAGGTCAGTGAACTGCTGCGCGCACGCAGTCTCACGAGCACCATCCTGGAAGGCGGCAATCTGGAAGAAATCCTGCACTGCTTCACACTCCCCACCCCTGAGGACCCCCGCGACCCCTGATTTCCCCCCCTCCCAGGTCGCCTTGTTCCCCAGCAGTAACTTTGCTACCCTACCTCGCGATTGCCGGAGGCCAGGTGGTTCCATGGAGGGAGCACCCTTGACGAGCGCTACCATTCCCGAGGTACAACCCTCGGTGTTCCCCATCAACCGAGTCTTTCCTTCCGCCAGTGGAGAGTGTCGACCCCGGGGGTGGGGGCAACGGGCTCGTGTGGTCGAGCTATTTCTGCTGCTTGTGCTCCCCCTGGGACTCTACGGGGTCTACCGACCGTATTTCCTCCTCGGCCACATCAGCGGGCTCGACGCAACCTATTACGCGACGAGTTACCACAATCTCGGCGACATGATCAACCGCTTTGGCCAGCCGTATTACCTCGTTCGGTTCGGCCTGATCTTCCCGGGCGCCTTCTTCTGCTCGTTTCTGGAGCCCTACACTGCGGCGCTCGCTTTGCGCTATTGCATGATGCTCGTCGCCTCGTTGCCCGTGTTCTACATGAGCCGACGATTAAGCGGGACCTCGTTTGCCTGGCTCGCCTACCTCTTCGTTGTGTCGAGTTCCTTGCTGATCCGCTGTCTCTCCAATGACAACCCGGAACTGGTGGCAGTTCCCTACACCCTCGCCGGGTTTTCCTTGATGCTGTGGAACCCTCGCCCACGTTGGGTTCTTTATCTGATCCTGGGCCTCCTGCTTGGGTTGTCGGTGAACTCCAACTTCTACCTGATTGCGACCTGGGGATTGATGACAATCCCGTATCTTTATTTGACCAAGGAGAATCGCACGCTGTTGCCATTCCTCACCCAGGTTGGCAAGGATGCGCTCTGGGTCCTGGGGGGCTGTTGCCTGGCGGAACTGTTTGGAATGCTGATTTATTATCAGGCATACGGGATCTGGAAACTCTGGGTTCCGACGATCACCATGGTGCGCTGGTTGGCACAGGGCGGGCAGAAAAACTGGAAAATCGAAGGCTGGGAGTGGGTGACGAACCAGTACGTTGTCTTCCTCCCGGTGGTGCTGCTGGTGTTCCACGGCCTGCTGCGCTTGCTCCGGCCGGGTTCGCGAGCAGGAACCGCCGCGGCTCTCTGGCTGGCACTGGTCTACGGATTTCATGTCTTCTACGAGTTTGTCTGTGGCGGCAACGTTTTGTTGTTCCACCTGTATTCGTTCTTCATGGTCCCGGCGATCCTGATGCTTGGAGTGTTCATTCTGAAGGATGTGTACCTTCTCCTGGGAGAAGGACGGGCGACGGCGGCAGCCCTCGGAGCCTGCCTGCTTGGAGCAAACTTGCTCCTCAAGTATCCAGGTTGGACAGGGGGAAAGTCGATTCTGTGGGTCTATGGTCTTTCCGCCTGTGCGGGCCTCGCCATACTGGCGATTCGAAACTTCCCAGCCCGACGCGCGCTCCTGCTCCTGGTTCCTCTCGCCATCACCCTTTTCGGTCTGGAAAGTTGTTATCAGAACATCTATGCCAGAACCACACCGGCGGCGCAGAGTGGCCCACAGGTGTATCGCGGAATTGCCGAGTTTGTCCGCTGGATGCCCAGATACGAGGACGATTGTCGCCGCTTGAACTTCTGGTACTCGCCCGCCTCGACGTCGAATATTCTCGATACCTGGCAATCGAGTTACCTGTGGAGTTGCACGCGGATTTGTAGCGCAAACCGGGCGACGTCCCTGCGGCCATTTGACCTGAGCAGCGAAGAGGAACAACGACTGCGCGACACCGAGTTGCTTGGTCTCCTGGCCGAACGCCCAGAAGACCTGGCCACCATGAAAGCAACGCTAACCCAGAAGGGAATTCCGTACCGAGTGGAGCGACGCCGCGATTTTGTCTGTGGGCGCTTTCATATTTACGTCGAGTTACTCGGTGTTGGTCCGCTCCCAGAGGAAGAAGTGGATGGTGTGGCAGGAGGTGCCCCGTGAAGGTCGCTCTGCTGGCCGGCGGATTTGGAACTCGTCTGAGCGAAGATACTCAGCACAAACCCAAACCGATGGTCGAGGTTGGTGGAATCCCCCTGCTCATTCACATCATGGGCATCTACTCCGCCTACAACCACACGGATTTCGTGATCGCCTGTGGGTATCGGGGAGATTACATCAAGGATTATTTCTCCAACTACCTGGTCAAGAATAGCGATTGGGTTCTCAATCTGCGCAGTGCGCAACGGCAAACGTATCACTCTGCGGTTCCCGATTGGAACATCTGGGTTATCGATACCGGATTACACACCATGACGGGGGGACGCATTCAACGGCTGCAATCCATTCTGGGCGATGAGACGTTCCTCGCCACCTATGGCGACGGAGTTTCGGATGTGAACCTTGAGGAACTGGTCCGTTTCCACCGCTCCCACGGCCGGTTGGCAACCGTGACCGCCGTGCGCCCCCCGGCGCGCTTCGGCTGCCTGGAACTGGAGGGAACCGCCGTCCGCAAATTCGCAGAGAAACCGCAAGCGAGTGAAGGATGGATCAACGGAGGGTTCTTTGTCTTTGAACCAGGGGTGTTCGACTACCTGACGGGAGACAGCTGTGTGTTGGAGAAGGAACCCATGCAGGCGCTCGCGGCCGATGGCCAGTTAATGGCCTACCTGCACGAAGGGTTCTGGCAACCGATGGACACGTTACGAGACCGCCAGTGCTTGGAGCAGATCTGGAATTCGGGACATCCCCCCTGGGTTGTTCGACGAGAGGAGAGCCATGACCGTCTACGAATACTATCGGAACCGGGCAGTCATGGTCACCGGGATCATGGGGTTCAAGGGCATCTGGCTCGCAAACTGGCTTGAGTCGCTTGGAGCGGAGGTAAGCGGACTCTCTCTGCCACCAACCGAGGAGATGCAGAAGGGATGGCCGGGGCTTGTGTCGCAGATCCCCTGGCAAACCGGGGATATTCGCAACCTCGCCACCATCCAGAACGCGTTTGCCACGGCCCGGCCCGAACTCGTCTTCCACCTGGCTGCACAGCCGTTGGTCCCACTGGGATACCGCGAGCCCGTGGAGACATTCGCCACCAATGTGATGGGAACGGTAAACGTCCTGGAGGCAGCCCGCACCACGCCCTCGGTGCGGGCCGTGGTGGTGATCACCAGCGATAAGTGTTATGAAAATCGTGGCACGATCACCAGTTTCCGGGAAGAAGACCCCATGGGCGGCTACGACCCCTACAGCGCCAGCAAGGGGTGTGCGGAACTGGTGGCAGCCTGCTATCGCCAGTCCTTTGGACGTGACGACTGGCATGTGGCCACGGGGCGTGCCGGAAACGTTATTGGCGGCGGTGATTGGGCGGAGGATCGTTTGGTCCCTGATTTGATCCGGAGCGCCCTTGCCGGCCAATCGCTTCAGCTGCGCAACCCCGACGCCACGCGTCCCTGGCAACACGTCCTGGAGCCGCTCAGTGGCTATCTTCTGCTTGGAGCGCGCCTGGCTGGTCCCCACGCTGTGAGTGCCGCCTCGGGGTGGAATTTTGGTCCCGCCGAGAGCGATGCGGTTCCAGTCCGCGAACTGGCTCGTCTCCTCGCGGAACAGTGGGGAAATGTCCCCGTCGTCGCTTCCCGGGAGAAGACGTTTCACGAGTGCAAGTTTCTCCGCCTCGATTCGACCAAGGCACAACGGGAGCTCGCCTGGCAACCGTTGTTGACCGTGGCTGAGCGGGTCCGCTGGACTGTTGATTGGTACAAACTCTGGCAACAGGAACCGGACCGAGTCTGGGAGGCAACGCGTGCGCAGATTGCCGCCTATGAACGAAGGATCACAGAATGTCCGAACCTTGCCGTGCAGTGGTCACCGGCGCGAACGGTTTTCTCGGTGCGGCAGTTGCACGCCGCCTGATCGCGGCAGGATATCGTGTCTACGGGCTGATTCGCGCTTGCTCCACCAATCGTGCGCGGCTGCTTCCTCTGCACAGCCTCGAAGTGGTTGAAATGGCGAGCTACGGCGTTGAGGAACTGCGGGAGGTCTTTCAACGAATCCAACCCGATTACGTGCTCCATCTGGCCGCTGCGGGAGTAGCTCCCGGCTCATCCGCCGCGGAGATGCACGAGGGGAATGTGGAAGTGACCCGGCGGATTCTCCAGGCCGCTGCGGGGACAGTGCGACGGGTGGTCAACACCGGGAGTTGCTTCGAGTATCAACCCTGTCCCCCCGGGACCTTGATGACAGAGAATTGGCCGCTGCAATCTGGTTCGCCCTATGCCCACACCAAACAACTTGCGGTGTTGCTCGCGCGCACCCTGGCCAGTCAGTTGGACGTACCGGTGGTCACTCTGCGACCGTTTGGTGTTTATGGTCCGGGAGAATCTCCACGACGCCTTCTTCCGTCGCTGATCCACGGGCTTCTCTCAGGTGTGGGGGTGGATCTGAGTCCCGGTCTCCAGGTGCGCGATCTCACCTACATCGACGACGTGGCGGAAGCCTACCTCTGCGCCTGTCAATCGCCACAGATGGACACACGGGGTGGCATTTACAACGTGTGCAGTTCCGTGCCGACTGAAATCCGCTCCGTGTGTCAGCTCGTGGCGGATGAACTTGGCCAGCCACGGAGTTTGCTCCGGTTTGGGTGTCTGCCGGCGCGCCCGGAAGAAGCGCCGTGGATCGTTGGCGATGCAAGCCGGTTTACCATAACCACCGGTTGGAAGCCACGCTTTTCCCTGGTGGAAGGGGTGCGTGCCACGGTGGACTGGGTCAAGACTTCTCTGCGTACAGGCCATGCCGCGCTGGCCGGATAAATCGCCCAGGGCCGCCCAAGTTGGATTCAAGGAGGAACCATCCATGGACCAGGATCCGCAGCACGTGCGAGCCAGCATCCTCGACCGCGTTCGCGACTTCCACGCCACCAACTGGCCAACGAAGACCTTTGTTCCTGGCGTGTCCCCCGTCCCGGTCTCCGGGCGTGTCTTCGACGCCGAGGATCTGGTTTCTCTCGTTGACGCATCCCTCGATTTCTGGCTCACCTCGGGGCGTTACACCGACCAGTTCGAGACGGAGTTTGCTCGTTTCATGGGGTTGCGCTACGCGTTATTGACCAACTCGGGATCCAGTGCCAACCTGCTCGCCATCGCCGCGTTGACCTCGCCTCAACTGGGGGATCGTCGCCTTCGACCTGGAGACGAGGTCATCACGGTCGCGGCGGGGTTTCCAACGACCGTGAACCCGATTATTCAGCACGGTGCGATCCCGGTTTTTCTCGATGTCACCTTGCCAACCTACAACCTCGACGTCACCCACCTCGAAGCAGCGATTAGCGACAAAACACGGGCGATCATGGTTGCGCACACACTGGGTAACCCATTCGATCTGGAGACGGTGAGTGCCGTCGCCCGCCGCCACGGTTTGTGGTTGATCGAGGATTGCTGCGATGCCGTGGGTGCCACGTACCAGAACCGCTCTGTCGGCACCTTTGGGGATCTTGCAACGGTCAGTTTTTATCCGGCTCACCACATTACCACAGGGGAGGGCGGAGCCGTGCTGATGAACTCCCCCCTGCTGAAGAAGCTGGTCGAGTCGTTCCGCGATTGGGGCCGTGATTGCTGGTGTCCCACGGGTTGTGATAACACCTGTGGCAAACGCTTTGGTTGGCAACTGGGCGATCTCCCCGCTGGATACGACCACAAATACACCTACAGCCACCTGGGTTATAATCTGAAAGTCACCGAGATGCAGGCCGCGATTGGTGTGAGCCAACTTCGCAAATTACCTCACTTTATCAAGCAACGCCGGGCCAACTTTCGCTTTTTGCGTCAGCAACTGAGCGATCTGGGTGATGTGCTGGTTCTTCCCGAAGCGACGCCAGGGAGTGAGCCGTCGTGGTTTGGCTTCCCGCTCACGGTTCGTGCCGAGGCTCGCATCACTCGCCGTGAACTGATCGCCCAGTTAGATTCGCACAAAATTGCGACCCGGCTTCTCTTTGGAGGCAATCTCCTTCGGCAGCCGGCTTACCGCTCCATTCCTCATCGCGTGGTTGGATCGCTCGACAACTCCGATTGCATCATGCACAACACCTTCTGGGTTGGTGTCTATCCAGGACTGTGCGAGGAGATGCTGGCGTACACGGCTCAGGTCATCCGTCAGGCGGTTCGCGGGCACCTTCCTCTGGTTGCCTGAGACGGCCCAGGTTTGCCGCGCCAACGTGTCCAGGATGTGTGTTGCTCCAGAGAAATGCGAGGGCTGCCAATGCCTCCAACCAGGTTGATCTCGATTGTGGTTCCCGTGCTGAACGAGGAACAGAACGTCCTCCCCCTGTATCAGACGTTGTGTGCTCTGCAGCTGGAACTGGGAGATCGGTATCAGTGGGAAATGCTCTTTACCGACAACCACTCCAACGACCAAACCTTCGCCATTTTAAGTGAGTTGGCCGCGCGCGATCCTCGCGTGCGCGCCCTGCGGTTTTCCCGCAACTTTGGCTACCAGGCCTCCATTTTAACCGGCTATCTGAATGCACGCGGCGATGCAATCATCCAGCTTGATTGCGATATGCAGGATCCGCCGCAGATGATTCCCCGCTTTCTCCAGCTCTGGGAAGAGGGGAATTTGGTGGTCTACGGGGTGCGCCAGACCCGCGATGAACCAGCAGCGATGAACCTCACGCGCAAACTCTTCTACCGCCTTATCAACTTGATGAGCGAACATCCCTTGCCGCTGGATGCGGGCGATTTTCGCTTGCTTGATCGGCGCATTGTCACTGAATTGGCCCGGATCGAGGATGCCACTCCCTACCTGCGCGGTACCATCGCCATGCTTGGATTTCGGCAAGTGGGTGTCCCGTACGAACGACGTTCTCGAACCGCGGGGCAGAGTAAATTCTACTTCAAGGATCTGGTGGGACTTGCCATCGATGGCATTCTGAACCATTCGATTCTCCCCCTTCGGCTGGCGAACTATTTTTGTTTGGGGTTGTTCCTCCTCACCCTGCTGCTCGTTTTTATCTATCTTTCGGCGTGGTTCTTTACCGACCACCAGTGGCCCCAGGGGTTCGCCACGCTCTTGTTGCTCATCCTGCTCTCGGCCTGTTCCAACGCCATGTTCTTCGGCATCCTGGGCGAATACATCGCGCGCATCTTCCGCCAGGTCAAGCGAAGCCCTCTCACCATCGTCGAGCAAGAACTCAACCCCGTCGCCACGGATCAGGGCGCACGCCCCTCTCGCGCTGCCTGATTGCTGTCCGCCCTGGCGAGCACCGTGCCGGCAGCGGCGCATCTCGCCCCCGCGCAGCTACCCTCTGGCCGGCATGTCCCGCGGCGAACTACTTCCCGGTAATTCCCTCAAGATCCACCCCGATACAACCGATCCAAACGATAGTTTCTACTCTTATCGGGAGGTCTAGTCATGCGGCGCTCCCTCTGGCTCGCGGCCGTGGCGGTGCTCATGTTGAGCAATGCGGGCTGCTTACTGAACATGTACCCGTCGAACCCGACCCGACGAATGGAAGCCCTCCTCAATCAATCGGAAGATCTACGCCAGATCGAGGGGGAATGGTCGCGCTTCTGGTTTACCGATCAACCTTCGCACCTGACCGATGAACGTGTCCACGGCGGGTTGCAATAACGCCCAGCCCCTCGGGAGCGTACGCAAAGGGTTAACCGATCAGGGTCAGTGCGGCCGGTACGATCTCCACCTGCACCGGCAGGAAGCCGGCGGGGTCGCCATCGGTCTGCACCGGCACCTGTTCGGCCGCGCTTAAGCATGCGCGCTGGACCCGGCGATGATGATGATCCGGGAGGTGTCCGTGGCGACGGCGCACAATCGCTTCCAGATAGCGCGCCAGATTCGCCATGCCGGGACGCTCGAAGACATAAACATCGAGCCGGCCATCGTCAGCCTGGCTGTGCAGCGGCAACGGCAAGCGCAGGGCGTATTGCGGAATGTTAAACACAAACACCATCGCCCCACGAAGCCGCTCCCCCGTTTCCTGCAGCTCCACTTCAATGGAGGGATAGCGATAACAGGCGAATGCCTCCAGCGTGGGGAGGAGGTAGCTCAGCTTGTTGATGTGCCCGGTGCGCCGGCCATGAACACGATGGACCACCTCGGCATCGATCCCCGCACTCACCATCAGGCTGAATAACCGCTCATTGCAGCGCGCGAGATCCAGTTGGCGGACCAGCCCGCGCGCAATGCGATCCGCCAGAATGTCTGGCCGACGAGGAACACCACAGAAGCGTGCAACCAGGTTCTCGTTGCCGAGTGGAAAGAGGGCGATTGGTAGATGCGGGACGCGATTGACCACCTCCAGCAACGTCCCATCTCCCCCCGCCGCCACCACACAGCGTGTGTCGCTCTCCCGCGCTAACTGCCCCAGTTCTTCCCGTTGCCAGCACAGAATCGGTTCCAGGCTGCGACCGCGCAACGCCCCACAGAGCCGCTCCACGCGTCGCCTTGAATTGCCCGTCCCGGCGCGCGGATTCCCCAGGATGACCACGCGCCGTTTCTCGG
>JAKOSN010000279.1 GCA_029777335.1 Planctomycetota bacterium
CCTCGATTGAGGCGAACCGGATACGGCGGGTTTTCCCATTGGATCGGGCGAACAGGCTGCCCTGATTCTGGCGCCACACCAGACAGCCGATCAGGGATAGGTACCGGAGGCACTGAGCCTGGATGTCGCGTTCGAGAGGTGCGTTCACGGCTGCTACTCCAATCCATCGAAAAGTCCGGGAGTTGGATTGATGCAGTGCGGGCTAAACCAGAGTCTCTCTCGGTGTCGATTGAGATCCCCCACCGATCCTTGGGTGGCGTATCCTCCTTGTGCCTTCCAGGCCACACACTCCCAGCCGTGCCGCTCCAGTTCCTCGTGCCCTTCGCCTTCATAACCGGCCAGGCAAAGGCGCATTTCCTTGCGCTTTCCTTCCTCTAAGCACCACTCCCGGACCTTGTGGGCGACCGTGAGATCTTCAACACTGTAGAGATTGCCGTCCCGTTTCGCCTCGGCGGAGTAAGGAGGATCGAGGAACACCGCACAGGGAGAAGCATTTTTCCACGTCACCGAAGGTCCACAGACACGCTTCCAATCCCCACAGCAGACACGGACACCACGCAGGCGATCCCGCAGCGTGGTCATCCAATGAATAAGCACGGCACGGCGTCGATCGCATTCTCCCTGGCCCGCATCTCCAAGATGCGGGCGTTGCCGAGACACACCCTGGCCCGCATATCCAAGATGCGGGCGTCTGCGGTACACACCGTCGTCATTGCAATGAGCATTTCCATCCACCGAGGGCATCCCGCCAATCCAGTTGGCCACGAACCACACCCACCAGCCAGCGATCTTGGGGCAGTAGTAGTCAGGATCGGCACGCATCTGCTCGACGAATGCCTTGCTCTCAGGTCGGCAATAGAGCCAGTCGCCCCGAGCGTGCAGGTCGATCTCATTGACTGGCCAGTCGGCGTGCTCAGCCACCTTCTCCGGGTCAGCCTGCACAGCACGCCAGAAGTTGGCGACATGCCCGTCGTAGTCGTTGATTGTTTCCCTCCGGAACACGCCGTCAGTCCAGGGATAGTGTGGCCGTAAACGCCAGACAGCACCACCACCGAAGAAGGGCTCAACGTAGTTGAGCGGATCGCCAAAGCGATCCCAGACCAGATCAGCCACGGCAGACTTTCCGCCGAACCACGGATAGGGCGGGGATGCCAAACATTCGTCCATAACTACTACTCCAATTCGATCTGTGCATCGAGGGGGTGCCAGAGCTGCTGGCCAGCCTGCGCAGCCAGAATCCCGCTCGATAACTTGCACTGGGGTAGGTATTCCTGGCGTACACAGCCAGGGGAGCAAACCACTCCCCGAGGACTGTCCGGGCCAGTCTTCGTAGATACTGTTCCTGGAGCCTCGCCTCCAGGTCCACGGTCGCGAGGATCCGGTGCAGGTGCTCGATGTTCCGGGCCTGCCCCATCTTCCTCTGGTTCGCGAGCGTCGCAAGGTCAACCGGCTCGGCCTGGTCAGCGAACAGTGGGCCGAGCTCGGTCTGTCGCCTGACCAGCTCTCGCCTGGCGGCTGCTTCGACCCGTTGACGCTCGGTCCATTGTTTTCCCATCAGGCTCCCCCTCGCTGCGCCTTCGGTTGGGGTGCCCACTCGCCGCAGAAATCGTCACCTTTGACGGTTGGCCAGAAGACTTCCGTGATCCGCCCCAGTGTTTCTGGCTTGGGAGCATGGCGATGACATTCTCCCGTGAGAGGCACGCCAAGGTTATCGGCTGTCAGGCACAACAGGTGCCGACAATTAGAGCAGAAGGATTCTTCGGGCTCAATCGTTCGCAGTTTCATGGATCACTCTCCATCGGACACTCATGATGGCGATTCCTCGGAACAGTGAAAGAGCGTCGTCTCCTCAGCGAGACGCTGGCGCGCCAGTTCAACCTGGCTCTGACGCAGATCGCAGCCAGCGAAGCGCCTGCCCCAGCGGAGAGCGACCGCCCCGGTGGTGCCTGACCCCGTGAACGGATCGATCACCAGTCCACCCTCTGGGCAGAAGCTACGA
>JAKOSN010000280.1 GCA_029777335.1 Planctomycetota bacterium
CCGGTGGCACTGGTCCAGCGGGCTTCCTCGATGCGTCGTCCCAGGGCGTCGTACTTCTCCTCCACACGGAGCAGCAGGGTGCCGCCTGACGTGGCGCGTTCCTCCATCCACGTCATCTGGTTGGGCACGCTGTAGCCAAAGGTCCAGCTTTCATCGCTGGCGCTCTTGCTCCTGGAGACACGGTTGCCCTCGGCGTCGTAGACGTAGGTGTAGACGCCATCGTTGGTGAGCTGGTTCCCAGTTCCCGTCTGATAGCCACTCATGGTGCGGTTGCCGGCCAGATCAAAGGAGTAACTGGTGCTGCCATCGTCGGTCAGCTGATTGACGGCATCATAGGTCAGGGTGTGGGTGCTGCCATCGATCATCTCCGTCTCCAACCGCGATGCCAGGTCATAGGTGTAGGTCGTTTGGAGGATCACACTACCACTGCCATCCTTGTGCGTGATCTGCGTCGTTCGTCCCGCATCGTCGTAGGTGGTATCCGTCTCGCCGACCTTGGTCGTCCCCGCCAGATCGCTGTACCGATCCAACTGGGAGACCTGGTTGCGCACCGTGTAGGTCAGGTCCAAACGCAAGGGTAACTGGCCCACGCCGCCAAAATCGCGTTCGGTGAGCAGATTGACCGCATTGTAGACCGACGTGGTGACACCCCCCTGGGAATCGTCGATCCGGGTCGTGTTACCCATGGCTGAGCCAAGGCTCAATGCGCCCAAGCGCATAACCCTACCTGACCCCGGTGCCCGCCCACCATCCCTCTCCCGCCCACACCGAGAACCTCTGGAGTGCACAGGACGGATACGTATCTTCCGATAGTCGCAACAACGAGACTCGATGTCAGCACGCTCGCCGACTAATATCCGACTCAAACGGTACATCCAGGTTCGGATAGATCAACGCTGATCCTATTACGATCGCATCGTGTCAATGATTTCTCGCATGCGCTGCATGATCTCGGCTTGGTTGCACCCAGCCTTCTCCATTAAATTTGCTTCTTTGAGAAGTGTGTTGAGTGATATGGAACGACTCCTCTGATCAGACACCATCTGAACAATGCCATCAACAATACTCTCACCTGCAGGGGGCCTACGGAGGATCGGTACACCGGATTCGTACATGCGTGTCACCAATGCAGTGAACAATGCATCATCCTCAATACGAACAATGGCGTGCTTTTCGATATCATAGATTAACCAGTTTGACGGTCCATCTTCCTCCAGGGGAGTTGAAGTGACCAATTGATAGTTTCCAGATTCCCACAAGTGGGACCAATTTGAGAGATCTTGGTGCATTGTCATCCTCCTCACTTGACGTCGAAACGCGAAATCATCGCCCATAGAAATTGCCAGGTATTCTTGTGTTTGGCGAATGGACAGTGAAGCCAATAGTTGTGCCATCCGGTAAAACAATTCGAGCGGTTCTTTGCACTGGTTGGCCAGCTTGGAACTGCAGACTCTGGACCATCCGCAACGCCGCACGGTCGTTCAAACTTGCTCTATCCGCTAATGCAATTGGAGGGTGGGTGTGAGGTCCCATAACGGCATCCCCTGAATTTAACCATCGCGAGTTGATCTGCCCCATCTCACCTGCTTCTCCAGATTCCAGAATCCAGAAACCTCCTCCCGAAGCGCGTCTTCGAAAGACCGTTCTAAATTCAATCCCCTCAAAATGCTTTGACAGACTCGCCAGTTCAGTAGGAGTGAGTGGCCTTGGGATTTCAAGTCCAATCGATCCAGGAAGCTCTTCGACGACCACTTCTAGTAGACCGACGCTATTGAATTACTGGGTAAAGGCGGTGGAGTTTGACGCGGGCATCCGCGGTGGTGAACTGCCACTTGATCTCGACCTGCTCTTCATTCCGCTCTGACTCCCACGCCTCGACCTCCTCACGCAGCAGTTCCACCGACTCGATCCGTTGGTCCAGGCACTGCCGCGCCAACACACTCAACTCGATCTC
>JAKOSN010000281.1 GCA_029777335.1 Planctomycetota bacterium
AGCCCGAAGAAAAGGGGATGCACAAAGCCGAGCGCGACTCCCAGCAGAACCAGTGTTCCAGCGGCAATGCGCACCTGTCGTTCCAGCGAGATCGCCTTGCGCCCGCGCAGGACTGGCAACCCCGCCTGCTCCCACGCCAGCGTGCCTCCCTCCACATTCACCACGTCGGTCACTCCCGCGGCGAGGAGTTTTTCACACGCCTTCTTCCCGCGACTTCCGCTGCGACAGATAAAGTAAATCGCTTCTCCCGGAGCGGTCCGCATCCCTTGCACCTTTGCCAGATCGAGTTCATCCAGCGGCAAATTCCGGGCATTCTGAGCATGTATCTCGGTGAACTCTGCCGGAGTGCGCACATCGAACAGATCGATCTTCTGCGTTCGAGCCCGCTCGGCCAGACGAACCGGACTGATTTCAGCAACCGTCATGAGAAACTCCTGTTCCTTTGAGATTCGATGGTAGGATTCTCCCCGCACGCTGGCGAATCGCTCTTAAACCGTCGCTTTCCAGGTGCGGTAGGCCCCGGTCAGGTTGTGACAACGAAAACCGTGTTGTTTCAGGATGCGGCACGCGTTGTAGGAGCGCTGCCCCGACTGGCAGTACACCAGAAGGTCGCGCTCGCGCGGCAATTCGCTCAGTCGGCCGCGCAGCTGGCCGAGCGGAATATTGACGGCACCAGGGATCATCCCGCCGGCACACTCGGCCGGCTCGCGGACGTCGAGGATCATCCCCTTCTCGGGAGCAAACCCGGCCACATCGCGCCACTGGACCACTTCCACCTTCCCTTCCAGCACGTTCTGAGCCGCCATCCCGGCCATGTTGATGGGATCTTTCGCCGAGCCAAAAGGCGGGGCATAAGCCAGTTCCAACTCGGCCAGATCGTGAACCGTTCCACCATCGTGCAACACGGTGGCCAGGACATCGATGCGCTTGTCGACGCCCTCGCCACCAACGATCTGCGCCCCGAGCAGTTTCCCCGTCTCCGGCGCGAACAGGATCTTCAGATGCATGGTCTCGGCGCCCGGGTAATAGCCGGCATGGGAGCCGGGATGGAGATGGAGGGTTTGGTAGGGCCGACGCACCCGGTTCAGGGTGCGCTCGTTCGCACCGGTGACGGCGACCACCCTGTCAAAAACACGAACAATCGAGGTCCCCAGGGTCCCCTTGTAGACCGACGGGCGGCCGAAGATGTTATCTGCCGCAATCCGCCCCTGGCGATTGGCCGGTCCAGCCAGCGGAATCAGTGTCCATTCACCCGTCACCCCATCGCGCACCTCGATGGCATCGCCGACGGCCCAGATGGCGGGATCGCTTGTTTGCAGGTGCTCGTTGACTCGAATTCCCCCGCGTTCGCCGAGGGTCAACCCTGCCGCTTTGGCCAGCTGCGTTTCGGGACGCACCCCCATCCCCAGAATCACCACATCGGCGAGGATCGCCTCTCCGCTCGCCATCACCACGCGCGAGGCCTTTGCCTGCGAACCTGGATCTTCAAACGCCGTTACCGTCGCCCCCAGATGCAGATGAATGCCGTGCTGGCGAAGCTCCGTGTGGATGCTCGCAGCCATCTCCTCGTCGATGGGGGGGAGAACCTGCGGGAGACGCTCGACCACATGCACTTCCAGCCCGCGGCGGTGCAGTTGTTCGGCCATCTCCAGGCCGATAAAGCCTGCTCCGACCACCACGGCCCGGCGCGCCTGTGTTTCCTCGATCCAGGCATGGATGCGATCGGAATCGACCAGGTTGCGCAGAGTAAACTGCCCAGGGCGATCAATCCCGGGAATGGGGAAGAGGATCGGAGCAGCCCCGGTCGAGAGGATCAGGGCATCGTAGCGTTCGCGATAAGTCTTGCCCCCAGTACGATCGCGAACTTCCACTTCCCGACGGTCGCGATCGAGGGAGAGCACCTCGGAGTTGACGCGCACATCGAGGTTGAAGGTTGCCCGCAATCGTTCGGGGGTCTGCACCAGAAGTTTCTGGCGGTCCTTGATCTCGCCTCCGAGGAAATAGGGAAGGCCGCAGTTGGCAAAGGAAACGTGCGGGCCACGCTCGAAGACAACGATCTCGGCGTCCTCGCTCAGGCGTCGCGCCCGGGCAGCCGCACTGGCGCCCCCGGCCACGCCCCCAATAATCAGCACACGCCTGGCCATCTTTTTCTCCTTTTTTCGCCGATCCGAGGTTCTCAACGCCGTCGCGCGGCCGATAGAATGGTATAGTTGATTGCTGAACCACACTATTACTATATCGCCATTCAGCAATATTATCAAGAGGAAATCCATGGACTCCAGCGTTTCTCTCGATCGTGCCCGGCTGGAGGCAGTGGCGCGGCTGTTCAAGGTCCTGGCGGAGCCAACACGGTTGCAGATTCTCCACTGCTTGCACGAGCAGCCGTGTTCCGTGATGGAACTGGTGGAGAAGGTGGCCAGCAAGCAGGCGAACGTGTCGAAGCAACTGGGGATTCTGTACGAGGCCGGCTTGCTGGCGCGCGAACGGCGCGGCAGCCAGGTCTACTACTCGATCCGTGAAACGATGATCTTCGATCTGTGCAACTTGGTGTGCAACAAGTTACGTCGCGACGGAGAACAGCTGGCGCAGGCGTTCCGCGCCACTCCCGAGGCGTGAGCTTTTCCCGAGGGCTCGGCGAACACCGTCCTCGCGCGCCCGGGGATCGGCACCCGGCTCATCGTCCTCTCACAGGTTGCGCAGAATTCGATTCTTTGGACCTGGAAAGCGACACCGCGGATCCGCGTGGGCACGGTTCACGTAGGAGAGGGGAGAGTTCAGCGCCTGCGTCAAGTCATCGAGGAGAGCGTGCAAGAATGGGCAGTGTGGCGGAGCGCTGACAACGTTAGCCCAATCGAGCGTACGGAGGGCTGCCACCCCTCCCTGTGTTTCTCGATATCTGGTGCGATTGTCTGCCAGCGTCGGGTCACAGAGGTAATGCAGGCACGACTTGGGGTGACGGAACCGGCGGGGCATGTCTGCGATCCGAGCGGTTCGAGGGGGGAGCCACCAGAAGGAGGCATCCACCGCATAAAACCGTTCGAGATCGAGGCCATCGGGAAGCTGAGGTGCTGCTATCGCGCCAGCGCGACGCAGCGCTGCCGGTTCGCCGTAGAAATACGCTTCCGTCATCGATCGGAAGAGATGAAAAGAACAGCGTTCGCGAACTTCGCCGTAGATTCCTGCATTCTTGAGTGGCCACGTTCTCTGGATATACTGATCCACCGCATTTCGAAAGACTTGAAGGACGAGGTCCGGCTGGTGATCATTGCAGAGTTCAAGATCCTCCACGATGAATGCAAAATCAAACCGTGCTTCCCCTCGCTTTTTGCGAATGATGGCGTTCACCAAGGCGCCGACCAGTTCTTCCAGTTCCGTCGGAACAGGTACCGACCCGCTCGCGACCAAAGACGCGACGTCTCGTGACGTGAAGCCATTCAGATGTTGTTCGGGTGGGTAGACCACAAAAGTATGGGCGGGAAAGAGTCGCCCCAGTGACTCCCCGAGGGCCTTGTGCTCCATACTTCCAGTCGGGATCAAAGCAACGACGGCCATGCCTGGCAACTCGACCATCTGGAATGATCTGCAAGTGCATCATTCCTCGACCTTGTTCACTCCACCACGCTGACCGCCAAACTCGCCGTGCGCGTAAAGCCGTCCAAGCGAAAAACGCGCCAACCAGTCTTCCTCGTACAACTCAGTGAGCGGGACAGGACGGTTCTCGCCTTCCATCACAAAGATTCGGTCCGGCTGTTCCTTGAATTCGTCCAGGAGAACCGGCGAATGAGACGCCAAACAGACCGTAAGATCACGGCCGTCCGCCCACTCTCGGATCACGTTCGTTAATTGCCGGATGGCGTAGGGATGCAAGGTGTTCTCAAACTCATCGATGCCAACGAACGTTCCCGTGCGCGCTCCTGCAATCGCGGTCAGGTGCAACAATCCGGTCAACCAGCCATTCGGAGCCAGGGCGGCAGGGCATGGTGGACCAAATCTCGGGTCGAGGAAATCAGCGGTGATGGTCAATCCGGCAACATGAAAGTCCAGATCATCGAAGACTTCAGGGAACGCCAACCGGAGCCCTTGCATGACAAAATCGTACTGAGGGCGAAGTTCCCGGCGATCGCGCCAGTTGCGCAGCACACTGAAGGCATTTTCCCCCGTGGGGTTCAGATACAGGTCGCTGCCCTGTCGCGATCCATTCATCCGCAAACCGTGAACGTTGTACCCCCGGTGAATGCGAAGGCCCGTTACAACCCTCACGATCGCTTCAAGTTCTGGGGGCTGGAGAGCATCAACGATTGTGCGCAAGGCGAGCCGGGAATCGCCTTGGCGCTCGTCCCCTCGATAAACGATCCGATCGCCGTAAGGAAGCCGCGACAGCCACGTTTCGGTTCCGCAAGTAAGGCGCTCGCCGAGTTGGTCCGCAACTGCCCCGCCCTGCACGAGGAGTTGCAATTCCCAGCGCACCTCTCCCACAGAGAGGGCCATCGTTACCGGCTCCTCTTCCGGCGATCCCCAGGAACGAACGCCCCACCCGCCTCCGAACGAATCGAAGCTCGCTGCGGCCGATGCACTTCGGTTGTAGGCATTGCGCAAGAATTCAAGGACGGTGAGCAAGGTGGTCTTGCCAGCGCCATTCGGTCCGACGACAACACAAACACCGACAGGAGCCCAGTCCGTTTGCCGGAGGACGCGAAAGTTCCGCGTCTCAATGGTCATGGTCATGAGCCGCTCCCATCGCCTTTTTTCCTCATCTCGAACCACCGGCCTCCCGGAATCTCCCTGTAAGCTAACAGACGCAACGAGGCGGGACAAGGAATGCCCCTGCCAACCAGTCGGTTCCAACCGCCTGTGCACCCGGAAACACAGATCCCACCCGAACGGTTCGCAACTCGCAGAATCTATTTGCTCTTGCCCCGTGCGCTATGTTACCAAGGAGAGATTCTGGTCGCCCGCCGCTGCGCCGTCCCTCGATCCTCCTGCCGGGCCTGCCTCATGAAGTATCTGCTCGCCTTTCTTGCTGGGTTTGTTCTCGCGAACGGCGTGCTGGCTGCGGAACCCGCTGTGGTCGAGGTGCGTGCCGATCCACCTCAGCTGGCGCTGCGCGGTCCTGAGGCGGTCTTTCAGATGCTCGTCCACGGCAAAACGAGCGCGGGGCGCCAGGTCGATCTCACCCATCGGGCCCACTATCGCATTCTCGACGCCCAGGTAGCGCGGGTGTCCGCCAGCGGGGTGGTCCAGGCGGCGAAGGATGGCAGGACGCAGCTGGAGATCCTTGTCGCCGGACGGACGATCCTGATCCCCGTGAGCGTAACCGGGACGCGCGCTGCGCGCACCTTTCATTTTGAAAACGACATTTCCCCTCTTCTAAGTCGTCACTCCTGTAACAGCTCTGGGTGCCACGGCAAGGCCGAGGGTCAGAACGGCTTCAAACTCTCGGTCTTTGGTTTCGACCCCGAAGCGGATCATGCCGCGCTGGTGAAGGAGGCGCGCGGGCGGCGCATTGTCCCCGCTGCGCCGGATCAAAGCCTGTTCCTCCGCAAGGCTGCGGGTTTGATGGCGCATGGCGGGGGAACCCGAATGCGACGTGACAGCCGCGATTACCAGACGCTGCGGGCCTGGATTCAGGCAGGGGCTCCGCTCGGCCAGGGCCCTGCTCCCCAGGTCACCACTCTGCGCGTGGAACCACAGGAACGCGTGCTCAGCATGAAAGACACGCAGCAGCTGCGCGTTATGGCGACGTTGAGCGATGGCCGCGTTCTGGATGTCACCGCTCATGCGCGCTTTCAGACCAATAACGATGCGCTGGCCTCGGTCGATGCGGAGGGGTTGGTTCGTGTCGGCGAAACCCCGGGGGATGTTGCCATCATGGCCAGTTATCGCGACCAGGTCGAGGTGTGCCGCATTCTCGTTCCACGCTCGGAACGTCTCGCCAGCGCTCCCAAACTCGCCGAGAATAACTTCATCGATCACCTCGTCTTCGCCCGGCTGCGCAAGTTAAATCTGCTCCCCTCGGAATTGTGCGACGATGCCACCTATCTGCGCAGAGTCTTTCTCGATCTGCTTGGAACACTCCCCACGGCAAGCGAAACGCGGGCGTTTTTGAACGATCCACGCTCCGACAAACGTGCGCGCCTGGTGGACACTCTTCTGCAGCGTCCGGAATTTGCCGACTACTGGGCTCTGCAATGGGCGGATCCCTTGCGCGTGGATCGGCAGGTGCTGGGGCACAAGCAGGCATTCGCCTATTATCGCTGGATTCGCGAGAGTTTTGCCACGAACAAACCGCTTGATCAATTTGCCCGAGAATTGCTCACCGCCGAGGGGCCCCTCGCCGAGGCCCCGGCGGGGAATTTCTACAAGGTGTTGAATAAGCCCGGAGAGGCGGCGAGTGCTGTGGCCCAGGTCTTTCTTGGGGTGCGCATCGCCTGCGCCCAGTGCCATCACCACCCCTATGATCGCTGGAGCCAGGACGATTACCAGGGGATGCTCGCCTTTTTCAGCCAGGTCAGTCTGCGCAAGGACGGCGAGGGCGAGGTCCTGTATGCCGAGGGGAACCCCGTGGTGCACCATCCGCGGACCGGAGCGGTACTGCACGCCCATGTGCTGGGAACGAAAAACCCCGCTGACTCGCCGCCCGGAGATCGTCGGCTGACCCTCGCCCGCTGGCTGACGAGTCGCGACAATCCGTTTTTTGCCCGCCACCTGGCCAATCGGACCTGGGCGCACCTGCTGGGGCGCGGTCTGGTCGAGCCGGTGGACGATGTGCGCGCCACCAATCCGCCGAGCAATCCCGAGTTGCTCGACGCCCTGGCAGGCTACCTGGTCGAGCACAACTACGATCTGCGAGCCTTGATTCGCACCATCACGGCCTCGCGTGTGTATCAGCTCTCCACCACTCCCAATGCCACCAACGAACGCGATGAGCAGAACTACTCGCGCGCTCTGCTGCGTCGCGTCGAGGCAGAGGTTCTCCTGGACATGGTGTGCCAGACCACGGGCGTCCCCGAGAAGTTCGAGGGCGTGCCTCTGGGGGCTCGCGCCATCCAGTTGTGGGATAGCAAGGTCAACCACTATTTTCTGAAAGTCTTCGGCCGGCCGATGCGCCTGACCGCGTGTGTCTGTGAACGCAATCACGAACCAAGCGTGTCGCAGATATTACACCTCCTCAATAGTCCAAAAATCCAGGGAAAGCTCGGCCATGCTTCGGGCCAGGTGCGCAAACTGGTCCGGCAGTATCCCGACGACGCGGCGCTGATCGATGCCCTGTATCTCACCTTCTACAGTCGTCTTCCTCAGGCGAGGGAACGGGATATTGCGCTGGTGCATTTCCGCAAGGCAAAAAGTCGCCAGGAAGGCGCCGAGGATCTGGCCTGGGCACTGCTCAACTCCCTCGAATTTGTCTTCAATCACTAACCAACAACAATCCCTGTTTTCCAGGTGTATCGCGTCGTAAACCGGCGCAGGCCGCGCTGGGTCAAGCGCGACCTCTCCCACGCGGGTTCACGGAGGGATTTCGTTTCGAAAAACCAGCTCTATTTGCTGGCCGCACCTCCCAAAAATGCGGTATGATGCACCCCTTACCAACTCCCAGATAGACGAGAAACCTTTTATGCATCCACTCGGGATTCCGGGGAGAATCGTTGAATGAACAACCAATCTGATCCCCAGCCAACCGTCGCTGCCAATCCGGTTGACAAGGGATCTGAGACGAAATCACCAACTGCCAGTGCACCGGATTCCCAGGCACAAGCACCCCCGGCAGCAAGTGTGCTTCAGACCCTGGGGCCCCTTTTGCCCGAAAAACCACAGGTGCACCTTCGTGACCCCGATGGCAGCGTCCCCGCCGCTCTCAACGGAACCGCGCCAGGCCAGGCGATTGGCCGCTATCAGATGCTGGGGGAGATCGCTCGGGGGGGAATGGGAGCGATTCTCAAGGGACGCGACCACGACCTGGGTCGCGATATCGCTGTCAAGGTGCTCCTCGAAAATCACCAGGGCAAAACCGGCCTGCTCATGCGCTTCGTGGAGGAGGCGCAGATCGGCGGTCAACTCCAGCACCCCGGCATCGTCCCGGTCTACGAACTGGGCACTTTTCCCGACCAACGCCCCTACTTCACCATGAAGCTGGTCAAGGGGCAAACACTCGCCAAACTCCTCGCAGAACGGGAGGAGCCTGTCCAGGATCGCCCTCGATTCCTCAAGATCTTCGAACAGGTGTGTCAGACGCTCGCTTATGCCCACAGCCGAGGAGTGATCCATCGCGACCTCAAACCGGCGAATGTGATGGTGGGTGCCTTCGGGGAGGTGCAGGTCATGGACTGGGGCCTCGCCAAGGTGCTGCGTGCGAGACCTTCTGCCGAGCCGGAGCAGCCCCAGCCGCCGACCGTGGTGAGTATCATTCGCACACGACGAGGCGAGGACTCCGACGAAGCTCCCGAGGGGACGCAAACCCAGGCGGGCAGCGTGCTGGGAACGCCTGCCTACATGCCGCCCGAGCAGGCCCTGGGTGAGGTGGAGCGCCTGGACGAACGGGCTGACGTCTTCGGGCTGGGCGCCATCCTGTGCGAGATCCTCACGGGCAAGCCGCCCTACGTCGGTGTCGATGCCGCCCAGATCCATCGCAAGGCCGTGCGTGCGGACCTGGCCGACGCGCTTGCCCGGCTGGACGGTTGTGGGGCGGACCCCGAGTTGGTTCACCTGACAAGGCGCTGCCTGGCCGCGGAAGCGGAGGACCGTCCAGGGAACGCGGGCGTGCTGGCAAGCGAGCTGACAACGTACCTGGAGTCTGTGGAGGGACGGCTGCGCCAGGCGGAGTTGGCAGAGGCGGAGGCACGAGCGCGCGCAACCGAGGAGCGCAAACGCCGCAAGTTGGCGGTCGCCCTGGTCGGCGCGGTTTTTGGCCTGGTGCTGCTGGGCGGCGGCGGCTGGTTCTATGTGGCGCACAAGGAAGCAGAGCGAGGACGCGAGACGCTGGCGCGACAAACCGAGGCGGCCCGCCAGGTGCAGGAGGCGCTGGGCCGGGCGGACAGCCTGCGCCAACAAGCGCGCACGGATGACAACCCAGCGCAGTGGGCCGAGGCACGGGCGCTGGTCGACCGCGCCCGGTCGTTGTTGACTGATCTTCCAGCAGGGCACGAACTGGAAGGCCAGGTGCACACGCTGGCGAGCGCGCTGGCC
The DNA here is from genome assembly GCA_029777335.1 of Planctomycetota bacterium. Lineage (GTDB taxonomy): Bacteria > Planctomycetota > Planctomycetia > Gemmatales > Gemmataceae > JAKOSN01. The sequence continues at coordinate 9,181 of JAKOSN010000281.1, forward strand.
GAGGAGGAAAAGGATCGTCGCCTGTTGCTGCGGCTCGAGGAGATCTGGCTGTTGCGAGCCGAGATCGACGCCCAGGCGGCCGGCTTCGCGCTCCGACGCTCCCTGCGCGAGTATCCTCCGCTATTCGCCGAACACGGACTGCGTGTGGGAGACGACGAAGCAACCTCGTCCCAGTGGGTGTTGCGTCGCCCGCCTCAGATGCGGACGCGGCTGATTGCCGGACTGGACGCCTGGCTCGGCCTGGCGCGGCAGTTAAAGGCACCGGAAGCAGGGTGGCTCTTTGGCGTGCTCCAGGCCGTGGACGAGGACACCTGGCGAAAGGATCTGCGCGCCGCGTTGGCGCGCGATGACATCAAGGAAGTGGAGCGCCTGGCGCGGCCCGAAGCACTGGGGCGGCAGCCGGCACAAACGGTGCTCTTGCTGGCCGACTACTTTCGTCCCCGCTCGCAGAGCCGAGCTGAGACGTTGCTGCGTGCCGCGCAGAATCGTTTCCCTGCCGACTTCTGGGTCAACTTCGCCCTCGCCGATTTCCTCTACCAGAAGCACTTCACGGCGCTTTCGGACGTATCGCAATTCGAGGATGCCGTGCGCTTCTTCACCACGGCGCTGGCGCTGCGACCAGACAACCTCCATGTCCAGACCCTGCTGGGCTGGTCACTGTGGCTGCGCGGGCGCCGACAGGAAGGCCGAGAAGTTCTGCAACAGATCATCGCCCGGCGACCGGATTACCTCGGCGCTTATGTCTATCTTGGCTATCTCTACCTGATGGAAGGAGCAGATCGCCAGGGAGAGGAAGCCTTCCTCCAGGCCCTCAAGCTTCAGCCACGCTCGGGGATGGCCCACTCGGGCATTGGGTTCGTCCTCTGGGGCCGGGGGCAGTACCCAGAGGCGCTGGTAGCCTTTCGCCGGGGGAATCGTCTGGAGCCATTTCCGCGCGGGATCCTTGGTCAAATTGGCATTCTTGGCCACGCCAGCCGAATGGATGAGGCCCTGTCCCAGTGCCGCCAGGCCCTGCAACTCCAGCCA
>JAKOSN010000282.1 GCA_029777335.1 Planctomycetota bacterium
AGTTCTCTTTTAGTCTGTTTGGTCGAGCAGAGTAAAAGACACCGCGGTGTCCATCCCCACAATGATCTCGCTCAACACTGGATTCAGCAGCATTCCCTTCCTCGGTGCGCAACCCGCGCGCGGGCAAAGAAGTCGGACCAGGCCAACGCAGTCTTTCACCCGAACAAACTGTTCGCAGAGGGTGCCGGCAAGATCGTCGCTCGGCAAATCGAAAGCAATCCGCAGATGATCCTGCTTCATCCGCTGCGCCCAGGTGACAACGGTCTGGACATCCGGGAACCCCGAGCCCGGGGTCGGCATCAGACAGCATGCCAGGCTCCGTCTCGCAGCATATTCCGTGAGCAGCTGCAGCCCCTCGGCAAAGCGCAGCAACCCTCCCTCGGAGACATCGTTTCCAGGTCGAAGACAGACCAGGCGCGCCCCGAGCTGGGCCGCGTCGAGAATCTGGCGTTGCCAGTGCTGCACGAGGAGACGCCGAGAAGCAACCGAGGGATGATCGAGCGCTTGGCTGGAATCAGCAGGCTCAAGGAGCACCCCCTGCACAAACAACCCTGTCTCTGCAAGGGCTTCTCGTTCCGCGAGGGAGCGTTCCTCGACACCGCGCAGCACCACACTCTCAAAGCCAAGCCGAACAGCCTCGTGCAGACACTCCGCGAAGGATCCAGGTCTGCCCGGCAACCAGAGCGAAACCGGCTCGAGGCTCATGGGGCATTCTCGTACAGGAGTTTCGTCAGATGCGGCAATGCTGGATTCATTCCCGCGCGACGCATGGCCGCCAGGTGTCCCACCAGCATTTCCCAGTCGGAGAGCGTATCAATATCGTACCAGGGAGGCAGCAGCGCGAGACGGGCGGAAAGCTCCTGAAGGCGATGAATCGTCTGTTGCAGGACACGAGGCGAACTCCAGTCGATGCCCTCAAAGAGAGATGGAATCCACGAGCGACAGCCAAGCAGGTAGTAGCCCCCATCGGTCGCTGGGCCAACAACGACATCGGCATGTTCAAGTTCGTTTCCGGCCTGTTCGACAAGCGCCCACGGCAAGGAGGGACTGTCGGTCCCAATCACCAGCACTGGTCCCCCCGCTTCCCCCACGTGCGCGCGGAAAAAGTTCGCCAGGCGCTGGCCCAGGTCCCCGGTCCCCTGTGGTTCCAGGGTGAAGCGCTTTGCGGCCAGCGCTTCAAAAGCCTCGCGGGCGGACGTGGGGGCATAAACGAGGTAGCGTTGCGCCGGGAAGGTCGCCAGTCGATCCAGGGTATCGCGGAGAAAGGCATGAGCCACCGCGGCGGCCCACTCCGGCGAGGTTTCCTGGGCCAGCCGTGTTTTGACTGCGCCGGGGTGAGGCCACTTGGCAAAGATCCCCAGAACCCAGCGCTTGCGATCCCCCATCGCGTTGTCCCCTCCCCCCTTCGCTGTTCGTCCCTGCCTTGACGCGCGCCTTCCAGCCGTGTTATAGGAACCGCACAGGATGGCCTCTTTTCCGTCTTTACCCCGGACAGCCCGACCAGCTTCCTGACGGGGCCGGAGCCACCCATCGACCGTTGCGTTACTGCTTGCCGCACGGCACCGAGTCTCTCCGTCCCGAGGCAACCTCAGGAGTCCGCAAGCAGATTGCCAGGAGGGTCCAAGGATGGATCTGACCACGAAACGGATCATCGTGACAGGGGGCGCGGGGTTCCTCGGATCGCACCTGGTGACGCGTCTGCGGCGTGCCGGTTGCCAGCATCTCGTTATCCCGCGCAGTGCCGACTTTAACCTGACGCGCGAAGAGGAGGTGCGTCGCCTCATGGAGCAGGTTCGCCCCGAGGTGGTCATTCACCTGGCTGCCACGGTGGGCGGAATCGGCGCCAACCGCAAACACCCTGCTCTCTTCCTTTATAACAATCTGGTGATGGGGACTCATCTCATTGAGCAGTCCTACCGCCATGGGGTGAGCAAGTTTGTCATGGTCGGAACCATTTGTTCCTACCCGAAACACACGCCCGTGCCCTTCAAGGAGAGCGATCTCTGGAATGGGTATCCCGAGGAGACCAATGCTCCCTATGGATTGGCGAAGAAGCTCTTGCTGGTACAACTGCAGGCCTATCGCCAGGAATATGGCTTTAATGGGGTCAACCTCTTGCCGGTGAATCTCTATGGCCCGGGCGACAATTTCGATCCGGAATCGTCCCATGTGATCCCGGCGTTGATCAAGAAATTTCTCGAAGCGAAGGCACGCGGGGACCGTGCGGTGACCCTCTGGGGAACCGGCAAACCGACACGCGAGTTTCTCTATGTGGAGGATGCCGCTCGGGCGATCCATCTGGCGACGGAGAAGCTGGAAACCTCAGACCCGGTGAACATTGGATCGGGGAGCGAAATCTCCATTCACGATCTGGCCCGCAAGATTGCAGCAATCACGGGTTTTAAGGGAGAGATTCGGCTCGATCCGTCGCAACCAGACGGACAGCCACGCCGTTGCCTCGATGTGACCCGTGCCCGCGAGCTCCTGGGGTTCCAGGCGTCGACCTCCCTGGATGAGGGGTTGGAAAAGACAATCGACTGGTACTGCTCCACCCTGCCCGCACGCGATGCTGCTGCGGCGTGACCCTTCTCGATCAGGGGTGTGCGGACCGCCCTGTGACAATCGACTTCACTCCGCCCCGAGCAGGGCGAGGGGCGCGAGTGGAGTCCCCTTCCTCACCGCACGAAACAACGTGCGGACCTCAGCACTTCGCAAAGGCAACTCGTCCAGTTCTTCAAGCGTTACCCACAACGCCTGCAAGGACTCCTCGTCGGGGATGGACTTGGGTGGGGTATCGTCAGCGGGGCGTGCCACGAAGATGATGCGCAATCGGGCAGTCCCACCAACGCTCGGGGTATATTCCACGCGGAGAATGCCTTCGAGATGAATCCGGATGCCGGCCTCTTCGAGCGTTTCGCGATGCGCAGCCTCGCTCAACGTTTCCCCTGGTTCAACTCGGCCGGCCGGAAGGAACCATTCCTGACCTTCCTTGTTCTCCTGAACCACCAGAAAGCGGTCATTCTTGTGGACCACGACCAGAGCGAAGACCCACGTTGGGATCGGGGTCCGAGGCATGGCTGTCTCTTGGGGGAGAAAAGAGAGATTCAGAGTGAATTCATCATCTGGATGAATTCACTCTGAAGCCCGCGTCAAGTTGGGCAGAGCTTTTACTCGGGGAGTTTTTCCCCGAGGATGGCCTCCGCCAGAGGGTGAATCACCAGGCTGGAAACCTTGCTCCCGCGCTGATAACCCCACATCCCCTGGAGCATCTCGTAGCCCATGAAGCCGATCACAATCAGGACAAAGAGACACAGCAAGAGAAGCAAGGCGGGGAGCGGTCCCCACGGGGTGGGAGCCGCCTCGCGGGCAGCGCCCACTCCAACCATTTCCTCCTCCCCTTCGACCTCGGCGTCGATCCCGCCAAAGTCCTCCTCTTCCTCCTCGATGGCGGCGGCCTTGCGCTTGGCTCCGCCGCGCGGCCGCGAGACGGTGGCTGCGCCCTCCTCGGCCTCTTCCTCGTCTTCGAGGGCAACCACCTGACTGGCGCTTTCGTCGTCAATCTCGGCGTCGCCTTCGTCGAGGGCAATGTCGAAATCGGAGCTTTCCAGGTCGGTGTCGGAATCCTCGAGCGCGACCGCCTCGGACCCGGAATCTTCGTCGAGCGCTGGGACCTCGAAATCGGTCTCGAAGATGTCCTTCTCTTCCTGGGCGGCTTCCATCCCCCCGCTCTCGTCGAGCGTGAGTTCAAATTCGCTGCTGGAATCGTCGGAGACTGCTTCAAGTTCAAACTCGGAGGAGCCTTCGGATTCCAGACTCAGTTCGAATTCGCTGTCGAGATTATCGGCTGCCGGCCCTTCTCCCGAACTATCGTCGAGACTGAGCTCAAACTCACTGCTGGAATCGTCCGGCTCCGGAGCCTTGGCGGCAGGTTTGGCCGGGGGTTTGGCCGGTGACTTGGCCGGACCTTTCTTCCCGGACTTGGGCTTGGTGCCAGGATCGTCGAGCGTGAGTTCAAATTCGACGGAATCGCTGGAATCCTCGAGTGAAATGCCGCTATCGATCGGTTCCTTGAGGTTGATGCCACTGCCACCCGGCGAGGGGCTCATCTTCCCGATCGGCACCTCATCGGATTGATCCTCGGGGGAAAGTGTCAATTCCTCATCACTCAACTCAAGCGGAGAGAGCGAACCGGCGTTCGGCGTCAAATCAAAGTCTTCGCTGCTGTCGCTGTCGGGCGTGAGCGGAGCCGGTGCATGCTGGGTTTCGCGACGATTCTTCGCCTTGGTCGGTTTCTCCAGATCCAGGTCCGCCTCCGACAACTCGAAGGGGGAAGTGGTCGGCAACTTGGGCGCGGACGTCTTGGGTTTCGACTTGCTGGCTGGCTGGCTGGCTTGCTGTTTGCGAATTTCGGCGTCGAGATCGATTTCCTCGGTCACCAGCGAGGGGTCGCTCCCCTCACTGGCCAGGCGAACCGGTGGCTCCGTGTGTTCGAGGCGAATATCGCTGTCGGACCCAGATTTCTGCTTGCCCCCACCGAGGACCACGGCATCGTCCTCGTCGAGAACCATCTTGACGTCGCTATCGCTATCGTCGGCGAGAGGAACGATGCGCGCTCCACTGTCCGGGCGCGACGTTGGGGCGGACGTCCCTTTCTTCTTTCCGGAGCCGCTGCTGGACTTGGGGGCGCTCTCGTCGCTCACCTGGAAATCGAGTTCGCTCCCATCCGCCACGAGTCGCACATCGCTATCGCTGCCTGGCTTGGGCGCGGGGCTGCGCGGACTGCCCAGACGCCCACTGCTGGCGGGGCTGCTCCTGCCACTGGAACTGGCGCTTGAGCCGCCTTGTAGTTCCTGACCGATTTCCACCTGATCGCTATCGTCGGTGAGGCTGAAGTCAAAGACTCCGCCATCGACTTTTTGCGTTGTTTTGGCCGGATCGGTCGCGGCGGTGCGCTTGGGGGGTGGCACCTCGCCGAGTTGGAGTTCTGGATCACTTCCCAGCCCCCGGGCACGAGCCAGTTCATCGATTTCCTGCGCGCGAAAGCGCAATGTGCCACGATCGCGGAAGGTGCGCACTTTCTTGGTTTCCGCCAGTTTCTTCACTTCATCCTGCGAGGTTTGCAGAATGCGTGCGGCCTCTTCCAGTGTGTAGTACTGTACCATGGTTGGACCTGGGCCCGCTTCGAGGCCGAGAATGGGTGCGAGGACGTCGCGAACGGGGCTTCCAGTTGCCGCAGAGATTCCATCTTACCCTATCATCGATTGTAAACCCCTTGCGCTTGAATGCAAGACGCCTTGCTGGCAATCCTGAATGCCCGGCGCCAACGCTTCTTCCACCTGGGCGAAACACAATTCCAGTAGTGATCGTAACAATTGTGTGGGAAGGTCTATAGCGAGCGCCTCAACCGCTGTCAAGAGATCGGTTTCAGGTCTGATTTTCCCGTCTGCCTTCCGTTCTCAGTCCGCCTTTGCCGCGCACCGCACCACCTCTCTGACAACAGGATTGGCACGCCTGGTGGTTCATTTCCGCACACAACGGAGGTATCCAAGAAGCGTCTCCCGCGAAGGTGCGAAAGCCCCTGTTCCATCACAACTGATTTTCATTCATGGATTTAAGGCAAGAAAGGAGAGATCGAGCGGTTCATTCCTGGGGCCCTGAAGGGTTCTCCCTCATTGTGGCATTGCGCTTGCGAGGAGAAGAACTGTTGTGCTCGCGTTCGGTCGACCAGTCCAGTCGGGCCTGAGTCCAGGCCAGCGCCCTGAGGAGGCATCCACGATGTTCAGCTCCATTGATCGCGTTATGGCAGCTCTCGCTCGCATCCACGAAGTGGAAGAAGCTCGGGGCGGCCTCCAGGCAGGTATCCCGCCGATCACCGTCGCCATCAGTCGGGAAGCCGGATCGCGCGGGGCGCTGATTGCCCGCGCCGTTGGGGAACGCCTCAACTGGCCGGTCTACGATAACGAACTCCTCACACGCATTGCGGAGGAAAAAGGTCTGCACCATCGCTTGCTCGAACAACTCGATGAGCAACGGATCAACTGGTTGCAGGAATGCGTGCAGAAGTTCTGCTCGGTGCCCACCCTTGAAATCGAGGTCTATCTCCGCCATCTGCTCGAATTGCTGGCCTCCCTGGCAGAGAAGGGACATTGCGTGATCGTCGGCCGCGGAGCCGCACAAATTCTCCCGGCGGAAAGCACGCTGCGCGTGCGCATCGTTGGGTCGCGCGATACTCGGATTGCCGAGGCACAAAAACGCTTCAACTACACCCCTGCCGAGGCGGAACGCTGGCTCTCCCGGATCGACAAGGATCGCCATCGTTTTGTGAAGGATTACTTCCACATCGATCCGTCCGACATGACACGCTACGACCTCACGTTGAACAGCGATCGGTTCAACGACTCCGAGTGCGCGGATCTCATTCTCACCGCCCTGAAAGCGATGGAGGCTCGTCCGCGCCCGCAACACAAGGCGAAGGTGGCGGTCTGAGGATTCGCCGTCAACGAGGACTCCAGACCTTCCCCGACCGACAGTACTACTTTGGCAACGGCCGTGCGCGCAGCGCCTGAATCACCTCTGCCGTGCGGTTGATGGCAGCCTGCAAGAAGGCTCTCCCTTTCTCGACCGTGGCGCGACTGGGATACCCCACCGCGCCATGGTCGGTTTTTTGTTTCATGTCGTCTGCCAGGAAAAGCCCTCGAAGCACGGGGTTATCCGTGGGAGGATCGTCGGCGATCTTCTCGCGTCGCACCAGCTCGGGACGAAGGGCAAGGAGCATCGACGTTTCGAATTCGCAGGCGTGTCCCATCGTCTTTCGCGGTCCCTCGACCAGAGCCGCCAACTCCTGAGCAGCCAGATCCCAGTATGAGGCGGCCGAGAGAATATGCTCTCGATAGCGGGGCTGCAGCCGGCGCAGAGCCACCTGCATGGTGTCGATATTTCCGCCATGACCATTGAGGATCAGCAACCGCTTGAACCCCTGATCCAGCAGCGGTGCCACCAGATCACAGAGCACCGCGATATGCGTATCAACCTCCAGAGAAAGTGTGGCTCCGAAGCGCAGATGATGACCACTCGCGCCCAGCCAGAGG
>JAKOSN010000283.1 GCA_029777335.1 Planctomycetota bacterium
CTTGGGAAGCACCTCGGTGAACTTCACGCCCGGGAGCTTGGTGTCGATCGCCTTGAAGACACTGCGGACATTGTCGGGGACGTTGTCCTTGGGATCCCAGAGGTCGAGGTGACTGGGGCCCCCTTGCAGATAAACGAGGATGACGCTCTTGGCCTTGCCGAAGCCGGGGCCGCCATAGGAGTCTTCCTTGCCGGTGGTCTTGCGCGCAGCTCCTTGGGCCTGCTGCAGTTGAAGAAGGTTCGCCAGGGTCAGGCCAAACATGGCCGAGCCCCCCACACGCAGCAGATCCCGCCGCGTGATGCCGTCGCAGGTATCCTTGCCAGGTATTCCAGGGATCACGAACATGGTGGGGTCCTCAACTGAAAGCGGCGCTCCACGGGAGGAGGGCTCCGAGGCGGGTTGGCGTCTGGTGCTGTCCGCTGTCTGCACAGATCTTCAGCACAGACGGTGAGTGCAAAATTCGTCCTGCTCTCAACTATAATCCTGTGGGGTAGACAGCGTCAACGAAGTAGTTCCCAGAAAAGTGATGTCGGAGGTCCATCGCCCAGGGGGAGCAGGGGACCGTATCGCGCAGCGAAGTTGGCGTGCATCGGCAAAGAACGACGAATTCGAGGAGCGTGCCGATCCGGCGAGTTCCCCTCACGTCCAGGAGGCAGGCGATGGTTGCTCCCTGACACGGCCCCCGGTAGACTACATACTTTATCGTTCTTGCGCAACCAGATCGCTCGCTCTGCTCGCAGGTGTTCATGGCCGCAATCTCCGCCCCCGTTCTGCCCGCCAAAACGCCCCCGTCCCGGAGGGTGGCCTGGTCGCTGGCCAGTCTGGGAGTTGTTTGGTTCGGCCTGCTGGTGCTGGCGCTGGTGCTTCATCCGGCTCGCTGGGTGCGTCCGGTGGTCGAGCTGCCCTTGCTTGTGCTTCTCCTCCTGGTGCCGATCCTGCTGGGGCTGGAACTCCTTGGCGTGGCGCGGGTGTTCGGCCCCGTGCTCTACTTCGATCTGATTCGTCAGGCACGGCGAACACGTTATCTGCTTATTCGCTTTCTGTATGCGGTGGGGCTGTTCGCCATCGTATGCTGGGTGTACTGGATGTGGTGGCTGGATCATCGCGGTGCGGGGCCCCGAGCCAACGAGCTGTCGAATTTCGCCGCCTCCTTCTTCTACACCTGCCTGGCGGTGCAGGGGTTGCTGGTCGGAGTTCTGACCCCCGCCTACACCGCCGGGGCAATCGCGGAGGAAAAAGAGCGAAAAACGCTTCCTTTTCTGCTCGCCACCGACCTCCTCGACCGCGAGATCGTCCTGAGCAAGTTGCTCTCGCGCTTGTTCAATGTCACCCTGACCGTGCTGGTTGGCTTGCCGATTCTGAGCATATTGCAACTTCTGGGCGGGATCGATCCCACGCTGCTCCTGGGAGCGTTTGCGGCCACCGCGGTCACGGCGGTCAGCCTGGCGGCGTTGAGCATCTTTCACTCCGCCCTGACCCGACGTGCACGCGATGCCATTGTGCTCACCTACCTGGCGCTGCCCACGTATTTGTTGCTCAGCGGGCTCGCAAGCTCGTGGTTGCTTGTGCACCCCGAATTCGCCGCCAGCGACGAGGGACCGGCGACCCTCGGAAACCTGATTGAGGGGTTCAGTAGCGGCAATATCATCCTGGCGCTCCTGCGTGCAGGGCAGGTCCTGTCGCAGCCCTACGATCCGGAGGGCCAGGGGGTGTGGGATGTGGTGCGCGAGTATGCCGTCTTTCACGGCTATCTGACGCTGGGATGCATCGGCGGAGCGCTGGTGCTTCTTCGGCGTCAGGCGCTGCGTGAGGCGTCGCTCACCGACAGCTGGGCGGCCCTCTGGTCGTGGAGGCGCGCGTTTCGCCTGTCACGTCGGCGGGTGAGCGACCAGCCCATGCTGTGGAAGGAGTTGCAGGTCGAGCGTGGCCTGGAGTTGCACTGGCTGATGCGGATCGGGGTGTTGATCCTGGTGTTTCTCAGTTTCCTCCCCCTGTTTTACATTCTCGAAGATTATCTGGGCGAGACGTCCCGAGGACTCGGTTCGGCCGGAGCAGACCGCGAGATCAATCTCTGGGTTCGGTTGGTGGGCAGCGGGGTCGGGTCGTTGTTGCTGCTGGGGGTGGCGATTCGCGCGGCGGGGAGCATCAGTGGGGAGATGGAACGGCAAACGTTTGATTCGCTGCTGACATCGCCGCTGGATAGCGATGATGTGCTGTGGGGAAAATGGATCGGGAGTATCTTCAGTATGCGCTGGGGCGCCCTCTGGCTCGGCTCGATCTGGGGGATTGGAGTGGTGACAGGAGGACTGTCACTGCTGGCGTTGCCGCTGCTGCTGGGATGCTGGCTGGTTTATGCCGCCTTTGCTGCCATGCTCGGGATCTTTTTTTCGCAGATGCTTGAGAACACCCTGCGTGCGATCCTGGTGACGCTGGGGATTCTGGTGGCGCTCGCCTTTGGGCACTGGCTGATCACCATGTTCTGTGGCGGCTTCTTCCTGGTGCTCGGCATAACCATGCGCGAATCCTTCGAGTCGATCTTCAAGTTTCAGGTGGGACTCACACCCCCCCTGGTGCTCGGCATGGCCGCGTTCCGTGATCACGATGGCTCGTGGATGGAGGATTGGGTCGGCTATCTTCTGGGAGGGACTCTGTTCTGGGCGCTGGCAACCGGAGCGATGTTTGTTGTGACCAGCGAGCGTCTGCGAACCCTGATGAAGCGGCGCATCGACATCCCAGCACCGGCCGCACGCAGGAGCAAGGCCGCCCTTCTTTCGGACCCTGAATTGTGAGTGAGCGTGCGTGCAGCCATCGTCCCCGCAAGGCAGTGAGAACTCTTCCTCATGAATCCCATGCTCATTGGTTGTCTGTTCGCCGGGTTGCTCGCGGGGTTGTTGCTCCTGCTCCTGGGACGCTGGCAACGGCAAGGGACCACGATCTTCGGTCCGCTCTTCTGGCACGAAATGACGCTGCTCGTGAGACGCCGGCAGCACTTCCTCATCCGCTTTTTCTATCCGTTAAGTTTGCTTGCGGTCCTGCTCTTTTTCTTTCTGAGCTGGACCGACACCGTGCAAGCGCCGTTGTGGACGCGCTTGACCGAACCAGTGATCTCGGCCCAGATGATGGCCGGCTTTGCCTCCAGCTTCTTTTACCTGTTCGCGGTGGTGCAATTTGTGGTGTTTGTGCTCGTCACGTTGCACAGCAGTTCCGGCGCCATTACCGAGGAAAAGGAGCGGCATCGTCTGGATTTCCTGCTCGCGACCCCGCTGGAGAATCATGAGATTGTCCTGGGGAAGATGGCAGCGCGCCTGGCGACGACGTTTGTGCTGGCACTGGGGGGTGTCCCAGTGCTCAGCTTCCTCACCTTCGTGGGGGGAATCGATCCCGTCCTGCTCGCCGGGGTAACCGCGTTCACGTTCATCACCCTGCTGAGCGTGGCGGCGCTGGCGGTCACTTGTTCGGTGTACGCCCGGCAAACGCGCAAGGCGCTTGATAGCACCATGCAGCTCGTGATGGTCTATCACGTGTTCTCCGGGGTGTTGTGGATATTGCTGGCGCCCTTCTGGAACCTGGCGAATTGGCCGTCGACGGCGACCTGGGACAGCCCGATCACCCTGACCGAGGTGGTGCACTGGTGCAATGCGGGCAATGCCGTGGCCGCGGTGGTGCGGGTTGCCATCGATGTGGACGGGGGGATGTCACTGGATCAGGCGATCGTCCACCCGCTCCTGGGGTACGCCCTTTTTCATGGGGTGGTGTTCCTGGTCTGCTGCCGGATTGCGGTGACCCGTCTGCGCGCGGCGGCGCGCCTGGAGGGCGAGGGCGCGGTGGAAATGCCCCCGAATCCCGCAGCTGGAGAATCCGAGGAACTCCCTGCCGTTCGCCCGCCGGTGAGCGATCAACCCATCCTGTGGAAATCGCTCTATCTGGAAGACGACACGGTAGCGGGGAGCGGACGACACCGGGGGCTCCTGAGCAAGCGCTTCCCCCCCGAGGTGGAGCGCATCTTCAAGGCCATCCTCTTTAGCATGAGCGTGGTTGTACCGGTCGCCCTGGCCCTGTTGCTGTCCTATCACGAACCCCGGCATGTGCACGAGGCGATCAATGGGATCTTTCGGACGATGGCGACCCTGATCGGGTGTGCCGCCTGGTTGCGTGTCACGGGACACGCCTGCGCCACCGTGGCAGGTGAGCGGGAAATCGGCACCTTGCCCGATCTGTTGTTGACACGTCTCGACCGACGGGAGATCCTGCATCAGAAATGGCTCGGGAGCCTGTTGACCGCGCGCTGGTTGGTGGCCTGGCTGGGCTGTTGCGCCATCACCGTGGCTATCCTTGGGGGGTTGCATCCGCTGGCGATCCCGTTGTTTTTCCTGATCTGGGGGGGGTATGCCGTCTTTCTGGTTAATCTGGGGCTGCTCTACTCGGTTCTCAGCGCAACCAAGCGCCTGGCGGGGCGCCGCACTTTTCTGTCGCTCTTTGCGGTGATGATGCTGGGGGTCATCCTCTGGTGGACCTTGCAAGGAGATGCGCCCGGCGTCGGTCTGCTCGGCGGATTCATGCTCGTCCTCTTTGCGCCGGTTTGTCTGGGCCTGTCGGCCTGGCGTGCCGACGAGATCAGCGATCTCTTTCACCAACCGGGAACAGAGAAGTTCTTTCTCGGGATCGTCGCCGGGTTGTTCTGTCTGGGGGTGGCGACACTCTACTGTCATCAACGTGCTCGGGAGTGGTTTGAACACGACAAGGGGGAAAACCCGGTGGCGGAGAAGGCATGAGCGAGCGCGTACGAATCCTGGGGCAATGGCTGCTCGGGCTGGCGCTGGCGGGCGGCTTGACGTTTGGGCTGCTCCGCCTGGACCGTCTTCCGCTCGGCGTTCGCCTGGCCGGGTGGGCGGTGCTGGCCGGGCTGCTAAGTTATCCGCTGTGGCGCCTGATGACTCGGCTGTGCGGACCGATTCTCTTTTACGACATGGTTCGCGGGGCGCGCAATCCTCGGCTCCCGCTGTTGCGCATTGGTTATGCCATCCTGTTGCTGGTGGTCCTTTTTCTGGTCTATTTGAAATGGACGCCTGCGCACCTCGCCAGAGATCCGTTTGCCGTCCTCTACCTGGAGACCACCTTGCCTCCGGGAGAGATTGCGGCCTTCGCTTCCTCGTTTTTCATGACCTTCCTGGGCCTGCAACTCGTGGTGGTCCTGTTGTTGACACCGGCCCTGGTGGGAGGCGCGATCTCCGGAGACAAGCAAACCGGGGCTCTCGACTTTCTTCTCACCAGCGATCTTCGCAGTCACGAGATCATCCTGGGGAAACTCGGCTCGCGCCTGGCGACGTTGTTGTTGCTCCTCCTGACCGGGCTGCCGGTGCTGGGGTTTCTGCAACTGCTCGGCGGAGTGGATCCCAACCTGGTCCTGGCGGGGTTCGCTTGTACCCTGCTGACACTGCTCAGCATCGGCGCCGTGAGCATCGCGACGTCGGTGATGTTGCCGCGCCCACGCGATGCGGTCTCGACGGTGTACATCATGATTGTCGGCTATCTGATGCTCACCGGAATGTGCTGCACCCCTTTCAGCCTGAGCGCGGCGGGACGACTCGGTCTGCTCGGTTGGCCCAGCGCAGGGAATTTCCTGACGGCCTGGGCGCGCTTCAGTGAGGATCCGACGGCGTTGCCGGAGATTCTGCGTGGATACGCGATCTTCCATGGCGTGCTCACGGTCGTCTGTTTGCTGATCGCCATCCGTCAGTTGCGCCCGCGCACCTATGTCTACAGCGCTCCCGCGCGACGACGGCACGGAGGAGGACGGCGTCCGGTCGGTCCCCCTCCGCCGCGTCCCTGGTCGGCGCCGCGCGCTGGCGGGCGTTACCGGGCGCGCCGCTGGATTGGCGACACCGCGCCGATGATGTGGAAGGAACTGCACGGGGAATTCGGCATCGCAATCCCTCCGCTCCTCTGGGCGATGCTGGTCATTGCCGGATCGAGCGCCCTGGGGTTGATGGTGTTGACGTTCTTCTGCGGGGTGGCGATGATTCGTTCGGGGAAGGAGGTCAGCGAGTTCGCCAACATCTGGATGCGTATCTGCTGCGGGGCAATGGCAACGGTGATTCTCCTGGGCATCGCCCTGCGGGCTGCCGGTACCTTCACTCGCGAAAAGGAGCGGCAAACGCTCGACAGCTTGCTCACCACGCCGCTGCGTGACGAGGAAATTCTCCTCGCCAAGTGGATGGGATGTTTGTGGAGTGTGCGCGTGCTGGGCATCCTCCTTCTCCTCATGTACACGGCCGTGGTGCTGACCGGGGGAATGTGTCCGTTTGCCGTGCCGCTCGTCGCGCTTGGGGCGCTGGTACATGCCGCCTTTACGGCCAATCTGGGGATGTATATTTCGCTGCGAACGACCAGTACACTGCGGGCGACAGCCCTGACGATCGTGGCTCTGATCGGCATCAGCGCGGCGGCGTGGGTCCTTGGCCTGTTTCTATCTCCTTTTCTGATCTTTTTTAAATCTTATAGGCTGAATGAAGGGTTACAAGGACTGCAGATCTGGGGGTTGATTCCGCCCTGTAACCTGAGCGCGCTAGGTTTCTACCTGGAGGATTTCAAGGAGCCGCATTTTCTGCACCAGCGCCTTATCCCCGCGCTGGCCGGGATAGCGATCTATGCACTCCTCACCGGTTTGTTATGGCTTGGAATGCGCAGGCGGCTGCACCGTGAAACCGGACGCGTCGCAGCGTGAATGAGGAGCGGTGCCCGGCAAGTGAGGACCATGACGCCACCCCATCTGTTGTTTATCACCGGCAAGCTGGCCGAAACAGCGTTGCGCCGCACGGTGCAGGAACTCGCCGCACGCCAGGGGTTCGAGTACACGATCGCCGTCCTTCCCATCACCGTGGTAGCGCTGGCAACCACGCCGTGGATCGCCCGCCATTTGCCGGGGTACCCAACCCGTTTTGCCCGAGCCATTCTGCCAGGACTCTGCCTGGGCGAACTGGAAGTGGTCGCTCAGACGCTGGGCTGTCCGGTGGAGCGGGGCCCCGAGGATCTGCGCGATTTGCCGGATCACTTTGGAGCCCAGGCCAGCCCGGTGGCGAACTATGGCGCGCACGACATCGCCATTCTCGCCGAGATCAATCATGCCCCGCGCCTGTCGCTTCAGAAGATCCTCGACCAGGCGCAATACTACCACGAGGCCGGGGCCGATCTGATTGATCTGGGTTGTGATCCCGGTTCGACCTGGACAGGCGTTCGCGCCACCGTGACCGCCCTGCGCGAGCGCGGCATGCGTGTTTCCATCGACAGCTTCAACCCAGAGGAAGTGGCACACGCCGTGGCGGCAGGAGCCGAACTGGTGCTGAGTGTCAATGGCAGCAACGTGGCGGCGGCGCGCGACTGGGGTTGTGAGGTGGTGGTACTCCCCGACGAGCTGGCGACGCTGGCTGGGCTTGACGAAAGCGTGGAGAAGCTCACCGCCTGGGGAGTGCCCTTTCGGCTTGATCCGGTGCTGGAGCCGATTGGCCACGGGTTCGCCGCATCCCTGGGGCGCTACCTGGAGGTGCGCCGACGCTACCCCGAGGCCGAGCTGATGATGGGCGTCGGCAATCTCACCGAGTTGACCGATGCGGACTCGGCGGGGATCAACGTCCTGTTGCTGGGCTACTGCCAGGAACTGGGAATTCGCAGCGTGTTGACGACCGAGGTGATCAACTGGTGCCGGAGCAGTGTCCGCGAACTGGCCCTGGCGCGCCGACTGGTTCACTACGCGTGCAAGGAACGGGTGTTGCCCAAACGCCTGGAACCCGATCTCATTTTGCTGCGTGATCCAAAGCTCCGCACCCACGGCGCCGAGGCGTTGCAGGAGTTGGCGAGCCGAATCACCGATCGTAACTTTCGCCTCTTCGCCGAGCGCGGCTTGCTCCACGTGTTTAACAGTGAAATGGCTCTCCAGGGGAGCGATCCGTTTGTCCTCTTTGAGCAGATGCTGGCGCGCACGGCGATTGATCCCGCCCATGCGTTTTACCTCGGTTATGAGATGGCCAAGGCAGTGACCGCCCTGACGCTGGGGAAAAACTATGTGCAGGATCGCGCCCTGCGTTGGGGTTTCCTGACCGTGCCGGAAGTCTCGCATCAGGCTACAAAGGCAATGGGAGACACCGAGCAGACGGAAGGACCGACACGGAGACCGGGGGACGATGGCTGACCTGGCAGAGAATGGGCCGCTTCTGACACCGACTCCAAGTCCACCGAGCGAGTCGGCGCGCGAAGCACTCCAAACCGGCGCGGAACGGGTCGTCGCCCTCGAACCGTCGCTGGATCCCTGGGAGTGCTTTCAGCGCCTGAGCGGATTGCGGGGATTGCTCTTCCTCGAGAGCGCTGATTTTCACCCCGCGCGCGGGCGCTATTCGTTTCTGACCGCCGATCCCTTCGCCTGGTTGACCGCGCGGGGACGCGAGGTGTGGTGGCGCGCCAACGGGGCCGAGACGCTGCACTGGAACGCAAACCCTCTGGAGGTACTGGCGCGCAAACTGAAACAGTATGCGTCCGCCTCTCTCCCCGGATTGCCGCCCTTTCAGGGAGGTGTCGCTGGCCTGTTTGGCTATGACCTCTGCCATCACATTGAACGGTTGCCCCGCCCGCGCTGCGACGAATTTCAGGTGCCGGAACTGGCGGTGGGGTTCTACGACTGGGTCTTGAGTTTCGATCATCTCGAAGAGCGCAGCTGGTTGATCGTGACTGGATGGCCCGAACGCGAGATGCAGCGGCGTCGGGTACAGGCGGGGCGGCGTCTGGATCAGGTACGGCGCTGGCTGGATGCAGGAACCGCCCCAGGGAAGCAACCGCGCGTGCACACGGAGCGCCTGTCCCTGGCGGATCTCGCCCCCCAGGCACGGCCGTTTTCTGGCCGCGAAGTCACCAGCACCTTTTCGCGGGACGAGTATCTGCACGCGGTGCGTCGAGCGGTCGAGTATGTGCATGCGGGGGATTGCTTCCAGGTGAACCTCTCGCAACGATTGTTAACTCCCGCGCGCCTGGCACCACTGGAACTCTACGCCCGGCTGCGCCAGCGCAATCCGGCTCCCTTCGCCGGCTACTTCGACCTGGGGGAGTTTGTCCTGGCATCGTCCTCTCCCGAACGTTTTCTGGCGGTGCAGGAGGGGGAGATCGAGACGCGGCCGATCAAGGGAACCCGGCGACGCGATCCGCACCCGGAGACGGATCGGGCGCGCGCCGAGGAGTTGCTCCACAGCGCGAAGGATCGTGCCGAGAATGTCATGATCGTTGATCTGCTCCGCAACGATCTGGGGCGTGTTTGCGACTATGGCTCCATTCGTGTGCCGACGGTGTGTGGACTGGAGAGTTATCGCTATGTCCATCATCTCGTCTCTGAAGTACGCGGACAATTGCGGCGGGGCCTGGGGCTGGGCGATCTGCTCCGGGCGGCGTTTCCGGGCGGGTCGGTGACTGGCGCGCCCAAGGTGCGCGCAATGGAGATCATCGCCGAACTGGAGCCAACCAGTCGCGGACCCTACTGTGGCAGTCTGGGCTATCTTGGCTTCAACGGGGCGATGGATACCAATCTGCTCATTCGTACCTGTACCCTGGGGCGCGGGTGGGTGCAGTTCCCCGTGGGGGGCGGCATTGTCGCCGACTCGGACCCCGAGGAAGAATACGCCGAAACGCTGCACAAGGCAGAGGGGATGCTCCGCGCGCTGGAATAAGCAGTCGTGGCCGGAGAAAAGCATCACCCTCTCCCCAGGCGCTGACTCCCTCGGCCTCGCTGCTACAATCTGGATACACCCTTGTTCAACCCGAAGGAGATTGGCGATGAAGCTGGATACCTGGGAGGTCATGAGTCTGATTGTCAGTTTCCCGCTTCTGACCATGGCGGCGGGGTTGCTGCATCAGGCGGCCTGCGCCCTGAGCGATCGCGAAGTGGTATACTGGCGGGCCACCTTCATCGGCGCGCTGACCTTCTTCCCCACGCTGGGACTCACGATTTTTCTCACGATCGCCCTGGGTGAGAAGGGGATCGACAAGAATCCCGAGGTCAAGTTCACCACCATGCATGCGCTGGGGATGCTGGCCGGGATCGGAGTGATGGCGCTCGTGGGGAGCGTGGCCTATACGCTGGTTTTCCAGGGGGCGGTCTTGAAGGCGATCCAGGTCTCGATCATCGAGGTGCTCCTGCGCATCCTGCTGGCCGTGCTCGTTGGGGCGCTGGTGCTGGTGGGGCTGGCCTGTGGTCAGATCTGGCGTGACCCGGATCAGCGTTTTCTGCTCTACTGGGCGGGTGGCGGGTTTGGCGCTTTCGTCCTGGTGGTGGCGGGGATCTTCCTCGTGGTCGCCCTGATTCGGCGCGGCGCACAGACCCGCTAAGACGCGGCAGATGCGCGATTCAGAGTCCTTGTGAGATCTGATAAGGACTCTGAATCGCACCATCTCGTCAGAGGGATCGTTGGGGTGATCCTCGAAGGCATTGTCACCACTGTGTCGCCCACGGGCGCCGTCAACATCGCTCCGATGGGGCCCCATCTGCCCGACCTCCCCGATGCCAGCCAGGAGTGGCAGCGTTTCACCCTCCGACCGTTCCGAACGGCGCAGACCTATCGCAACCTCCAGACCCACCCCGAGGGAGTTCTGCACGTTACCGACGATGTGCTCCTCCTGGCGCGCGCGGCGCTGGGGCCGGTCGACCCGGTGCCTTCCCTCCTCCCGGCGCACCAGGTGCGCGGCTTTATCCTGGCAGACGCCTGTCGATTTTATGAATTTCGCATTGTCTCCTGCGACGCGCGGACCGAGCGCGTGACGATGGAAGCAGAGGTGGTTCACCGCGGCCGGCTGCGTGACTTCTTCGGGTTCAATCGAGGGAAGCACGCCGTTCTGGAGGCCGCCATCCTTGCCACTCGCACCAGCTTTTTGCCCCTGGAGGAGATTGCCCAGGAATTCGCGCGCCTGGCGGTCCTGGTGGAGAAGACAGGCGGACGCCAGGAACGCGAGGCCCTCGCCTTGTTGCAACAACACCTGGAAGCGGTGCGGCGCCAGCGCGAGGAGGCGTCTTCATGATCACTGTCCGCACAGGAAGCCGCCTGCACTTTGGCCTGTTCAATGTTGGTGGAACTGATCAGGAGCGACGCTTCGGCGGGGTCGGGATGATGGTGGAAGAGCCCGCGCTCTGTCTGGAGGTGACAGCCGCACGGGAGTGGGGGACGAGTGGTCCGTTGGCGGCCCGCGTCATGGAGTTTGCCAGCCGGTTTCGCGCATCCTTCCAATCGGATCTGCCACCCTTCCATCTTCATCTCGCACAAGCACCACCGAGCCATGCGGGGCTTGGCAGCGGAACCCAGCTGGGGCTGGCGGTGGCGCAGGCACTCGCGGCGCAGATCAGACTCCCGATCGAGAGCGTCGCCGAACTGGCTCAGATGGTCGGTCGAGGCCAGCGTTCGGCGCTGGGGGTGCACGGGTTTGCTCACGGCGGCTTTCTCGTTGAGGCTGGTCGCAGCCCAGGCAGCGTGGTCGCTCCACTGGTCGCAGTCCCTGATTTTCCCGAACGCTGGCGGGTGGTGCTGCTGATTCCGCAGACGAAGATGGGGATCCACGGGGCACCAGAACGCGCGGCGTTTGAGGCACTCGCCACACAGCCGACCAGACCTGGGGAGGTCGATGCGCTCTGTCGACTCGTTCTGCTAGGAATGCTCCCGGCACTCGTGGAAAAGGATCTCCCTGCCTTTGGCGAGGCGCTGTACGAGTTCAATCGACGGGCGGGCGAGCCCTTTGCAGCTATTCAGGGGGGGATCTATGCTAGCCCGGGAACCGCGACGCTGGTGGAAGAAGTGCGGCGGCTTGGCGTTCGTGGCGTGGGGCAAAGCTCGTGGGGCCCCACTGTCTTCGCCGTGGTGGGAAGCGAGGCGGAAGCAAGAGAGTTAAGAGAGCGTATTTGGCAACGATGGAAGCAGGAGGAACTGCGTGTGATGATCACCGAGGTGCGCCGCAGGGGCGCCGAGGTGTGTCGCCGGAGAGAAGGAAACTGAAGCGGCCCCGTCGGGAAACGTCTCCGGACGGGGCCGCGGGTGAATTACTGCTTCGGTGGTGGAGGCGGTGGCGGAGGTGCCGGGGGGGCGGACGGTTTACCCGAGACGCCAGTGCCCGCGCTGCCCGTCCCTCCCTTGTTGTCCGACGAACAGCCGACGGCCAGGCAGAGAGTGCCCAGCGCCAGAAACAGCCACACGAACCGAGCTTTCATGAAGCATCCTTTCCGAAAAGCAGAAGAAGAGCACGTGCCCGAAGGAGGTTTTCATCCGGGCACGGCAAAGGAATCCAGCGTGTGTGGCGTTACTGGCCGAGGTTGCTGGGATTGTAGACCGAGCCATCGGTGTAGCCGGCGGCATACTGCAGGGTGTACCAGTCGGTGGAGAACCAGCTGGTGCTTCCCCCGTTGGCGCCCAGGCCCTTGCGAATGCCGCGCACGGAGCCATCGCCCCAGGCGAAGTTCACAATGCCGGTGTGGCGACCGCCGAAGGTGTACCACGCGGCAGGATCGCACAACGCCCAGGCGGTCGGCATCGCACCGGCGCCCATCCAGCTGGCGGCAAAGTCACGCGTGGGGCCGCCGCTGCCACCGAGGATTTCGCCGAAGGCGATGGTGTTGGAGGTCCCATCGGGCATGGCGGCCACGCTCACCTTGGAATTGGAGTAGAAGGGGCCCTTCCAGGTGCCGTAGAAACCGGTCACATCGCCGAGCGCCCCTGCGCTGGCAGCATAATTGGTTCGTCCAAGAGTCGGCAAGGTGCCGCCAAAGTAGCCACCCGTCATGCCACCGGAGGTGGTGGTAAAGTAAGCGAACACGCCTGTCGAGGGGGTGTCACGCCCGCCATCGGAGGGGCACAGGAAGGTCTTGACGCTGTTGTTGGCCGCGGCCCAGCCACCACCCCACCAGACGCCGCCCGTGGCGGGAACGGTCAGCAGGGTGCTCGGAATCATCTTGTAGATGTTGTCCTGTTCGATGTAGGGCAACAGGTAGGCGAGGCAACCGCAGTAGCTGGCGGAGTTGAACCCGGGCGGCAAGGTCTGGTAGGTGCTGTCGTAGTTGTGGGCCGCCAGCGCCAGTTGCTTGAGGTTGTTGGAGCAGGTCATGCGAGCGGCGGCCTCGCGGACTTTCTGGACTGCTGGTAACAGTAAGCCGATCAAGATAGCGATGATGGCGATGACCACCAGCAGTTCAATCAGCGTGAACGCGCGACGTGATCGAACAGTAACCATGCGATCTCCCCCAAAAGACAAACAAGGACAAGAGCAAAAAGTAGCCTCATAAGCTCCAATAAATGCCAAACCGGGGAATCCCCGGGGACTCTTCCTTGAGGACCGCAATGAGCCATACCAAACCTGCGCGCGGGCTGACAGCACTCAGGCGCGGCGCGTCCTCACAAGGTTAGGCAAAGCAATCGGGTCTGGTGGAGAGAGAGACAGAACCCTGGTGGTGTTCCGGCCACGGAGAGTCACTGACTGCGGACAGGGGCGACAGAGGCTGACCTCAGGTAAACCATAACCATCGGCGAGGCCGACACCGCCATTTTGCTAACTAATATTCACTCAGAAATAGTAAGAAGGATTCAACGGTACTTCAAGAAAAAAGAGTTAAGGATATTCAGTTTTTTTTGGTTAGAAATCATTAGAAGTCTTCGGGATCCGTGCAATCTCCGCGAATGTGCCTGGTGACGCAGATATGAAAACTTGCTGGGAGAATGGGGAGGGGGCTAATGAAAAATCGGCTGTTGCTGGAACAGATGTGGGCTACCGGACAGATCCATCTGAACAGAAGTGCGCTGTTCGACACCACGCCGCCTCCGGTCCGCCTTGATCCAAAGAAGATCGAGGGAATGCTCCTGGGGCTGGCCATTGGCGATGCGCTCGGCAATCCGACCGAGGGGCCGGGGTGGAATGTGCAGCGCCGCTCTCTGCTCTATCGCGGGCAAATCGACAACTACTTCAACCATCATCGCCGGCCCGATCCCGTCTATGGGCGCGGGTATCCCTCCGATGACACCCAGCTGTCATTCTGGACGGTGGAACAACTTCTCAAGGATGGGCGCTTCGATCCGGAAAACCTGGCACGCCTCTTTGTGGAACGGGGCACCGAAATTGTCGGGATGGGACGGGTGATGCGCACTTTCCTGGCGCGCGCCGGCCAGGGCACGCTCCCGTGGGATCAGTGGGCGGTCAGTGAGGAAGCCTCGGGCAATGGAGCCCTGATGCGGATGGCGCCTTTGCTGTTGCCGCATCTGAAGGAACCGAGTGCGAATCTCTGGGTCGATGTTGCCCTGGCTGGGCGGTTGACGCACAACGATTCGGGCTCCCTGGCGAGTTGCCTGGCACTGAGCCATCTGCTCTGGCAATGTCTGGGGCGCCAGACCGTTCCGCCTCCCGAGTGGTGGCCCGAGGAATTTGTGCGCCTGGCCGCGCCCCTGGAGACGATGCGCTACCGCCCACGTCCGCATACGATGGGGCTGGGCGATTTCGAGGGAACGGTCTGTGAACTCGTGCGCACCCATGTGCTGGCTGCCTTCGAGGCCGAGGTGCCGCTGGTGGATGCCTGCGGGGCGCAGGGCTGGAACTCGGGGGCGTATGTCCCCGAAACCATCCCCTCGCTGCTCTATCTGCTCATGAAGCACGGCGACAATTTCGAGGAATGCCTGGTGCGCGCGGTCAATGACACGCACGACAACGACACCCTTGCGTCTCTGGCGGGGACCGTCCTTGGAGCCCTGCATGGGGTGGAGGCGATTCCTCCGCAGTGGATCAAGAATCTGAGCGGGCGGACGCGCTTCGAGGATAACGGGCAGGTGTTTCGCCTGATCGCACAGGCGAAAACGGCGTGGTTTGGCGGATAATCGGTGGAATTCGCATGAAGGCGATCCCAGGGGCGACCGGACGGATACAATCAATCCGCATCGGTGTCTCCGTGTATCTTCTTGCGGTCCCTGTAAAGGAGTCAGTCATGAAGAAGTGCGTGGCGCTGGCGAGCCTGGTCCTGATCGTCGGTGTGGCGACGGCTCAGGAGCGCGTTCCGGATGACAAGGCGCGCCAGATCGCCAAGCTCCTGACCGAGCATGCGGCCAAGGCCAAACCCCCGTTCAAGACCACGGTCGATGAGGAAAAACCGTTCGCCTATACCCATATGGAACTCGGCGCGATGGTTCTGCCCGTGAAGGGGCTGACTGCGAACACCCTCGCCAAGGCCGGCAAGGACATCACCCCCATCGGGCAATTCTGGATGAAGGGACTCGCTCCGCAGGTGGAAGGGAAACTCGTCTCGGCGGACCAGTTGAATCAGCTCACCATCTCACACGATGGCCAGGACGTGACTGTCACCCTCTATATCCTGGGTGTGCGCAAAGGCGCCAAGGGGCTGGAGATGGCGCTCTGCACCAAAAACAAAAAGCCTCTCCTGGTGGCGCCGATCGAGCAGGTGGAGGTCAAGCAGGAGTTGCCGCTGGAGTTCGAACCGAAGAAGGGCGAGCAATCTGCCGACCTGATCTTCACCTGTGAAGGGAAATATCGTTTCAAATTCACGATCGCCAAGCAAGAATGAGAGCACCACGCGTGGCGTCGGGCGGTATTTCTTCCCTCCGCTGCTCGACGCCACGGGTCGCGACTACTTCCACCCAAGGAGAGACAATGAGACCACCCACCTGCTTCCTGCTCGCCGCGCTCGGGCTTGCTCTCAGTTCCACGGCTCAGGCCGACAACTGGCCGCGCTTCCGCGGTCCCAACGGCACCGGAGTGTCGACCGACAAGGATATCCCGGTCGAATTCAGTGCCACCTCGGGGTTGCTCTGGAAAACCAAGCTCCCCGGCACGGGCAACTCGTCTCCCATTGTCTGGGACGACAAGGTGTTCCTGCAGGCCGCCGGAGAGCGGGGCAAGGATCGGTATCTCCTGTGCCTGAATGCCAGCGATGGGAAGATTCTGTGGAAGGAGACGCTCGCCGGCAGTCGCGCGCCCATTCATGATCGGAGCAGCTACGCCTCCTCGACGCCGGCGACCGATGGCGAGCGGGTCTACGCCATCTTCTGGGATGGCAAGGATCTGACGATCTACGCCTACACCCTGGCCGGGAAGTTTGTGTGGAAGCGCGACCTGGGCGCCCACCAGAGCCAGCATGGAGCAGGGATCTCGCCCATTGTTTACGAGGGCAAGGTGATCCTCACCAACGACGACGACAAGGCCGCCCATGTGCTTGCACTCGACGCGAAGACCGGCAAGGATGTGTGGAAGGCGGAGCGCAAGGCGTTTCGCGCTTGCTATTCCACGCCGTTCCTTCTGGAGAACGTGGGAGGCCCGCCGCAACTGATTGTGGGGAGCACGGCGGGCATCACCAGCTACAACCCCAAGGACGGATCGGAGAACTGGAGTTACACCTGGAAGTTCGACGGCATGGCGCTGCGCACGGTGGCCTCGCCGTTTTACACGCAGGGGTTGATCGTGCAAACGAGCGGCGACGGCAAGGGGTTTCGCCATGTGATCGCGGTCAAGGCGGGGGGCAAGGGCGATGTAACCAGCACCAACCTGGTGTGGGAAAACAAGAAGAATTGTGCCTATGTCCCCTGTCCGTTGGTGTATGGAGAACACATCTACTCGGTGACCGACAAGACGCGCGCGCATCAGATCACCTGCCAGCTGGCGCGCACGGGCGAGGTGGTCTGGTCGCACCGACTCAACAGCGACGTTTCGGCATCACCGGTGCTGATTGATGGCAAGATGTACGTGGTGGACATGGAAGGTGACGTGCACGTCTTCCTGGCAGCGCCGGGGTACAAGGAGCTGGGGAAGAGTTCGCTTGGCGAGCGCGTGCTGGCCTCGCCGGCGGTGTCCAACAATCGGCTCTTCATTCGCGGGAGCGAGCATCTGTTCTGCATCGGGAAGAAGTGAGCCGAACGGAGCGTGGAATGACGGAGAAGAGGAGGCAGGCATGCCTGCCTCCTCTTCTCGTGCAGGCGAGTCAAGTGACGAAAGTGGCGAGCGCCAGCGCCAGACGGCAGCCCTGGAAGAACTCGGCCAGATCGACGTACTCCTCGGTGGTGTGGATGTTGTGCTGGCCCGCGCCAAAGGTGATGGTTGGGACGCCATGGCGAACGAGCCAGTTGGCATCAAGGCCCCCATTGGAGATTCGCAAAGTCGGGACCCAGCCGGCGCGCTGGGCGGCCTGCTGGGCGTGCCGAATCACCGGCGCCTTCTCCTTGAGCCGGAAGGGGTAGTAGTCCAGGCGCGAGCGGAACTCAACCTTGGCGGTTCGTTTTTTGTGATCGCTCACCAGGTCGCGCGCCTTGGTGAACGCCTCGCGATAGGCCTTGGTAATCACCTTGACGAACTTGGCATCGTGACTGCGTGATTCGCCGGTGATGTGCACGTAATCACAGACAACGTTGGTGGCATCGCCGGCACTCTGGCCATCGAGGCCGCCAAAACTGCCGACGTTCGAGGTGCCCTCGCCCTCCGCCTTCTTGATCTTGCCAAACCACTTCTTCTTGTGGATCTCGGCCAGGGCGAGCGCACCGACCATCGATGCCGAGATGCCTTCTTCAGGATGGACCCCCGCGTGGGAGGCGCGGCCGAAAATTTCCACCTCCCAGCGTTCAGCCCCGACGGCGCCGATCGTCAATTCGGTCGCGGATCCGCCATCGACATTGAAGCCCATGGTCGGGTTGCCCAGGTCGGCGAGGTTGACATGGCGAGCCCCCCACAGCCCGCTTTCCTCGCGGACGGTGAAGAGGAGGGTGAGCGGTGGATGGGGGAGTTTTCGATCAAGGAGTGTGGCAGCCAGCGTCGCCAGGACGGCGACTCCCGTGCGGTTATCGCCGCCCAGGGCAGTTCCCTCGGCGTTGGAGACGATGCGATGGCCCTTCTGCACCGGTTCCGCGCCCGCACAGAGCGGGACGGTGTCCAGGTGGGTCATGAAGAGCAAGCGCGGGCCGGGACGTGTGCCGGGGAGTTTGACAATCAGATTGCCGGTTTCGGTGGGCAAGGGGATGAGTTCGTTGGCCTTGTCGAAGTCGATGGAGTTGCGCGGGACGCCGGATTCGACCAGATCGCGCACAACGGTCTGGCCGATGGCCTTTTCTTCGCCCGTTATGCCTTCGACGGCCAGGAAGCGCAACAGCCGACTGAGGGCCTGCTCCTCGTTGAAACTCAGGTCCGTTTCCAGCATCAACTCCTCGCCTGCCAGCATAGTTGTCACCGCTTTGTGGTTGCGTTTCTCGGCGTCCGACAGGACGCGCTCCAGTTCCGTACGACCTCTCATGGTGTTTACCGTCCAGGCGTTAGTCGCCCGGGAGAGGGGTCAACCGCCATTCCTCCACGTCGTTGTGTCCCTGGCGCCAGGCCCGACCTTCGTCTTCGAGTTTGAGCAACCCCGCCTGCACCTGCAATTCGGCCAGTTGCTGCACCTTGGCCGACAAGCCACGATAGAGCGCACGCGCCAGGGCGGGAATGGTGTGTGCTTCGCCCGCCGCGAGCGCTTCCAGCAGTTGCTCCTCGCGCCGTCGCCGATGCGCCAGGCTCTCTTCAAGAACCTGCCGCACGCGCGTGGTGGCCCCGCCGTGGCTGGGCAACAACATCCGGCACGAATAGCCCAGGAGGCGCTGGAGCGAGGCCAGATAAACGCGCAAATCGCCATCCGGCGGGGCGATAACCACCGACGATAACATGGAAACCATGTCGCCCGCAAACATCAACTGGTAATACGGGTCGTAAAAGGCGAGATGTCCCGAGGCGTGGCCGGGCGTATGCAGGGCTTCCATGTACCAGGCGGCACGGCCGTCGGGTGTGGCGCCGAGGGCGAGGCGATCTCCTTCGTCGAGCAACCCCGTCACGGCGACCTGCCCCGCCAGCAGGGCGGCCGTCCGCCGATGAGCCAGGATGGGGACCCCATAACGCTGGGCACAGGCATTTGCTCCGCCAATGTGATCGGGGTGATGATGGGTGAGCACCACCGCCGTGATCGGCTGGCCCGCTGCCTGGCGTGCATCGAGGACTGCGAAGAGACGGTCCAGTTCCTCTTTTTCATGAGCCCCGGGATCGAGCAAGTAGGTGGGGCCCGTTCCGACCAGATAGGCATTGGTGTAGCTACTCGGGGGGAGACCGACGGTGCGCAGAGGGAGCATCTGAACGCCCGGTGCGAACCAGATGAGTGGAAGTCCCCCACGAGCAAGGGTTTCAAGCAAAGGAGCGAAACGCTCCGGCAAGCGCTCGACGGCGGCGCCCGAAACGGCCTGCAACATCGCCAGGGCGGGGGGAGCGATGTGACATTCTCCGCGCGTCCAGCTTTGCAAAAGGTGCTCTGAGGCGACCCAACGGCCTTCGACCAGTTCCCCGGGATGCACGTGCGCTTCCTGCCCCGGGGGCGGCATCGCGAGGTAAAAGGTGGTGTCGAAACGAATGGCCGAGAAGGGGGGGGTGATTAACTGGCCGACGAGCTGGAGATCCTCGCGCCACAGATGCAATCCCTGGTCGCGCAGAAAGCTGCCAAAATCGAGCCGATCTGAATCGAGCAGACGGCGTGCTTCCTCCCACCCGGAGGCGGGGGGAGGAAAGGAGTGATCGTGTCGGCGCGCGAGGAGGAGGCCGGTTTCCTCGAAAAGCTCGCGGATGGCAGCGACGCGACGACTGTCGTGGAGAGGCCCGGCGGGGGATTCCACAGGGACCTCGGCATCGGTCCGGGCGACCTTGCCTCCTGGGAAAGCGTGGTAGCCCGGAAAGAAGCGCAGATCGTCAGCGCGGCGGACCACATACAGGTCGGGCGAACCGGGCCCGCGAGCCAGCACCACGCTGGCGGCCTCGGTGGTGGCAGTCACTGCGTGTGGCTCCGATCGAAAACGGTCCAGGGGGGCGCGATGGCCCCGTGTTCGTTACTCACCATCCCGGGGCTTGTCGGTCGTCTGGCCGGAAAGACCCCGTTCCACACTTTCGAGCAACTTTTCCATGGCGAAGGGTTTGCGAATATAATCCACCACCCCCAGGTATTCGGCGTAGGCCTTGTGCCGGCTTCCCTCGTTGGCGGTGATCATGATGATGGGCGGCGCGTCGGTCTTCCCCTTGAAATGCTCGAGCACAGGATACCCCCCCATCCGTGGCATCATCATATCGAGGATGACCAGGTCGGGGTGATGTTGATAGATCATTTGTTTGCCTTGCTGGCCGTCGCGTGCCTGCATCACACGATAGCCCTTGCGTTCCAGCATGACCCGCAGGCCATCGCTGAGTTCCATGTCGTCGTCAACCACAAGGATGGTTTTGGTTTCCGCCATGTGCGGGTTCCTCGTCGAAGGTGCGTACTTTCTCCGTCCGGGAGGTTACGCAATCGTAGCAAGCCCCGAGCAGGTTGACAAGGAGAACCGCGCCAGGAGCCGATTCTGGGGATGGCAAGGAGTGAGGAATTCCCCGCAGGTTGCAAAAAAATTTCCTTGACGTGACACTTCTGGAGCGTGATGGTGTTCTACACTATGTACTCGCGAGTCATAGCGACTCGGAGTGTCTTATCTGTACTCGCACCACTGCTGACGAGGTTGCTATGCGTCTCACCAAGATTGGTCTCGCTCTGGTTCTTGCTGCGCTGGTGGCCACTCCTGCGCTGGCTCAACGCCAACGCCAACAACCTGGTGGCGGCCGGGGCTTTGGTCCGCTGTCGATGTTGTCGAACAAGAGTGTGCAGGAAGAGCTGAAGATTACCAAGGAACAGTCGGAGAAGATCACCGAACTGGACAAGAAGCTCTCCGAAGAGAATCGCAAGGCGATGGAAGGGCTGTCTCAGGAAGAACGCCGGGGCGAGAAGGGCCGCGAACTGCGCACCAAGCAGCGTGAAGCCGCGAACAAGGCGCTGGCCGATGTGCTGAAGTCCGACCAGATGAAACGCTACGAGCAGATCAACTTCCAGATGCGCGTCCTGGGTGGCGGCGGTGGGTTTGGTTTTGGTGGCGGCTTCGGCGGTGGGCGTCCTGGCCAGGCCCCGAGTGCTCCGTTCATGAACCCCGAACTCGCCAAGGCGCTGGATCTGACCGACGATCAGAAGGCCGACCTCAAGAAGCTGAACGAGTCCTATCAGTCCGATTACAAGGACGCCACCAAGGACCTGGGCATGGGGCGCGAAGCCTTCCAGAAGATCCGCGAAGCTCGCACCAAGCTGAACAAGTCCGCGATGGAGAAGTTCAACAAGGTTCTGACTGCTGACCAGCAGAAGAAGCTGAAGGAACTGACCGGCGCCCCGTTCGAAATGAAGTTCGAGGCTCCTCGTCGTCCCGACCAGCAGTAATCCCCCGCGCGGGATTTCCTCGTTGATTCGTTAGCGATAAAGCCTCTGGCTCTCTGTGGCCAGCGGCTTTATCTTTTTTCGACCGCCTGCGGGTGCAATTCCAGCGTTGCTCGGGTATGCTTCGCCACCTCCCCCTCACTCCACACCAGACGAATCGTCTCGCCTCGTTGCCAGAGCGGAAATTGATCTCCATGGTGCGGCGAGAACGGGTTGCCCGATTGTCCCCCCGGAAGGACAACGCGGCTCTCGTCCCACCGCCCCACATCAAAGATGGCCCGGAGCGAAGCCAGGTTGTCGCAATCGGCCAGCGGATCGAGTGGCAAGACCGATCCCTGGGCAATCGTGTCGGTATCGCCGGGACAGGGGACGGGACCGAGATTGAAGAGGGGGGCGAGCGGCTTCCGGGCTCCCAGCGGATGGTGCATCGTGACCTGCCGGAGCCGTCCCCATCCTGGGATATCGGCTCCCTGGGAGCGCGCAAGCAAATGACGCATCACCTGGCGAAGTGCTTCCCCCATTTCCTCGGCCCAGGAGCGTGAAAACCATCCGGAAGGCTGCGCGCGGAGCAAACGCACCAGGTGCCCGGTACGGCGAAAACAGAAGAAATTCAGGGGCGTGAGGGGAGTGTAGCCCTGTCCCAGAGCGGCCCGAAAACTCTGCGGCGCCCTGGCCCGCGCCACGCGCTGGGCCATCTCCATCAAGAAGAGTTCGTAAACACTCCCGGCCGCCGAATCCACGGTTAGCGCGCCATCCCAGGTTCGGAGCAGATCGAGGGCACGCTTCACGTCGGGATCGTCGGCGGGAAGGGCCAGCACCAGGGGTTTGATTTCCTGCCAGGGGCGGGCAAGCACACTGGTTTGTAACCGCTGGGTGGCGGGGATGTCCCAGTCCGTGCGCTGCTGGATCTGTTCCACAAGGGCCGCCTGACGATACCCATCGATCCAGTCCGCCCCCAGGTACGGCCCCTGGCCCTCGGGAAGGGGAGACGAATTGGCAGTGGCAACAAAATCGGTCGCGCTTCCTGGCGGACAGGCACAATAAGGCATGTCGGCGAAGGGAACAGGCTCCTGCTCCCACCCACTGTCGACGAGCCAGCCAGGTTGAGGGAGAAGCCCCCACCCGTGTTTGCGCCGCGGAGCGGTTCCTGCGAGTTGCCAGCCGACGGTATCACTCACATCGGCGTAGACCATGTTCAACGATCCTGCCGGCCAGCAGGACAGGGCGGTACGAAACTCGGCGAACGACCGCACTCGGTGCAGGACGAAAAGCCCCCGGATCGGCTGAGGATCCAACCAGGTGGCGCGCAGCGAGAGCGCCTCGTGAGCCCCTTCCAGCACAGGGCTGACTATCGGCCCACGCGGCGTTTGCAATACGTTTTCGGTGACAGCCGGCTGTCCCTTGATCGCAATCGTTTCGGTGCGAACTGGGCAGGAAATGAAGTCGGACCCCTGACGTACACTCCGACCCTCGGGGCCAATCTCTTCGCGGAATAAATCGGTGTTATCGACCAGGCCGGCTGTCAAGCCCCAGGCGGCCTGGCCATTGTGGCCCACGGCGAACGCGGGAACGCCAACGAACGAGGCTCCCGCAACACTCCACTCCGGGGTGTGCAGATGAGCCAGATACCAGTGGCTGGGGAGATTGGCGCTCAGATGAGGGTCGCAGGCGAGCAGCGGACGCCCGGTCCGGGTACGGCTGGAACGCATCGCCCAGTTGTTGGAACCGCCACCCAGAGGAACCTTCTTCTGAAACGCGGTTACCTCGGCAGCCAGGCGCTCAAGTGCGGGCATCCCTGCCCGCACACCGTTGGGAGTCGTTGCAGGGAGCCACTCGGGAAAACGGGGATCGAGGGCAGTCAGCGCTTCGGGACCATCGAGCGAGAGGATCTGCAAACGAGCCAGTTCCACGTCCCAGTTCGAGGCGAGCAGAAACGATTGCAGTTTGACCATCCCCAGAATGTCGCGAGCAGTCCACGGCGTGGGTGCCCTGCGCAGGAGGACCAGTTCATGTGGGCGCTGCGAGAGTCCACGGGTAGCGCCTTCGTTGATTCCGCCGGCATAGGATTCGAGGATCAGTTGAACCTCGTCGTCGAGCACGTTCCACTGGGCACAGGCGGAGTGATAAAAGCCGATGCGCCGGGAGAGACGATCGACTGCGAGCCCCTCGCCACCGACAAGCTGAGCGAGTGTCCCGCGCACAACGCGCAGGAGTGTTTCCAGCTGAAAGGCACGATCCTGACCGTGACAGAACCCCAGGGCAAACCAGGCATCGCGCTCATGCTGCGCCGCGATGTGCGGAATGCCCCAGTCATCACGGCGAACGGTGACCGCCTGCTGCAGTCCCGGCACGCTGAGAACGCCCTCGGTGCGAGGGAGGCGCTTGCCGAGAATGAGACGCGCCAGCAACCGTGCAACATTCAAGCGAACATCCTTTCCTGGTTCGCCGTGCGGGCTGGGTGGAGGGATCACGCCAGCGCAGAGCGGAAACGCTCGACGGCAGCGGTTTCGTCCTGATACAGAGCGAGAATCTGCTCGCGCAGTCCGCCCAGGAGGGTGGCGGTGTCGTCCCGGTCGAGCGGCCAGTGCTGGCGCAGGTTCTGATCGAGCGCGCGTAACTTGC
>JAKOSN010000284.1 GCA_029777335.1 Planctomycetota bacterium
CGGATTGCGAAGAACGCGGGTGAGCTGTGCTGCCCATGGCCCGGTCGCCAGGATGAGCGTGCCACACGCGTAGGTGCCTTCGTTGGTTTCAACCCCGGTGATTTTCCCTTTTTCCGTCAGGAGGTTCTTGACCTCGACACCCAGACGGAGATCGGCCCCCGCGCGACGGGCCGCATCGGCAAAGGAACTGACCACCTGCACGGCCTCGACGTAGCCGGCCTCGCTCTCGAAGGCGGCCAGCTCATCGTCTCCCAGGCGCGCGTTGGGGTCGATGTCCATCAACTCCGCGGCGCTGATAAGCTTGACGTCGATGCCCAGTTGATGCTGCAGAGCCAGGTTGGCCTCCAGCCCGGCGCGGTCTCGTTCGTTCACGATCAGTACCATCCCGGTGCGGGTAAACACGGGAGGTCCGCCCACGCGATCGTGGAACTGCTCGAAGACGCGCAGGCTTTTCTGAGCCATCGCCGCGGTCAGCGTGTTGGAATAGTGCTGGCGCACAATGGCGCCCGATTTGCCACTGGAGCCGGCGCCCAGGTAGGTTTTCTCCAGCAGGATCACCTGGCCGACACGACGCCGCGCCAGGTGGAAGGCGATGCTGGTGCCAATTACACCTCCCCCCACGATCAGGATGTCACCATTCGTGGCCATCTCGGTTCCTTTTGCGCGTTGATTGGGGTTCTCGACTTCCCTGTCATGATAGCATACGCGAGCGCGGGATCGTTAACGCTCCAGGGGCGCCACCTGAACGAGATTATCGAAGAACGTTGCCCCTCCGCCGAGGTCGGTTAGTCGACTGCTCGTGGTCATGTTGCAGTTCATGCCGTCGGCGGTGTACCGGCTCCACCACACGCCAAGGGTCGCCACCACCCCCGGCTGTACGGTGGGAGCGACCACGGCGCGCGCTTGAAATCCGCCGCGTTCGTTGAACACGCGCACCAGCTGACCGTGTTGAATCCCTCGTTGCAGAGCATCGGCGGGGTGAATCTCGACGATCGGTTCGCGCGCATCTTCACGCAACGAAGGTACGTTGACAAAGGTTGAGTTCAGAACCGACGGCTGAGGGGGGCTCACCATCTGCAAAGGATACCGCTGGGCCAACTCGGGGTGCGTTTGTGGATCTTCGTGGGGGGGGACATAGGCGGGCAAGGGATCGAGTCCGCGCGCCTCCAGCCCGGGGCTGAATAACTCGCATTTGCCGGATGGCGTTGCAAAGTGGCCATGGGCGAACGGCGTGTAGTCGCTTGGCAGATTCAGCCGCAGTGGACCTTCGTCCAGGAGCCGCTCTCGCGTGATCCCCTCGAATGCTTCCTGGTGCGGATAGCGCCCCGGAGCCTCAAGGGGGTCCAGGGCGAGCTGGATCAGTTCCTCGTCGCTCAGGTCGAACAACGCGCGTTCAAACCCCATGCGTTGGGCCAACAGGCGGAACACCTCGGTATTGCATTTCGCCTCTCCCAGCGGGGCGATCGCTGGTTGATTGATCTGCACATAGAGATGGCCATACGCGCCATGAATATCCCAGTGCTCCAGCTGCGTGGTCGCTGGCAGAACGATGTCGGCATACCTGGTCGTGTCGGTCGGGAACTGTTCGTGAACCACGGTGAACAGATCGGTGCGCGCCAGCCCTGCGCGAACGCGGTGCTGATCGGGACACACGGCCGCGGGGTTGGAGTTCCAGACATAAAGGGCACGCACGGGCGGACCGGCGAGTTCGCCATGGAGTGCCTCGCCCAGCTGAACCATGTTCACCGTGCGCGTCCCCGGCGGAACCAGATCCGGGCGAGTCAGGCGATCATCCCGCAGAAACGGGTTCTGCCCCGAGGTGCTCAGCAAGGCGCCACCACCCGGATAACGCCAGGCGCCAATAAGCGCGGGGAGGCAGGTGATGGTTCGCACCGCCATCCCGCCACCGCCATGCCGTTGCAGCCCATAGTTAAGGCGGATAAACGATGGCCCGTGGCGTTCTTCCCTCGAGGTGGCATAGAGCCGGGCGAGTTCCTCGATATCCTGGACGGGGAGAGTTGTGATCGCGGACACCTTCGCGGGAGAATATTCGCGTTCCACCCGGTCGCGCAGTTCATCGCCTCCAAGACAAAAGCGATCCAGATAGTCCTGATCGTGCCACCCTTCGCGCCAGATCACGTGCATCATTCCCAGGGCCAGGGCCGCATCGGTGCCGGGGCGGATGGGAAGCCACCAGTCGCTGCGAGCGGCGGTGCGACTTCGGTGCGGATCGATGGTGATGATGCGTGCTCCCGCGCGGCGCGCCTGCACCATCAGAACCCACAGGTGCGAATTGGTGACACTGGTATTCGACCCCCAGTTGAGAATGGTGCGCGCCTTCACCACCGTATCGGGATCGACAAAGGCGCGAGTTCCCAGGGTCACGAGACAGCCGGCGATCCCTGCGGTGGCACAGATGGTGCGATCCAGCAACGATGCCCCCAGGC
>JAKOSN010000285.1 GCA_029777335.1 Planctomycetota bacterium
CTTTGCTCCCACGCTGGCCGAGCGGTTTGGCACCGTGGGTGGAATTATTCAGGGTTTGCTGAACGAGGCCGAACGCCATCTGGAACTGGCTCGCCGCCTGGAGCCTCTTGCGGAAGGTTCGCTTCTGGCCACCCGGCATCGCACGCGCTATCCGATCGTTCAGGGACCGATGACGCGCGTGAGCGATACCGCCTCCTTTGCGGAGGCGGTGGCCACCGCGGGAGGATTGCCGTTCCTGGCGCTGGCTTTGCTGCGCCAGGCCGAGTGCGAAACCTTGTTGCAAGAGACCCGCGCTCTCCTCAAGGATCGCTCCTGGGGGGTGGGTTTGCTCGGATTTGTGCCCCCCGAGATTCACAAGGAGCAGATTGCCGCCATTCTGACCCATCGCCCCCCTTTCGCCCTGATTGCGGGAGGGCGTCCCGATCAGGCGCGCGAACTGGAAAAGGAAGGAATCGCGACCTATCTGCACGCCCCCTCACCTGGTCTGTTGCGCATGTTCCTGCGCGACGGCGCCCGCCGCTTCGTCTTTGAGGGGCGCGAGTGTGGGGGACACGTTGGCCCCCGCACCAGTTTTGTGCTGTGGGAATCGATGATCGAGGTGCTGCTGGAGCATCTTGGCCCGAGTGGTCGCGGCGAGGATCTGCACATCATCTTTGCCGGGGGTATTCACGATGCCCTCTCCAGCGCGATGGTCGCCGCGCTGGCGGCCCCCCTGGCGGAGCGCGGCGTGGCGCTGGGCATCCTCATGGGGACCGCGTACCTCTTCACGCAGGAAGCCGTCGCGAGTGGCGCCATCGTCCCGCGCTTTCAGCAGGAAGCGCTTTCGTGCGAACATACCGTGCTGTTGCAGACAGCCCCCGGCCACGCCATCCGTTGCATCGAAACCCCCTATTACGAGCATTTCGAGGCGGAAAAACGCCGTCTCCAGAGCGAAGGACGCACGCACGAGGAGATCGTCAAGGCCCTGGAGTGGATGAACATTGGTCGTTTGCGGATCGCCTCCAAGGGAGTGGACCGCGCCCGCGAAGGGGGAGCGCGCCTGGTCGCTCTTCCCGAGACCGAGCAGTACGACCGTGGGATGTACATGATCGGCCAGGTCGCGACGATGCATCGGCAGGTCCTGACGATGTCCGCCCTGCACCAGACCGTGAGCCAGGGAGCCACAGAACTGCTGGGTCAGCGCCTCCCCGCCGTTCCAGTGACGGTGGAGTACCCCGAGAAACCATGCGATATCGCCATCATCGGCATGGCGTGCTTCTACCCGGGCGCGAACAGCGTGGGGGCCTACTGGCGGAACATTCTGAACAAGGTGAACGCCGTCACCGAGATCCCCGCCGATCACTGGGACTGGCGCCTTTATTATGATGCCGACCCCCGGGCGCGCGATCGCATCATCTCGCGCTGGGGCGGTTTCCTTGCGGATATTCCTTTTGATCCCTTCACCTACGGGATCACTCCCAACAGCCTGTACAGCATTGAACCGCTCCAGCTGTATCTGCTGGAAAGTGTGCGTCTGGCCCTGGCGGATGCCGGCTATGCCAGGCGTCCCTTCGATCGAGAGCGCGTCGCCGCCATCCTTGGCATTGGCGGCGGGGGAAGTCCCATGGCGGTTTCCTACGGATTCCGCACCTGTCTCCCCTTGCTCGACACCGTCCCCGATCTGGGGCTCAAATCGAGCGAGGTGATGGAGCGATGTCGTCCACTCATGCCCGAGTGGACGGAGGATTCGTTCCCTGGCATTTTGATGAACGTCGCCGTCGGGCGCGTGGCCAATCGCTTTAACTTTGGCGGGCCCAACTACGCCATCGATGCCGCCTGTGGCTCCTCGCTGGCCGCGCTGCACGCCTGCATTCGCGAACTGGAGATCGGCACCAGTGACATTGCGGTGGCAATGGGCGCCGACACCGTGCAGACACCCTACGCCTACATGGCGTTCAGCAAGACCCACGCCCTCTCCCCCCAGGGGCGTTGCCGCCCCTTCGACGCCGCCGCCGATGGGATCGCCCTGAGCGAAGGGATCGCCGCCGTCATTCTCAAGCGTCTGGCGGATGCTGAGCGTGATGGCGACCGCATTTATGCCGTGATCAAGGGGATGGGCGCTTCCAGCGATGGGCGTGACAAGGGCTTGACAGCCCCGCGTGCCGAGGGCCAGCTGCGCGCCCTCCGCCGAGCCTATGCCCAGGCGCGCGTCTCGCCCGCAGCTGTCGAGTTGATCGAGGCCCACGGGACCGGCACCGTCGTGGGAGATCAGAC
>JAKOSN010000051.1 GCA_029777335.1 Planctomycetota bacterium
CCGTCGATAACTGTTCCCACGCCTGGGCTTTGCCGAGCGTCGTGGCTACTTGTTGTTGCTCGAACTGGATCAGCAGCCGTTGCCAGCCAGACCCGGGCGGCGTCTCTTGCTCGAGCCGCTGCAACTCTCGTAACCGAGTCTCGCCGTTTTCTCTCTCGTAATTGTACTTCCAGTCCCGATCTTTGACCCCGTTTGCAATCTTTTCCCAGCCAGCAGCATACCCGCGGATCTGATTTTTCGCTTCACTGGCCAAGTTGGCAACACCAAACCCGGTCCCCTGCCACTCGCGATGAAAGGAGTCGGATCGGAGGGCTTCAAGCATCCCGTATCGGCCCGAATCCGCTGGGGTGTTTGCCATCGCCCTGGCCAGTTTCTCCTTATCATAGGAACTCACATAGATGACCGCACGACCATCGTCCAACATCCCCCAGACAGCGTTAACCCCAAATTCCTTCCTGATGGTGTTGACGGCAAACTCTTTATCCTGACCTGGGACGATGTAATAGAGTCCCGTCGGATCGGTCGCATTCGTCGGCCCATTCATCACGTAGCGATAGAGGTTATTATCGCCCGCATCGAAGCCCTTGGGATCGCTGGTGGTCCAACTGCCGGTGCGGGTATCATACCAGCGGCGTCGGTTGTTCTGCAATCCGCTATCGGTCTGGAGTTCGCGGCCGGTGTAGAGATAGCGATCGGAAGCGCTGGCATTGGTCTGGCTGGTGCGGGCGCCAAAGCCGTCGTAGGTGTTCTTGTTGCTCAGTGCTCCGCTGGCATCGGTGTTGCCCTGGACGGTCCCCTGGCGATCGGTCAAGTACCACGAGGCCACTCCACCGGCGTTGATCCGGGCTCCCAACGCATCGACGCCATCGGGACGGACGTAGCGCATCACGAGGGCGTTGCTGCCGTCCAAATCGGCCCGTACGTTGTCGCCCTGGTAGGTGAAGCGTGTGGTCACGGTTCCGGTGGCGCTGGTCCAGCGGGCTTCCTCGATACGTCGGCCCAGGGTGTCGTACTTCTCTTCCACGCGTAGCAGGAGGGTGCCACCCGACGTGGCGCGTTCCTCCATCCAGGTCAGCAACGTGTTCGTCGCTTTCTCTTTCTTTGAGACTCCTGCCGGCGTCGCAGCCGAACGTCGCGGAGACGCCAGGGCCATCACTTCGCCTCTCATCAGCGGGGCGACTCGTCATCCTGGGCTTCAGGCTGTTGGGCGCCCTGGTGGTCGGGCTGGGTCTGGATCACGTCGCCAGGGCGTGGCCCTTCGATGGACTTACAGCCCACTGGGGTGAGGAGTGGCGTCCAAGCGGCGAAACCGAGAAATGGTTGCATCGGCGTGGCTGATCGGGCACGGTCTGTTCTCCCAGGTCATCACAATTGTTCCCCAAGTTCCCGCTCAAGCCTTTCTTTTAATTCTTTCGCTGAGGCATTCAACCGTGGGTGGCGTTTGTACCACGCTCGCAATTCAACCCTGTTCTCTTGCGATAAGAGTTGTTGGAGCAGTTGCTTTCCTCGGTCTGTTTGTAGGGCGCCCGCCTCGTCGCCAAAGTGGAGCATGATAATCTCATCAAGCTCATTAAAGATGTCGAAAATGATCATTTCGCATCTCCACTTGCCAATTCAGCACGGTACTGCTTGAGAATGGTCATCTTGTTGTCATCGAAGATCACTTGCCTCCCTGGGAATGCTCCTTCCAAGCCCCGCTGAATGGCCCTCTGCTCCCCGCTGGTCAACGGCGTCGGCAACGCTTTCGAGCTGTTATTCCAGATTAATACCTTCTGCGAGGGAAAATCAAAGACGGTAACTCCAGGCCAGTTCTCCGCAATGGCTGTCTGCGCGTCACCTACAACTTCAGCACCCGCCTGATGATGGCGGTCCAAGCGCAATCGCTTGCTGCCTGTGTCATATCCCCGGCATAGGTGTGAACTTCCACCGGCTCTTGAGGGGTATTGATGGTTTCAGTGTGACCAGTCCCAATCTTCACTTCAGTCCCGGCGTGCTTGACAGGTATACCTTCCAAGCCGCCCTCCCTTGACCAAGTCGTCCCCTTGCTGATCTTGACGTTCTCAATACCCGCCCCTCCGCAAACTTCTCTGCATTCGTAGGGTTGCCGAACTTCTTCCCCTCAGCCACCGGGACGACTTGCCCTGCTTCATCCACGATGGTCCATGCCTGCGTTCCTTTGATCCTGACGATGGCGTACTCCGCATTGTGCGCCCAGACGCTGAAGCCCCACGTCTCCGGATTACCGACGAAGTACGTGTGGTGATCCGCGACACGTAAATTGTACACCGTTGCGACAGCGCGTGTCTTTGACAAACTGTCGAGGGCAATCCACCGCCCATCGTGGCTGAGGAGCAACTCCCCTGGTTCGAGGAAGGCGCCTTCACCCAGCCTTTGCCGCGCACGTAGAAGGGATGTTCCTCGGTGGTGTGGATCTCGCGTCCGCCAACGCACAGAGGGCGGAGTCGTATCTACTCCTTATCAAGGATCTTGTCGACCACCCAGCATCCGCGAACGTGTGGTCCCCCGGCGAGACAGTGATCCAGAATCTCCTCGCTGTCACATCCAGCGTCTTGGAGTGCGTCAGCGAGGATCGGCATGGCCGAGAAATCACGAGACTTGTACATCTGTGTGGCGAGGTCGAGGACCGTTGGAATACGCCACGCCGGGCTGAAGGCAACGGGGCGGAACGGGTTGCCAAAGATGTCGCGGAGGAGTTTCACCTGTTCAGCACGTTCTGTAGCAGATGGTGGAACACCTGCTGGAAGCCCCTCCCAGTCCGGCTCACGAAAGTAGTCACTCGCCGGGTCCAATGAGGTGAACGAGGCGACAGAGGATGCAGTCCCTCTGTGGAGAATTGGCGCTGCCAGCCACCGCGCGGCGAGAATGGCCTCCCCCGCGCGGATAGAAAGACGTGGCTCGGCTGAGCCATGAAAACGATCATGAAAATCTGCGAATGCGTCATCGGCGTTAGCGGCCTGCAACTCCTCCGCAGTCACTTCGTGGTCCGCATAAGCCTCTGCCAATTCCACGATCCGCCGAGCCGCGTTCAGTTGGAAGAGATCCCATATCCGGCGACAACATGCGCATGCAAACAAGCGGGCGCGGCGTTGGCTGCCCTCATGGTCTTGTACAGCGGATAGCATGGCGGAAACGTCAGTCCCCGAGATCCAGTTCATCACGTCATCTGTCATTTGTTCCCAAGGTTTTTTAGCGCCTCAAGAATGGCGTCCATTGTTTCATTATTTGCTGCAGGTGAAGGGAGTCCGGGAACCCCCGCAGCTTTCAAAATCGTGACGACGTACGTAAAACAGCTCGCTGTCCGAAGATCATACGTATACGGCTCTCTTGCTGCCTGTTTTCTTACCTCCGCTTTGGCTGCCATTGCTTGCGCGTCGGTCACCCGGATGAGGATTTCCGCATTCACCTTGGTCGCCAACGCGGGTACAGACCCAGGAAGTTCCCAGGTGCGGACCCAAGCTTTAGGATGCCATTTAAGATAGTCGGCGAGGGGCGAACCTTTGTCAGGGAAGCCGTTAGCGAAATTCCATTGGTCACTGTTAAGAACAGCTTCGTCATCCGTGGTGACTTGGATGCTCCAATGCTGTAGTTGGACAGGGTGTCCCTTTCCTTGGTCGTAGCGATATACAACGATGCAGGCATTATGCGCCCAGACGCTGAAGCCCCACGTCTCCGGATTACCGACGAAGTACGTGTGGTGATCGGCGACACGGACATTGTACACCGTTGCGACACGGCGCCTGTCCGGCAAACCATCGAGGGCGATCCGCTGCTGCGGACGGGGAAGGGATCTTCCGCGGTCTGATGAATCTCGTGTCCACCAACCGGGAGAGTTCCGTGCCGGTTGGCCTGAACTGGCATCCTCCGCAATCGGTCGCGCTTTGCTCGGAGCTTTCTGGTCGAGCCGGGAATCCGGGGATCACTCCTTCGCCGACGGCGAGGCGCTCGGTCGCTGTTGCTCCAGTTGGAGTGCGGAGTGGAGTTGTTGTGAGGTGTGAACTGGGGGTCGATGTCCCCTGGGCTTGGTCGAGGGCAACGGACGTGCGGGGCTTCGTTCCCTGCGCCCGTACCCGTTCTTCCTCGTCGTCATCTACAGAAGGGTGAGGGCAAGCATCACGGCGAGGGCAAACAGGACAAGCCATCTTCGGCGCACCCGAGATGGCTTGTGGAATCGCGAACAACAGGAAGACACGCTCACCCCCCGGGGTGGTTAGCTCTTCTTGACGTAGGCAGTCCGGGGAGGCGAAACCAACCCCATGCTGGCTGCCTTCTCAATGCTTCCCTTCAACTTGGCGCTGCGCTTGGAATAGCGCTCCTTGCGTCCATCGGCGGTGTAACGAATCCCCACGCGCGTGGGTTGGCCCGTCTCGGGGCAGACCAGCATCACGTTCGAGATGCTGATCGGCATTTCTTTGGAGAG
Source organism: Planctomycetota bacterium (assembly GCA_029777335.1). GTDB lineage: Bacteria > Planctomycetota > Planctomycetia > Gemmatales > Gemmataceae > JAKOSN01. Next base: position 4,439 of record JAKOSN010000051.1, read on the forward strand.
CCGCCCGCCTTGCCGATTGCGCTGGCTGGGCCGAACATGCTTGTAGACGCGGTTGACTCCTTCGACGACCAGGCGCCCCGCCTTGCGATCGACGCTCAGCACCTTGCCTCGGGTCCCCTGGTCATCGCCGGTGATGACCACGACCGTATCGTTGACTCGAATGTGCATGATGACGCTACGCTCCATCAATCAAAGAGTGGACGGAAGAAGAGAGCCCCTCTTCCGTCCACTCTGGGTGGCTCACAAGATCAGCAGATTCTTTCTAGCGAAGCGAAGCAGGGGAGACAACTCAAATTCGCAAAAAGGACAAAGGGAGGTTGGTCTCCCCGCGGGGGAGAGCGAGAACCAGACCCCGCGTCTCCGGCTGCCTGGTGTGCGGAGAAAAAAAGTTGGCGGGATTGTGGGCCAGCAAGGCAGTTCTTTGTGATCGAGAAGACGAGTCGCAGGAGCGAATCGGATGGCACAGGAACCGCTCCACCCCCTGATGCGTCGGCTGCGTAACCTGGTCGGGGCGCCCACCCTGGCCGAGTGCAGCGATCACGAATTACTGGCGCGCTTTGTCGAACATCGCGATGAGGCCGCCTTTCGCGAGATCGTCGAACGCCATGGTCCCCTGGTGCTGCGCGTCTGTCGGCGCATCCTGGGGGAACGGACCGCGGCCGAGGATGCCTTTCAGGCGACCTTCCTGGTGCTGGTGCGCAAGGCGGCGATCCTTCGGCACCGGGAACTGCTCGCGGGGTGGTTGCATGGGGTGGCCACGCGCGTGGCCCAGCACGCCCGCGCCGATCAGTTGCGCCGACGGCACCATGAAGGCCACAGACGTGCACCGGGGGAGTCCGGCGTACCCGAGTGGTCCGCGCAGGAATTTGCCGCTGTGCTCGACGAGGAACTCGCCCCGCTTCCCGAACGCTATCGCTTGCCCCTGGTGCTTTGCTATCTGGAGGAGCACACTCAGGATCAGGCGGCACGTGTGCTCGGTTGGTCGTTGCGCACCTTGCAACGCCGGTTGGAACAGGGGCGCGAACTGCTGCGCGCTCGCCTGGTGCGCCGTGGCGTCCCCTTCTCGGTCACTCTGCTGGCAGCCGCTCTCGCTGGCGGCTCGGTCCGAGCGACCCCGCCGTTGCTGGTGGTGGCCACCGTTCGGGCGGCCCTCAGCTATGCGAGCGGCGCGCTTGGAACCCTCTCCGCGTCCACCCTGGCACTGACCGAAGGAGTGCTGCGAACCATGGTTGTTCACAAACTCAGCCGCATGCTCAGTATTGCTCTTCTGATGGGGATTCTCACGGGCGGGGCGCTGCTCGTCGCTTCCCAGATGCCAACGCCACGAACGCCTTCCCAGGCAGCTCCTCCCTTCGTTGCCGAGCCCACGGAGGAAGACGCGCGCAAGGATGTGCATGGCGATCCACTCCCTCCCGGGGTGAGCGTACGCATGGGCACCGAACGCTGGCGTCAGTCGGCCTTTACCGTGGCATGGTCGAGGGATGGCAAGACCATCGCCGCCATTCCGCGCGGAGGCGCTCCCGTCCGGCTGCTTGATGTGGCCACCGGGAAGACCCGCTTCACCTTCCCGACCCGGCCTGGCGATCCCAACCAGCTCCGCTTCGCCCCGGATGGCAACACCGTGGCGATCTCCGACAGTCAGGATCATCTCACCTTTTACAACCTGGCCACCGGGAAAAAGGTGGGCGAGCTGACGAGCAAGTTCGGGTTGATCCGCGATTTTCTCTACTCGCCGGATGGGAAATATCTCGCGGCGGCGGGCGGATCCATCCTGGAAGTGTGGGATCTGCGCGGCAAGGAACCGTTGCGTCATGCCGCGTCGCAGAATGGTTATTTTCGTTGTGTCGCCTTCTCCGACGACGGCACCCAGTTCGCCACCGCGGGCAGCGATCGCCTCATCCAGGTCTGGGACCTGGCCCGGGGAGTGAAGACGCATCAACTCTCCGGACATATTCGCTCGGTCAAGGGGCTTGCCTTCTCGCCCGAGGGCAAGCGACTCGCCTCGGCCAGCGGCAATGACGGGGTGGTGACACAAACACCGGAACAGACCGTGCGCCTGTGGGATCTGGCCACGGGGAAAACCGTGGGGCGCTTCGAGAAAACGCCCGAGGATGCCTGTGCGGTCGAATTCCTCGATGCCGACACCTTGCTCGTTGCAGGCAATTCGCTGGTGCAAAGCTGGGATATCAAGACCGGCCAGCCGAAAACCCGACTGGGCGCCTCGGGTTTTTATCCGGGGCTGGGGCGCCTGGCTCTGTCGCCGGATCGTCGGTCGGTGGTCATGCCGGGAGATCGTGTGCGTATCTGGAATACCCGCGATGGCAAGGAACGCGAGGTGGTTCCCGATGCTCATCAACAGGAGATCTCTGCGCTGGCTTTTTCGCCCGATGGCAAGCAGCTTGTCTCGGGGAGTAGCGATGGGACAGTGCGCACCTGGGACACCCGCACGGGCAAACAACTCGCCTTGTGGACCTGTGATCCGTGGCAATTTGTCGCCGTGGCGATCCATCCTCGGGATGGGCGCATCGCCTATACGGCCAATCGCTTCTATGCCCCGGGAAGTGTGGTGCAACGAACCGCTCAGGGAAAGGTCATCGAGCACGGTGCCTCCGAACCGCTCCGCGCGCGCTGGGTCTCGTACTCGCCCGATGGCAAGATCCTGGCGACGGCGGATGATCTCTCTGTGCAGCTACGCGAGAGCGAAACCTTGAAGGTGGTGCGGACGCTGGACGTGGCACGCGGCGATGGCGGGCCTGTGGTCTTCGCCCCCGAGGGCCGAGCGTTTGCCGTGCAGGGTTCGGGGACCGCGCCGGTGTGGTTCCAGGGGGAGAAAGAACCGCGTTATCGCCTGGGCACCCACCCCAGAGACACCGTGCAGACTCTCGCGTTCACCGCCGATCAGCAGATGGTCACGCTCAGTCGCGAAGGTGTGGTCAGTCTGCGTGACCCGCGCACCGGGAAGGAGCGCGCCTCGTTTCAGTTACCCGGGAAGGCGCCGTGGATGTGCGCCGTCTCGCCCGATGGACTACTGATCGCGGGCGGAAATTACTGGGAAGCGACACTCTCGGTGTGGGATGCCCTTACCTGCAAGGAGATCGTGCGCTGGGAGGGACCGGAGTGTGCCAGCACCACGATGACGTTCGCTCCAGATAGCCGCCGTTTGGCGGTCGCCAGTCGGGATGGCACCATCCTGCTCTGGGATCTGGGCCGCCTCCTGAGTCAGCGCGGCGTTCCGCGCCCAACCCGGCCCGCCGAGCTGTGGAATCAACTGGGGAGTGACAGGATCTCTCATGTCTGGCAAGCGACGCGCACC
>JAKOSN010000286.1 GCA_029777335.1 Planctomycetota bacterium
CCCCGGTGACCACCAAGCCGCCGGAACCGGGCAAACCACCCGAGAAGCGGTTAACCCGGTTGGAGAAACTGCGTCTGGAGCAACAACAGCGCGAGAAAGAACAACAGGGAACGCCTCCCCCGCCCAAGAAATAACCGCCTCGAACCGCGACCTGTGGGAGGTGTCGAGTCATCTTCTCGATACCTCCCGCGCTGGTATCTCAACGACTTTCCCACCCAGATAAGTCCGCTTCCATGGAGTTGGCTTCCATGATTTATAAAAGTTCTTCTCCGCTGCGAGCCACGGTTGCCGTGATCGTGCTGGGGTTGTTCACCACCGCGTGTGCAGCCCAGGCTCCCGCGCTCGCCAGCGTTCAGGTTTTTCCGCCCGACATTAATCTCTTCAACAGCCAGGCGCGACAGACGTTCGTCGTGCAGGCCAGCTATGCCGATGGCATCACTCGGGAAGTGACGACGCAGGCCAAGGTCACTCCCGTCAACGCCGCACTGCTCCGACTGGAGCGCAATGTGGTCTATCCCGTCGCCGACGGCGCGACCGAGCTGAAGGTTGAATTCCAGGGCAAAACCGTGGTTGTCCCGGTCAAGATCAAGGACGCCAAGGTGGAGCGCCCCATCAGCTTCAAGCTGGATGTGATGCCGATCTTCATGGCGACGGGTTGCAATGTTGGTGGTTGCCACGGAGCCGCGCGCGGGAAGGATGGGTTCCGTCTGTCGCTCTTTGGGTTCGATCCGGACGGCGATCACTATCGATTGACCCGTGAGATCAATGGCCGCCGAATCAACCTGGCTCTGCCTGCCGAAAGTCTTCTGCTGGAGAAGGCGGAGGGGAAAGTCCCGCACACGGGCGGAAGTCGCTTCACCGATCAGAGTGAATTTCACCGGACCATTGTGCGCTGGCTGCAAGGAGGGGCGTTGAACGATCCGCCCACGATCGCCACTCCGGTGAGCATTGATCTGTATCCGAAAAATGCGGTGCTCGATGGCAAGGGCGCCACACAGCAGATGGTGGTGCGCGCCAGGTACAGCGATGGCAGCGAGCGCGATGTTACCAATCTCTCGGTCTTTCTAAGCAATAACGACACCTCGGCGAAGATTGACGCGAATGGTCTGGTCACTGCGGGGGAACGGGGTGAGGCGTTTGTGATGGCGCGTTTCCACACCTTCACGGTCGGCTCGCAGGTCATCGCCTTGCCCAAAGGGCTGCAATTCACCTTCCCCAAGGTGCCCGAGAATAACTATATCGACGCCCTGGTGAGCGCCAAGTTGAAGAAACTTCGCATCACTCCCTCGGAGCTGTGCACCGATGAGGTGTTCCTGCGCCGCGTCTATCTCGACATCATCGGGATTCTCCCCACGGTGGAAGAGTACGAGCGTTTCATGACCAGCAAGGACGCCAACAAACGAGAGAAACTGGTTGATGAGCTGCTGGGGCGCAAGGAATTCGCCGAGTTGTGGGTGTTGAAGTGGGCTGAATTGCTGCAGATTCGCTCGTCGAATCAGGTCAGCTACAAGGCGATGCTCCTCTATTACAACTGGCTGCAGGACAAGATCGCTCGCAACGTGCCGATGGATCAGACGGTACAGGAACTCCTGGGCGCCAGCGGCGGAACCTTCAAGAACCCCGCCACGAATTACTACCAAACAGAGACAGATACTCTGAAAGTCGCTGAAAATGTGGCCCAGGTTTTCATGGGGATGCGCATTCAATGCGCGCAGTGTCACAATCATCCGTTCGATCGCTGGACGATGAACGATTACTATGGCTTTGCCGCCTTCTTTTCGCAGATTGGCCGCAAAGGGACCGACGATCCGCGTGAAATCATCGTCTTCAACAGCGGGGGCGGAGACGTGCGTCATCCGGTCACCGGCCAGGTGATGCCTCCCAAGTTCCTTGGGGGAGCCGTCGCCGACGTGAAGGGGAAGGACCGGCGAGAAGTGATGGCCAAGTGGCTTGCTTCGCCTGAGAATCCGTACTTTGCCACCAACCTGGCCAACATTGTCTGGGCGCACTTCTTCGGGATGGGCATCATCCACGAGGTGGATGATGTGCGCATCAGTAATCCGGCATCCAACCCAGAACTGCTCGCCGAGTTGGGCAAGAAGTTCACCGAGTACAAGTACGATTTCAAGAAGCTGGTCCGCGATATCTGCACTTCGCGCACCTATCAGCTTTCGACCCAGCCCAACGAGAGCAACAAGGGCGATACGCGGAACTTCACCCGTGCCTCCATTCGCCGCATCAAGGCGGAGACGTTCCTGGACTGCATCAACCAGGTCACCGAGACCAAGAACAAGTTCCAGGGACTTCCGCTGGGCGCCCGGGCGGTGCAGATCGCTGATGGCGGGAGCAGCACCTACTTCCTGACCACCTTCGGTCGGGCAACGCGCGAAACGGTGTGTTCCTGCGAGGTCAAACTGGAGCCCACGCTTTCGCAGTCGCTGCATCTGCTCAATGGCGATACCACGGCGCAGAAGATTCCTGGGGGCAACGTTATTGGGAAACGGTTGGAGGCCAAGAAAACGCCTGGAGAAATCATCGACGAACTCTACATTCGCACCTTGAGTCGCAAACCGCTACCGGCGGAGAAGGCGAAACTGGAGGCGATGGTGGCCGCCGAAGCCGACAAACGCAAGGCGCTGGAGGACGTGTTCTGGGTATTGCTGAACTCCCGCGAGTTCATGTTTAACCATTGATCAACGTCGTGGTGCTGACATCACCCTGTCTCCTCTTCCGAGTGACAGGGTGATCTCCTTCCCATTTTCCCTCGGATGCATTCACCATGAAAATAAAACTGCGTGCACTCGGTTTGCTGCTGGTGCTGCCGCTGGGACTGCAAGCTGCCGAACCGGCCAAACCGGCGAAGATCACCTACGACGAGCATGTGCTGCCCATCCTGCGCGAGCACTGCATCGCCTGCCATAACCAGGACAAGAAGAAGGGCGGATTGACCCTCAACACCTACACCGCCCTGATGGAAGGAGGAAGTTCGGGGGCTGCGGTCAAGCCAGGGGATGCCTCCAACAGCCTTCTTTTCCGGGTGATGGCTCATCTCCAGGAGCCGTTCATGCCGCCCAGCAAGCCCAAACTCCCCGATGCCAACCTCGCCATGATTCAGAAATGGATCGAGGGCGGAGCCCTGGAAAACGCGGGGAGCAAGGCCGTTACCGGCACCAAACCCAAAACAGACATCGGTTTGACCTCGATCATTCGCGGAAAGCCGGAGGGGCCTCCGCCCATGCCGCCCACCACACTGGCACTCGCCCCCGTGGTGCAGGTCCAGCGACCCACTGCCGTGACTGCCATTGCCTCCAGTCCGTGGGCGCCGCTGGTCGCCGTCGCTGGGCAAAAGCAGGTCTTTCTCTATCACAGCGATACGCTCGACCTGCTGGGCGTGCTCCCCTTTCCGGAAGGGGTGCCCCATGTGTTGAAGTTCAGCCGCACAGGGGGACTTCTCCTGGCCGGCGGGGGACGGGGCGGAAAATCGGGGAAAGTGGTGGTGTGGAAGGTGACCACGGGGGAGCGTGTGATTGAGGTGGGCGATGAAACGGATGCCGTTCTCGCGGCCGACATCAGCCCGGATCAAACGCAGATTGCCCTCGGCGGACCAAGCAAGGTGGTGCGCATCTACTCCACCAGGGATGGCAAACTGCTCCAGGAGATTCGCAAGCACACCGATTGGATCTATGCCCTGGAGTTTAGCCCTGATGGTGTTCTGCTCGCGAGTGGCGACCGCAACGGCGGGCTGTTCGTCTGGGAAGCCTTCACCGCACGCGAGTACTTCAGCCTGCGCGGCCACACCAAGGCGATCACCGCTGTCAGCTGGCGTAATGACTCCAATGTGCTCGCCTCGGCCTCGGAGGATACGACGATTCGTCTGTGGGAAATGGAGAATGGCAACCCAATCAAGAACTGGGGCGCCCACGGCGAAGGCACGGAATTTGTGCAGTTTGCGCGTGACAATCGGTTGGTGTCCACAGGGCGGGATCGACTGACCAAGGTGTGGGATAGCAACGGCGCCCAGCAACGGGTGTTTGAAGCCTTTCCCGATGTCGGGCTCCGGGCCACGTTCAGCCACGATGGCGCTCGCGTGATCGGTGGCGACTGGAGTGGCAAGATCAACGTCTGGGCAATGGCTGATGGCAAACTCGTGGGGAATCTGAGTGTCAATCCCCCGTCACTGGCCGAGCAATTCGAGGCGGCGGCCAAGGAACTGGTTGCCAAGGTAGCGGCTC
>JAKOSN010000287.1 GCA_029777335.1 Planctomycetota bacterium
CTGCCTCAAGCGGGGCGGATTGCACCCGCAACGTATCGCGCACCTGATCGATGATTCGCACCTGTTCGCGATGCTTCAGGAGTCCGGAGCACCAGACAACCGCGCCAGCAATCAACGCAGCACTGAACGGGATCAATAACAGAACCCGGGCCAGCTTCTTCATCGATCGGACTCCAGCCGATAGTGCGGAGAAAGGATTGGGGTCACTGTAGCCAGCCGCCTGCCACCGTCAAGATGGCGAGCTTACCTATCTTTTTTCGAATTCTCTGTTCGCGCTTGAGAGTTGTCGCCCTGGGGAGTATCTTCACCAACACCTTTTCAATCTCAGGCGTTTCGCTCACTCTCACTCAACCGAGAGACATGCCATGAAAACTCCGCTGATTTCGCTCGTAGTCACCCTGACCTTGCTTGGCGACGCCTTGCTCAGTCCCCGGTCTGCTCGCGCGGTGGACTGGCCGATGTTCGGCCACGACGCCACGCGCAACGCGGTCAGCCCGGAGAAGAACCCGCCGATTCGCTGGCAACGCGAGATCCGGGAGGCCAATCGCCTGATCCTGCCAGCCTGGAACATCAAATGGGAAGCCAACCTGGGCTCTTGCACCTTCAGCAGCCCCGTGATTGCCGGTGGACTGGTCTGGGTGGGAACCAATAACCGCCAACCGCGCAATCCACGCATCCGCGACGATGCTTCTGTGCTGATGTGCTTTCGCGAGGCCGATGGAGCCTTCCTCTGGCAATATGTCTCCCCGCGTCTCAAGAACAATCACCAGGACTGGCCTGATTCCAGCCTCAACTGCTCCCCCCTGGTGGAGGAGAATCGCCTGTATTTCACGACCAATCGCTGTGAGGTAGTCTGTTTGGACATCGCGCCCTTGAAGCAAGGCAAAGGCGAACCCCGGACCGTGTGGAAGCTGGATATGCGCAAGACCCTGGGCGTTTCCCCGGTCGGCGCACCGATGAATATCGGGTTCACCTGCTCCCTGAGCGCCTCGTACAAGGGTCGTCTCTACGTCACCACGAACAACGGGGTCGCCGAAGACGAGGACATAGTCCCCGCACCCAATGCACCCAGTCTCATCTGCGTGGACAGGGATACTGGCAAGGTTCTCTGGTCCGACCATTCGCCAGGAAAGGCGATGCTCCGTGTGTCCTCATCCAGTCCGCTCGTGGCGGAGACCAACGGTCGGGTTCAGGTGATCACACCCCAGGGAGATGGCTGGATTCGTTCCTTCGACGCCCTCAGTGGCAAGCTGATCTGGCAATTTGACTCGAATCCCAAAACTGCCACCCGCAGGCGCGGGGGACGAAATCAAGCCAATGAGGTGCTGGCGACGCCGGTGCTCTACCAGGGACGTGTTTACATCGCCACAGGCGGTTTTCCAGAATCCAACCGGAGGTGGGGTTGCCTGTTCTGCATCGATCCCACGAAAGAGGGTGACATCAGCCCGGAACTGGAGGATAGGCCAGGGAAAGGGAAACCCAATCCAAACTCCGGCGCCGTCTGGTGTTTTGAAGGAACAGGAAAAGAACGAAAAGACCGATTCGCTTCCACCCTGAACACCGTGGCCGTCCACGAGGGACTGGTGATCGCACCGGACGGAGAGGGCTATGTTCACTGTCTGGATGCCCGAAGCGGAAAACGCTACTGGCGCCACGATGCAGACAGTGGCGTCAATGCCTCACCACTCATTGTGGACGGCAAGATCTATATCCCCACCGATGATGGACGGATCGACGTCCTGGCGTTGTCGCGCGAGAAAAAACTCCTCGCCAGGAATGACTCGAACGACCTCGGGCAGGCTGTGTCCGCTGTGTTCGCCAATGGCGTGCTCTATGTCACAACCCGCGAAAAACTCCTGGCGATCAAGTCAGACGGACACGATCACCCGCCAGGGTACTGGCCGCAGTGGAGAGGCCCAACGCGCGACAATGTTTCAACTGAAACGGGGTTGCTCAAGACGTGGCCCAAGGACGGTCCACCCCTGGCGTGGAAGGTTTCCGGAGTGGGCCAAGGAGTCGCCTCCGTGGCGGTGGCAAACGGGCGCGTGTTCACGCTCGGCTACCGCGGTGACGATGAGTACGTTCTCGCGCTGGAGGAGAGAACAGGAAAGAAACTCTGGGATGCGCGCATTGGGCCTTCTCAGGCAGAAAACCCGGTCATGCGCTGGCTGGCCCAGCGAACCCCCACCATCGACGGCGAGCGGCTCTACGCCTTCACCGCTCGCGGCGATCTTATTTGTCTGCATTCAGCTGACGGCAAGGAGATCTGGCGAAAGAACTACGTGCAGGACTTCAAAGGCACCCGAGGAAGCTGGGGTTATTGTGATCGCCCTCTTATCATGGGCGAGCAGCTGATCTGTGTTCCGGGCGGAAAGACGGCAACGGTGGTCGCGCTGAACAAGAAGACCGGTGCCGTCATCTGGAAGTGTGACGTCCCCGCGGCGCGTGCAGCCGGCCACGCGGCAACCGTGGTCACCTGGGTCGATGGTATCCCGCAGTACGTTGCTTTCCCGCTCGGTCCGGTGATTGGTGTCTCCCGGAAAGGAAAATTGCTGTGGCAGTACGAGAAATTGCCTGTCCGCACCGCGAACAACTGCACTCCGCTGGTGAAGGACCGTTACCTCTTCTGTGGGAGTGGTTACGGCGCAGGGATTGCCCTGCTGGAACTCCAGGCCGACAAGACAAATGGTGAAGTGCGCGCCAAGGAGATTTATACACGCAACCTCTCCTTGCCCGCGTGGCACGATAGCACCGTCCTGGTCGGCAACCACGTGTATTGCAACACGGACTCGAGAATCGCCTGCCTCGACTTCATGACAGGAAAGGACGTGTGGCGCTCCCCACAAGGCATTGGCACCGTTTCGCTGACGTGTGCCGATGGACACCTCTACCTCCGCACACAAAGCGGGAAAGTTACCC
>JAKOSN010000052.1 GCA_029777335.1 Planctomycetota bacterium
CGGCCACAGCAGGGACAATCCACCTTCCCCTTGAGCGGGGCAATCTTGATGCGGCGTTGCACATTGTCCCAGATGTCGAAGTAAAGCAACTCGCGATTGATGCGATCGATCTTGCCAGTCAGGAGCTTGAACGCCTCGGTCGCCTGGAAACTGGCGACGATGTTGACGATCGGCCCAAGTACCCCCGCCGTCTCGCAGGTGCCGGCTTCGCCCGGACCGGGGGCGGCCTCGAAAACGCAGCGCAGACAGGGAGTGTCGCCGGGGATGATCGTCATCGTCTGGCCATGACTACCGATGCATCCGCCATAGACCCACGGTTTGCCGAGTTTTACGGCGGCATCATTGATGAGATAACGGATCTCGAAATTATCCGTTCCATCGAGGATCACGTCGGCATCGTGCACCAGGTCAAGGATGTTGGTGCGATCGATGTCGGTGACGATCGGCTCCACATGGACCTCGGAGTTGATCGCCCCGAGTTTGCGGGCGGCCGCCTCGGCCTTGGGGAGATTCTCGGCGACATCGTGTTCGTCGAAGAGCACCTGACGTTGCAGGTTGTGTGTTTCAATGAAGTCGCGATCGATCAAGCGCAGATGGCCGACGCCGGCGCGCACCAGGGCGTTGGCCAGCACGGTGCCCAGGGCCCCACAGCCGCACAAGGTAACCCGACTGTCACGCAGTTTTTTCTGACCGGCCGGGCCAATGCCCGGGAAACGCATCTGCCGACTATATCGTTCCAGGGAAGGTTCCATCAGTCCGCCTCTTCCTCCTCGTCCTCCACGCCCACCCCGCACCCTTCGAGAAACCCCGAGACGACGGCGACAAGATCACGCGGCCAGCGTTCTTCCCGACCGAAGCGGGCCAGCACGTCCATATCCTCGCGCACGCGGTCCAGGGCGGGGCCTTGCAGGCGCTGCAAATAACTGCACAGATAGTTGATGGCCTCCTCGGCCGCCCCGGGGTGAACCACGTTCTCCTCGGAGCCATTGAGGAACACCACGGCATGCACGACCGCGAGCAAGAGCGGATTGATTCCCAACTCCGCAGGGATCTCGGGAAAAACGGCGGCGCCGTCGGGGACCTCGTTCTCCTCGTGTCGAGTCATGCGCAATCCTCCCAGAGAGGGCGGAAGACAAAAGCGGCGACCGCAACCTGGTCGCCGCCGTGTGCTCTTCCTGCCGCGAGTTGCTCAGCCGCCGGCCACCGCCGGGATGATGGCGACTTCATCGCCATCCTTGACCGCGGTACTCAGATTATCGAGATAGCGAATGTCTTCATCGTTGAGATAGACATTCACAAACCGGCGCACCTGTCCCTTCTCGAAGAGCCGTTCGGTCAACGCGGGATACTGTCGGCCCAGGTCGTCGAGAACGCCTTGCACCGTGCTCCCCGTGCTTTCGGCCACTGCCTTCCCCTCGGTGTGCTGCCGCATGGGGGTGGGAATTTGAACCTTGATCGCCATGGCGTGAATGCTCCACGAAGATAAACTCTGCCGCGCCCAGGGGGACACGGCACCAGGTGCCGCCATCCCCCTGGGCGCGGCTCCTTGCTTACACCAGCAGTGGTTGTCCCTCGCGGGACCGGTCCAGCAGCGGTTCGAACTCTTCCAGCGACGTCCCGATGACCGCCGGTTCGGTGAGGCAGCCGGCAACGGCGTCCTGGGTTTTCAGCCCATTGCCGGTGATGCACAGCACGATGTCCTCGTCACGCGGAATGCGCCCCTGTTCGATCAGTTTGCGCGTGACGGCCACGGTCACGCCGCCGGCGGTCTCGGCGAAGATCCCCTCGGTTTTGGCCAGCAGGGCCATCGCTTCGCTGATTTCGGGATCGCTCACATCCTCCGACCACCCGCCCGATTCACGAATAACCTTGGCGGCAAAGTAGCCATCGGCCGGATCCCCAATGGCGAGCGATTTGGCGATCGTGTTCGGCTTGCGCACGGGGCGGTGAGTTTCCTTCCCCGTCTTGACCGCATCGCTGATGGGGTTGCAGCCGGTGGCCTGCGCTCCATAGAAGGAGCAACGCGGTTGGTCGATCAATCCCAACAGCGCGAGTTCCTGGAAGGCCTTCTGAATCTTGCCGATCAGACTGCCGCCGGCCATCGGGGCGACCACGTGGCGCGGGGTTTTCCACCCCAGCTGCTCGGCGATCTCGAAGCCCATCGACTTGGACCCCTCCGCATAGAAGGGACGCAGGTTGATGTTGACGAAGCCCCAGCCGTACTTGAACGCCACCTGCGTACACAGGCGATTGACCTCGTCATACGTGCCACGCACGCCGATGACGTTGGCGCCATAGACGCTGGTCCCCAGGATCTTGGCTCGTTCCAGATCGGCGGGGACGAAGATGTAGGCTTCCAGCCCGGCCGAGGCAGCGTTGGCGGCCACGCTATTGGCGAGGTTGCCCGTGGAGGCACAGCCGACCGTGTTGAAGCCGAACTCCTTGGCCTTGCTCAGGGCTACTGCCACCACGCGATCCTTGAAGGACAGCGTGGGGAAGTTGACCGCGTCGTTCTTGATCCACAGGCGCGACACCCCCAGAATGGCGGCCAGCCGATTGGCCCGGACCAGGGGCGTGCCTCCGACCTGCAGGCCAACGAGAGGAGCCTCGTCGAGCGGAAGGAGTTCACGATAGCGCCACATGTTGAAGGGACGTGCGGCGATCGCCTCGCGCGTGAGCACGGACTTGATGGCGTCGTAGTCGTAATCGACCTCGAGGGGGCCAAAATCGTCGGTGCAGAAATTCGTCGGCTCGACAGGGTAGAGTTTGCCACAAAGACGACATTTGAGTCCACGAACAAACGATGCCACGGACGGCGTCCTCCAGAAGAGTAACCCAACAAACTCAGGTGGAGGTGGTATCGTCCAGAAGATCGCAAGGGGTCCTTGCGAGATGGGGATAAGACGAAAGCGTGCGGCGGGCACACGATCTTATCTCTCCCGGGCCAGCCGGGTAGGAAGAAGCACCAGCATCCATCGGGGACGGACCGGTTGCTGTGGCGTCGCAGGGCCTATTCCCTCAGCCACTCTGGATAAGATACTCACCAGATTGTCACGGTGATTGTAGAGTTCCCAGGGATGGCTAGCAACGGGGCGCGACAGAAATTGCAAAAAAAGTTCGTGGCCGCTCCGCTCCAACTGGACCCAGGGGCATCCCATCTCAGAAAAAACGGGCGCGGGCTTGCGGATGACCATCACCCGCGCACCCGCCCCGCGTGCAGGAGTCGCATCAGGGGGTGTCCTGCTCCGGACACCGGCCCAGGCGCCGCCGTTCCTCCGGCGTCAAAATGCCATGAAAGATCACATCGAGAATATCTTCCGCCTGGTCGGCCACGCACTTGTCACGGCCCGCGAAGTGATTGGTGAACATCGTTCCGTACAGGAGGCCCCCGATCACATCGAGAATCCGCTCCACTGGCATGGTGCGCAGGCGGCCACTGGCCATCAGATCGGCATAGTGCTGACGCCAGCGGACACGATTCACCTCGCGATGCACAAAGTAGGTGGGCGTTTTGCGATCGCGAAACTCCGCTCGTTCCTGGATCAACAATTCCACATATTCCGGATGTTGCTTGAAGAAGCGCAGATAGGCGCGCACGGCATGGATCACGACGTCAAGCGGATCGTCCACCCCGACTGCGCTGGCCAGAACGGTCTCGGAGAGACGACGCATGCCGCGATCCACCGTCGCCAAAAACAATTCCTGTTTGCTCGCGAAGTAGCGGTAGATGGTGCCCTTGCCGAGCCCCACGGTCTGCGCCACCTCTTGCATCTCGGTCTTCTGATAGCCACGCTCGGCAAAGATTCCGGCCGCGACATCAAGGATCTGCAACCGACGCTGCTCCGGCAAGTCGGGATTGGGCGGTCGACCACGTTTTCGACCAGAAGCTGGCTTCATCACCTCGAGTCCTTAATTCACGGACGCACCAGTCACTTAATTTTTACGATCCGAGAACTGGCTAGTCAAGTGCTTGTGAACGAGATTGTGGTCGGATATCATCGGGGGAATTCCTGTCTCTGATGGTTCCATCCGGGGGATCTGTATGCGCTCGCTCGTTGTTCTCAAGGCCGGAGTGATTGTGGGATTGTGCTGCTGGTTTGCCATGGCACGGACGCAGGCTGCCGAGGGCGACGTCACGCGGTTGACCTTTGTGAGCGGCGGCGAAAAGATCCCCGTGGAGCGGTTCGATCCCCGCGAACCAGGGAGGGGCAAACGCCCGGCAATCGTCTTTCTGCACGGGGCCGATGGGATGAATGATCGCGCCAGGGAGTATCGTAGCGCCTGTCGAATGATTGCCGACAAGGGATACATCGTTTTTCTGGTTCATTACTTTGAACGCACGCGCACTCGCCGCGCGGATAAGGATGCCATCGACAAACACTTTTTGACCTGGGTTGGTACGGTCCATGATGGGCTCAGTTTTGCTGCGCGTCAACCGCTGATCGATCCAGCGCGCATCGGAATGGTTGGCTATTCGCTGGGGGCGTATCTTTCGCTCTCTTCGCAGGCCCTGGCGATGAGGGCCGAACCTCGGCCGCGAGTCATCGTGGAATTCTTTGGTGGGCTCCCCAAGGTGCTCAGCCTGACGGCGAGTGGCCTGCCGCCTACTTTGATCTTGCATGGCGAAAAAGACAAGATCGTTCCGGTGAAGGAAGCCTACGACCTGGAGAAGGTCTTGAAGCAACGCAAGATCCCAGTAGAGATGAAGATCTACCCCGACGAGGGACATGCCTTCACGCCGCCGGTCGCTCGGGAAGCCATGGAACTGGGCTTCAAGTTTCTGGAGAAGCACCTGAAGCGAACGGCTGAGCAGAGCATGTCCGAGTAATGTCCCCGAAGGAGGAGTGATGTCCAAACTGGCATCGTTGCTTGAGAGCTATCTGGCTGGACCGAAGCAGGTGCGGGAAGCGGTCGCAGGGATGACGCGCGAACAATTGCTGGCGCGGCCCGTCCCCGGGAAGTGGAGCACGCTGGAAGTGGTGGCGCACCTGAGCGATTTCGACCCCATTCTGGCCGATCGGATGAAACGCATCCTTGCGCTGGAGCAACCGCAACTGATCGGTGCCGACGAAAATCGCTTTGCTGCTGCCCTGGCCTATCACGAGCGCGACCTGGAAGAAGAGCTGACCATTCTGGAACGCACGCGCAGCCAGCTGGCGCGTATTCTGCGCACTCAGCCGGATTCAGTGCTGGAACGGACAGGGGTGCACAGCGAACGTGGTCCGCTGAGCCTCGAACGCATCCTCACGATGGCGATCAATCACATTCCCAATCACCTGAAATTTGTTGCCGACAAACGCAAGGCGCTGGGGATCTGAAAGGCCGAGGCGGGGGGCGCTTCGGTCAACGGAGGTGCATGGCAGAGGATTCCGCCGCGACGATCCGCACGTTGGATCGGCGCGGCGGAAGGTCACCCGCTCAAGAGAGACTCATTTCCCAAGACGCGACAGGGCGGCCTGGGCTTCGGTCGTCACCAGGGCCGACGGAGCGCCTTTGGCCAGGGTTTGCAACACGGCCTTCGCCTCTGGGGTGCCGAGCTGTTCCAGGAGTTCAATGGCGCGCAGGGCACGCAATTGCTCGCCGCTGAACGAACGAGTCGCTGCGTTGTCCAGCAACTCCACCAGGCGTTTGCGCACCTCCATTGACGGATGCTGTTTGAGCGCTTCCCGCAGGACGGGAGACGCCAGATCGCCCATGCGCTCCAGTTCGTCCAGTGCTTTTTTGCGCACCAGATACCGGTTATTATCCAGATCGACAATCAACTTCTCAATCACGTTGGTGGGAGCCTCTTCGGCAGGCTTGAGCCGTGTTTGGAGGAACGGCACGACCTGTTTGGGCGAAATGTACAATGCTCCCAGGGCCGCGCCCGCCTTGATGGCGTCGCTCCCATTGAGTTCATTCCAGTGTGCTTCCAACTCGGTGTCCTTGAGTGCGCCGGTACGAGGTGTGCGCTTCTGCTCGCGCGCCTTCACGTCCCACACCAGGGCGGTGGTGTCGGCGCTTCCGGTGATCAAGGCCTTGCCATCCGGGGCGAAGGCCAGGGTGGTCAGGGCGCCGTCGTGGCCCTCGAACAACCCGAGATCTTTTCCGGTCGCCACCTCCCACAGGTGCGTTTTGCGATCGAGGCCGGCCCGGGCCAGCATCTGTCCATCGGGTGAAAACACCAGGGTGGTGATGCCGTTCTGCTGCCCGTAGGGGTAGTAGGAAATGCGCGCATAGGTGTTGCCGGGAGTGGCAGGGCCGCCGCCGCTGCCAAACAGGCGACGCTGCTTCCCCGTCGCCACTTCCCAGACCGAGGTACTGCCATCATTCATTTCCAGGGCCAAAGTGCGGCTATCGGGAGAAAAGGCGGTCGAGGTTGCATACTGATTGCGTGAAAACGGGATCTGACGGATCTCGCGTCCCAGGTTGATCTCAAACACGCGCAGACTGTTATCTGCCGGATTACTCGCCACCAGGTGTTTGCCGTCCGGAGAGAAGTCGAGCACCATCGACTGGGCGGGGTTGAACGAGATGCCCACCCCGGGCGGAGGCGGTTGCAGCACCTCGCCCTGAGGGAGTAGTTTGCGCATCTCCTTGCCATCGGTCATCGAGAAGAGGTGAATGGTGCTGTCCATCTGCGGCCGGGCAGCCAGGATCTTGCCATCCGGCGAGAACGCCAGACGCATGCTTCCCCCGCGCTGGTTGTTCCCCACCGTAACCCGGTGCAGCTGTTTGCCCTTCACGGTGTCGTAAATGGTCGCCGTGCCGTCGTAACTGGCAGAGGCCAGCAGGGAGCCATCGTCGGAGAGAACGGTACTGTAATACGGGAGAATGCCCCCGGGGAGCGGCGCCTTGCCCAGATCCTTCCCGGTTGCACGCTCCCAGCGATGGATGCTGCCATCGATCGACTGGGTGGTGACGGTCTTGCCATCGGCGGAATAGCGCACCGCGAGGATGGCGGAATCATGCCCGGGAACGCCAACGATTTCCTTTCCGGTCGCCACGTCGATCATCTGGATGACATTGGGGCCCGCGACTCCCGCAAGTAACTTACCATCGGGTGACATCGCCACGGTCATGCTGTTCCCGTAGTAGCCATAATAAATCCGCTGGTTCACTCCCTGGGGGGCCGGACCGATCTGGCGCAGTTCCTTGCCGCTCGCGACGGAGAATTCGCGGAAGTACGTATCAACCGTGGTGCGACTCAGAAGTTTCTTGCCATCGGGAGAGAAGAGGATCTGGGTCATCCCGCCGCGGCGTTGCGTGGGCTGGCAGACGCGAACCTCCTTGCCGCTGGTGGGATCGTGCAGGTGGATGTTGCCATCCCCCGTTGCCCAGGCGACCAGTTTGTTATCCGGAGAGAAGGTGGGGCTGTAGAACCCATAGGCGCCCTGGGGATTGCGAATTTTGTGCAGCAGCTTCCCCCCAGCGACATCCCAGATCTTCAAGGTGGGGATTGCCTGCTGATTGTCCAGTTCCGTGCCGATCGTCACCAGCCGCTTGGCGTCGTGCGAGAACGACATGCCGTTCATTCCGCCATAAAAGATACGGTTCTGATCGGTGGGGGTGTTCCAGCTGCGGGCAACCTTCCCCTGGGCCAGATCCCAGAGGTGGATGCTGCCATCGTAACTGGTCGAGGCAAGCGATTTGCTGTCGGGGGTGAAGACGAGACCTGTCACGCCGTTCATGGTGCCGGTAAGCTGTTTGAACTCTTTCCCGGTGGCGATCTCGAGCACGCGGATGCGCATGTCGTTGCCCACGAGCGCCAGGAGTTTGCCATCGGGAGAGAGGCTGGCCCCCTGTAAATTCACTCCGCCCGAATCGATGAACGTGGTCTGACCGGGGCGATTGATCACGCTGCTAAACTGGCGCAGCTGGCGACCCGTGCTTGCATCCCAGAGGCGGACCAGCTGATCCTGCCCCACGGAGAGCAGGGTCTTGTTGTCGGGGAGGATGGCGAGGAAGGCGACCGGGCTGCCCTGGCGCCAGCGCAGCGTTCCCAGCCGGGCCAGCGCATCTTTTGGGAGGGGATCCTGGTGAAGATCCTTGTGGGCCGCAGGGTCCTTCTTGGTCTCCTGGGTCGGTGGGACCTCCGCCGCCTGCAGGGAGAGGCACAGGGGGACGAGCCCCAGAGTCAGCGCTCCCAGGAATGTGAACTTCCCGTTGCGTCGCGTCATGGCTCAGTGGTTTCCTTGTACAAGAGCGATGGTGAGGCCCCCCGCCAAATGCTCCCCTGCGGTTGACCTGGAATGAATCCCGCGGTCATTCAAGCGCGTTGCCCCTGCCCCAGCAGTCCGGCCATGAACTGCAAGGCATTGCCCTGTTCGCGCGCTACCTCGACCAGCGTTTGATAATCGCTGGCTTTCTGACACAGATCCGCTGTGAAGGCCAGGCGCGGCCCGTCGATCGGAGCCAGATGGCGCCGCGCAACCGCCAGCGCCTCGCCGGGGCGGCCCAAGCGGAGAAGCAGTTGCACCAGCACCTCCGCGGGTCCCGAGCCAACCTCCTCGACGGTGGTGCCATCGACCTTGGCCTTGAAATGGGCAATCCCTTCCTCCACCCCTTCACCGGCCAGGATCGCCAGGTAGATGCCGTAATCCCGATACTGATCTTCAAAGGGCGGTTCCGCGTTGGAGCGAAACACGCCGGAGAGATTCTCGCCGTACGCGCACAGTTCGCGGGCACGCTCCAGCGCCTCGCCAGGGGGTAACTCCAGACTATGCTGGATGGCGGCACTGAGGTGCGAAAAATCGATGTGATAGGCGTCGTCGGCAAAGAGCCACTCGCGCCCGGCGATCAACTGCCGGATCACGCCGAGCGAGCCCTTCGGGGCCGACGCTTCGGGGGGCGCCTTGCCTTCGTGGCGGATGATCTCGTTGGTCAGCCGTTCGCGCAACTCCTCGTAGAGCGCTTCCAGCACCTTGCCCACGCAGTAGTGGCGATCCTCCGCGCTGATGGGCAGTTGCTGACTCAGGGTTGTCACCGCGTTGCACAGGCTGCCATGAGCGAGCACCCAGTCGAAACCCCGGCGCGGCAACAGTCCTTCGTAGAGGGCTATGCGAATTAGTTCGTCGACATTGTCGCTCTCGGCGCTGGGTTCCGCACGGGCGAGCGCTTCCTTCACCGGCGCGCGGTCGTCGATCATGCGGAAATAGCCCCAGGCCTGGGCGATGTTCCCCTCGTCGAGATAGAGCTGGCCCACTTCCCGACAGGCGGACCGGATGGCCTCCTCGAAGGCGGACTGATGCTGAGGCGGAATGTCCAGCGTGGAACCAGTGGGAATCGGGGAGAGACCCAGTTCATGCCGCCGCGCCATCAGGCGCGCGTAGAAGAGATTGTCGAAGTCCTTGCGTTCGCGGAGCGCGGTGCAGAGTTGCTCAAGCGCGGCGGCAGACCCCTGGCGGTGCAGGGTTTGTTGCAATTCATCGAGGATGGCAGCATCCATGAGTATCACTTTCACTAACAGCCCCGGAAGAGGCAGCGCGGCAGAAAACTTCTTGTTATGCTACCAGGGACAGCGCTCCCTGGCGAGTAACTCCCGGGGCAAAAAAGACCAAAAAGGGGTGCCGAGAATAACGATCAGTCAAGAGGTTCGGCCCCAGGACCCATCCTCCACCGATGCTTGCGTCATCCCTTCCCCACCCAGGGTACTTCAGGGATTCCCCCGATTGGCTCAGGAATAGCGCGTCACTCCGGGCATCGCCACCTGTGCAACGGGCGGGGGAGCCGCCCAGTCGTAGTGTGAAGGGGAGAGATCTTCCCTGGAATTCAAGGCCATGTCCCACGTAATGACCTGTCCAGTGTAGGTTGCCATCCGTCCCATGATTGCCAGCAGCGTGCTGTAGCTCATGTAGGTGCCGTTGTTGATCGGCTTGCCGGCCCGGATCGAGGCGAAGAGTTCATCGTGCTCAAGCTGGTACATGTCCCCTTCGCGCCCGCCGTATTTCCACTTCTTCTTGCCCGAACTGATCGACAGTTCGCGTTCGGCGACCACCGCCGTCGCCTTCGTGCCGGCCACATAGGCAGCCATGTCGCCCTTGCAGCCCTGTTGCTGGCGACAGTGGCTGAAGAACTTCACTCCGTTGGCGAATTCATAGACGACACTGTGATGGTCGAAGATTTGCCCGTACTTCGGCTCGGTGCGCACCTGGCGTCCCCCCAGTCCGACCGCCCGCGCCGGGTACTCGTTCTTCATCAGCCAGGCGCAGACATCGAGATAGTGCACATGTTGCTCGACATTGAAATCGCCCGACAGCCAGGTGAAGTAGTACCAGTTGCGCATCTGCCATTCCATGTCGGTCCAACCAGGTTTCCGTTCCTTGACCCAGATGCGCCCGCGCAGGTCGTTGGCCTGCAGGGTGAGGATCTCGCCCAGCGCGCCGTCGTGAATGCGCTTCACCGTTTCGCGAAACCCTGGATCGTAGCGGAGACAGAGGCCGGACACAATCGAGAGCCCGTGTTTCTTCGCCTGTTCACAGCTGGCCAGCACGGAGCGCACCCCGGGCGCATCGACAGCGACCGGCTTCTCGACAAAGCAATGCTTTTTGGCCGCGACGGCTGCCTGCAAATGCAGGGGACGGAAGTGCGGCGGGGTAGCCAGCAGGACGACATCGACGCCGCTGGCGAGCACCTGCTTGTACGCCTCGAAGCCCACATAGCAGTGATCGTCCTTGACAGCAATCTTCGCGGCAATTTCCCGGTCTTTTTTGAGTGTCGCCAGGCTGTCCTGCAAGCGATCCGCAAAGGCGTCGCCCATGGCGGTCAGCTGGACGTTCCTGTCGGCGCGCAGTGCCTGGGAGGCGGCTCCGGTGCCTCGGCCGCCGCAGCCGATCAGCCCCACCTTGAGCACCTCGCTGCTGGCAGCGTGCACCATCGGCACCGCCAGGCTGCTCGTCCCCGCGAGGAGGGCGGAGGTCTTGAGAAAATCGCGACGGTTGGATCGAGAGGCGGTCATGGCTGCGCTTTCCTCCGACGACGTTGACGGGTCTTTTGCAGACTTTTCAGATAGGCATAGAGGTCGATCAACTCCCGATCCTGCAGGCGATCAAGCAGTCCGGTAGGCATCAGCGAGGTCAGACTGAGCCGACGTTCGCGGATCTGGTTATTGGTGACACGCACGGTGGTGGCCGCTCCGGTTTGCAGGATCACGCTATCGACTGCCTCGTAGATGATGATCCCCTGATAGACCTTGTCGTCGCTGGTGACAAGGACCGTGGTGCGATAGCGGCTTGGAACCTCCTGGCTGGGCTGAAGGATGGCGGTGAAAAGATCGTCGCGGGAAAAACGCCCCGTGACACCCTGAAGATCGGGGCCCAGCGCCTGGGCCCCGGAATGACACGAGGCGCAACTCGCCTTCACGAACACCTGTCGCCCCCGCACGCCGTCGCCCTGCGACCAGTCGAGCGCTGCCAGTCGCTTGCGCCAGGCGGACACATCCACGCCGTCGTTCTCGTTCAGTTTGCCTGCCAGCGCTGGATGGGCGCTGC
Organism: Planctomycetota bacterium; assembly: GCA_029777335.1. Taxonomy (GTDB): domain Bacteria; phylum Planctomycetota; class Planctomycetia; order Gemmatales; family Gemmataceae; genus JAKOSN01. The sequence goes on from JAKOSN010000052.1 coordinate 11,469, forward strand.
GAAACCACTGCACCCAGGCCTGGCGATCCTGCCCCGGTTTCTCGACGCCGGTGAGATGGCGGAGATAACGAGCTAACTCCTCCCGGAGTAGCTTTTCGTCCTTCCCCTCAGGTAAACGGCGCAGCGCCTGCACGAGTACCAGAATTGTTTGCGGATCTTTTTTGTCAGGTAGTTGTTGCAATGCCTTCAAACTGAGGCGCAGCGTGGCCAGTTGCGGGGATTGCACCCCTTCCAGAAACCGCTCTCGATCCGCGGTTTGGGGATGACGCGCCAACACCGACAGAAGGATGTCATTGAGGCCGACCTGGTCCCAGAGGCGCCGGAGCACCGGGAAGGATTCGGATTCGGGGAGGAGAGCGATCAACTGGATCAGATCGGCGCTCCAGGGATAATCCTTGGTTTTCACCGCCTGCTTCAGGACGAGGCGAGCGGCACGCAGACGATCCAGGCCAGGCGCATGCGTCCACACCACATGATCGGCCCGGCCAAAGTCGGGTTGATCAAGCAGGGCGGCGTTCAGATGCTCATCCTTGCGTGCCAGTGCCTGGTGCAGTTCCATCATGCGCATTGGCCAGTGGCGATCACGATGCCATTTGCGCTGGGTGATCTTGTCGTCAAGACGCAGCAGGGCCGTGGCGATTCCCCTGGTCTGCGTGGGGGAACGGGGCGCCCCAAGGCGAGCGGCAACGGCCAGGTAGTGAATGTCGGCCAGGGGATCGGAAGTCGGGGTGAGTTTGTCGAGCACGGTTTGCAACGTGGACGGCTCCCGATCCTCAAGCAACCCCAGAGTGCGCGCCAGTTCCAGATCGAGAAGGGGATGCTTCCCGGGGAAAGCTCGTCGCAGGGTGGCGCGCGTGTTTTCCAGCAGGGACTCCTTGAAGGCGGGTGGTTGGCGGAGGGTGTAGCCCTCGCCCAGGTTGCCCCGAGCGCTCCGTGCGGTGAGATCACCCAGCGCCAGTTGAACGACCCGCACCCCTTCCAGCGCCACCGCGGGGTCTCCCGTCCGCATGGCATCAAGGGCCAGCGCGAGCGCGCGTTCCGGTTCGTGGGCGACGAGCGCGAGGGC
>JAKOSN010000288.1 GCA_029777335.1 Planctomycetota bacterium
CCCAGATCGAGGCCGACGATCCAGCGTGGGTGCGTATTCATTCGAGGAAGACTCCCTTCGGTGCCTGGTCAATCAGACTGTCCCCGCCCGAGGAAAACGCGTCCGCGGTCCAGGGCGGATTGCGTTCGGCCCACCAGCACGCCAACGCTAACGCCAGCACCAGATCGTCGTGAACTCCTTCGCGCCAGGCGCCAAACGTCTCCTGGGCCGACAGAGTGATCTTCACCTGGAAGGAGTGCAGTTCCTGCACCAGCGTCTGCACATGGGGGAGATCCCGCGGCATTTTCAGGCGGCGTTCTTGGAGCAGGAGTTGTAAACAGGTGACCAGCTCCTTCTTGGGGACGTGGTACGAACCGTCCTCGGTGCGACTGATCGTCTGCCCGCCCGTGATCGTTACCGGGATGATTCGGCCAGCACCGCCGGCACGACGGAGCATATCCACCAGGGCGCGGCCCACTCCCGTCTGATCGACCACCAGGGGAGAACCACCCAAGGGGACGCTGCGCGCCTGCTGCATCACCGCGGGGACGATGTCGGTGTAGGGCGTTCCCAGGGCATAACGCTGCAGATGACGCAACGCATAGACCACGGTCTGGGATTCCTCCGCGTTGTCCGGAGGCGCTGGGCGTTCCACCACAGCCAGGGCGGTGTAATCGTGGACCTGCCCCAGATCCAGACCGAGGACGAACGTGGCCATCACGCACCTCCAGGGAACAACGGTTGCAGATCATCGCACAGCGCCGCCTGGATATCGGCGGAGGAGAAGACGGCATCGATCGTCTCCTCAAAGGAGCAGTCATACTCCTGGCGATACCAACGTTCTCCCAGCGCCCCTCGCTCCTCAGCGAGGAAGGCAGGGCTGATGCGTGGACAGTGCTCGGCGGTCACTTTCACGCGCTGCCAGTCGTCACCGCCTGACCACGCCTCGTAGAACCAGCCCCGTTTGCCAAAGGGCGTCGACAACGCCAGCAGTTTGCCCTTGCTCACGGCCAACATCGGACGCACCGAGCGATACAGACCGTCGTCGACACGGGCTGCTTCGTCCACCACCAGGAGACGCGCCCCCGAGTAACCGCGAATGGTGCGTTCCGATTCAGGCAAGGCAATGATGCGACTGCGGTTGACCAGGTGCAGTTGGAGTTCTGTCCGCTTGCGTGCCGGAACCGGGGCACCGGGATCGTCGTAATAACCAAAGACCTTGGTCTGCAACTCCCCCGACTGGCGTTCCGAGGGTGACAGCAACAACACCAGCGATCCAGGATGCAACAGCGCTTCCCGCAACGCCAACGCGGCAGCAACGGCCGATTTCCCCGATTGCCGGCTGGCCAGCAGCAAGGTGAGTTCGTGGTCTGCACGCAACAAATCGCGTTGCCACGGATCAGGTTCCTTGTCGCACAGCGCCATGATGAAGGCCGGATCCGCACGGATTTGGGTCAACACAGCGTCGACGTCCGTGGTGGCGCGTCGGCTGGCGTGTTCGAGCCTCTCCAGGCGTTTGTACAGGGAACGCACCGACATGGTGTGGCCTCACTTTCCAGCGCTCAGCTGTTCCTCCAGAGCCACCAAACGTGCCTCCAGATCACTTACCTCCTTGACCTTCAATCCCAGTTCGATCACCGCACGCGAGGCTCCCAACCGCACGGCGGGGGGAATCTCGGGCTTCATCAGGGACAGCAGGGCTTTGACCGCCTCGGTGGCAGCGGCAATCATCACCCCGGCGGTGCGCTGCACCATGTCGGCCCGCAGTTGTTGCAGGCGCCGCTGGAAGGCGGGATCCTTGAGACGGCGATAGACGGTGCGGTCGCTGACGCCGGTGCTCCGCGCAGTATTCTCCACCGAGGCGCCACAGGCCAGCGCCATCAGGAGGCGATCGTCGCTGCCCTTTTTCCCATGCTGGTTCATGAAGCGGACCCTCCCTCGTGGCAGGTGCTGTCAGGTCCTGCCAGGGTTGTCGCGGCTGCTCAGCGTCCAATCCGTTCGGCCTTGCGTCCGGAAAACTGCTCAAAACGCTGGACAATCACATCACAGTAGAGGGGATCCAACTCCATCAGGAAGGCACGTCGCCCTGACATTTCGGCAGCGATCAGGGTCGAACCACTCCCTCCAAACAGGACCAGCACGTGTTCTCCCGGGCGTGAGGAATACTCGATGGTCCGCGTGGCCAGTTCCACGGGTTTCTCGGTGAGGTGAATCATGTTCTGGGGATTGACCTTTTTGATCGCCCACAGATCGGTGGCATTGTTGGGACCAAAGTACTGGTGTCCCGCGCCTTCGCGCCAGCCGTAGAAACACCACTCATGGGCGCCCATGTAATCCTTGCGCGTCAACACCGGGTGTTGCTTATCCCAGATGATGGCCTGGCTGAAGTACAATCCTGTGGCCTTGAGGACGGGCGGATAGTTGGCACAATTGGCGTAACCGCCCCAGATATAGAAAGAGCGTCCCGGCAGCAACACCCGAGCCAGGTTGCCAAACCACGCCTGGAGCAGACGGTTGAACTCCTCCTCGGAGACGAAGTCGTTGGCCAGCGGGCGGTCCTTGGCCCGCATTTTCCTGGTGGTGGGCTGGGACTTTTCGGGGTGGCGTTCCACGTCCATCTTTTGATGGTGCTTGGTCCCTTCAAAAGAAGAGAGTCCTGCAGCGATGGCATTGTTGGAACGCGGTTCCACCTTCACATTGTAGGGGGGATCCGTGTTGACCAGGTGGATTGGTTTGCCGTCGAGTAAGCGATCCACGTCTTCTGGTTTGCTGGAATCGCCACAGAGCAGACGGTGATTGCCCAGGATCCACAGATCGCCCGGCTGCGTGGTCGCCTCGTCCGGCGGTTCGGGAATGTCGTCGGGGTCAGTCAATCCTTCCGTCGGTTCCGGAGCGAGCAGGCGCGTCAGTTCATCGGCGTCGAAGCCGAGAAGATCGAGGTTGAAATCCATTCCTTGCAGGGCCGCCAGTTCGAGAGGAAGTTTGTCCTCGTCCCAGGTGGCGATGCTGGCGGTCTGGTTGTCGGCGATCCGGTAGGCGCGTGCCTGCGCAGGGGTCAGACCACGGGCGACGTGGACAGGGACCTCGGTCAGTCCGAGCTTCTGCGCCGCCTTGAAGCGGGTGTGGCCGACGATGATCACATCCTGCTCATCCACCACGAGGGGCTGGCGAAAGCCAAATTGCTGGATGGACATAGCGACGGCGTCGACGGCAGCATCATTATGCCGGGGATTATTCTCGTAGGGACGGATGCTGGACAGGGGGCGCAGTTCCACGTGCATGGTCCTCTCCTCTTGTCAGCGGATCACGGTTCCTGTTCACGACCAGCGATTGAACCATATCTCGGTGGGATGGTGCAAATCAGGGGTCTGGTGGCCCGGAAAGGGGAAAAAGGACCACGTTTTCCGTTGTCAAGAAAGAGATTAATTCTGTCTTAATTGCCTTGAGGTGGTTCCCGAGGGTGAGGTAACTGTGCTGATCCTGCGAACGACCTGCTCGCTCGCAGCACCAACCTCCTTGTTTTCATGGAGAACGATCATGGTCAGCAAGAAGAAGAGCACCAGGCAACAGGGCCGCGGCAACGCCACAGTCATCACCCCCACCGCTTCCGAGGGTGCAGGGAATC
>JAKOSN010000053.1 GCA_029777335.1 Planctomycetota bacterium
CTCCCGTTGGCCAGTCCAAAGGCAATGCGTTTACCATCCGCTGAGAAGTTGATTCCCACGGTGCCCGCGGCGAGATCAAACCGGTGGAGAACCTTTCCAGTGTTCAGATCCCACAGGCGCACGTGCCCGTCAAAATGGGCTGCACAGAAGATGGTCGCCGTGGGGGACATGACCATTTTCCCGAGCGTTTGCCGCTCCTCCAACGGGATGCGTTTCAGTTCCTTCCCTGTGGCCACTTCCCACTGCACGATGCCGCTCCCCTCCACCCCGGCCACAAGGCTCTTGCTGTCGGGCGAAAAAGCCACGCCACGCACCCCGGCGTATCGTCGCCCCGTATCGAGGGTGCGTAGCAACTTGCCACTTTTGCGATCCCACAGGCAGATTTTCCCCTGACCATCGCCCGACGCCAACAAGCGCTCATCCCGCGAATAGCTGAGGCACAGCGTGCCCCACTGATTTCCCCCCTCTCCCTGCACCGTCTCCTTGCCGGTTTCCAGATCGCACACTTGCAAACGATAAATCCCTCTGCGATAGCACAGCACCGACCGACCATCCGGGAAAAGAGCGGCATCAGCACAGAGACGATCAGCAAACGGAAAGGATTTCTCCAGGGCGAAAACCTTTTGTTCGAGGAGAGGAATCAGCCGTTGGGCGCGAACGCGCACCTCGGGATCTCCTGCCGTGACGGCTGCTTGACGAAGCGGGAGAAGACCGGGTTCCCCGATTTCAAGCAGGGCTCGACTGGCTGTCTCACGTTCACTGAAACGGCGACTTCCAAGTTTGCTGATGAGCTGGGCAATCTGCTTTTCCTGTGGTGGCTCACTGTGCGCCAGGGGAGGCAAGATCAGAAGGATGCATACGATGAGGAATCGAGACATGGGTGCTTCTCCGTTTCCATGAACCGTGGGATGTCGCACTCCTGCCACCGACATCTCGACGAGGAAACACAGAGAATAGTTTGCCCCGCGAACCACGGAAGGAAATTTCTCTCCTCCGCTGATTCGCGGGGCAAGGTGTGGATGAGACGTGGTTCAGGGTTTGCCTGGTTTATCGGGCTTGGTTTTCTCTTCCTTTGGGGGAGGAGCGAAGACATTTTCCCGTTCGAGCGGAAGCTGGAAGGCGTCGGCGAAGCGTGTCATGTAATTGCACCACGAGGTGTACCAGATGAGATCAAGCGCACGCTCCGGACCAAACGTCTGCACCAGTGCTCGGACATCCCTGGCGTGAACCGCAGCCGGGCTTTTTGAGAGTTTGTGAGCAAACTCGAATGCCAGGCGTTCGTGTGCGGGGAACCCACTCCAGTCGCCACTCGCCAGTTGACTGGCTCGCGCCTTGATTTCCTGCTCTTTCAGGCCCGCGACCGCGAGCCCCATTTCACTGTGCCCCATTCAGTAGAAGCAATCGTTGGTGCGTGTGACCACCCAGAACACCGACCCCGAGAACACGCGATTGAACTGCGCTTCGCTTTGAAAGGCACGTAAACATTCAAACCATGCGCGCGTTAATTCCGGCTGGAATCCCATGCTCACCGTCATCCAGACAATCTGTTCTGCCTGGCGTTTGGCGGAAGGGGGTAGTTTTGCAAACTGCTTCTTGTCCGGCAAGGAGATGCGGGGAGCACGGTTTTTTTGCTCCTCCAGACGTTGGAGAACCATGTCAAACCCCTGTTTCCCCCAGTCGATTTTCACTCCTTGCAGAGGATCGACTTTGCCCACCGGCCCCTCCAGTGAAGGTCGCCTGGGAGACTTGATCGCCGTTCGTTTGGCGGGATCAAGACCGTAATCGTGGGGGGGAATCGGTCCTTGCGGCTCCACCTCCACCCCCAGGGCGAGGATGATTCGACCGTGAAAATTGGCATAGGCCAGGGTGTGGACCATCGCAACCACCTTGTCCGGTCCAAATCGGCGGAGGAGATCGGCCATCTCCGCATCGGTGACGGTGGAGGCCGCCCGGGTCATCTTGCGCGCAAAAGCAAGAAGCGTGCGATCATCGGCAGACAATGTAGCTGGATCGCCGGCCAACTTTTTCAGATCAGCCTCACTCATCCCCGCTCGGCGCAGATCGGCCTCGGCGTAGCGTTCGGCGTAGACACTCCCCAGCGTATGCGCTGCCATCCACCGCAATTTCCCGGCAAGAAGGGGTGGGAGGGGATTTCGAGCGCGATGAAGGTAATCCAGTTCCAGCATCGCCCCGGTTGTCCTGGGGAGCGGCTTCACCAGCACGCGCGCCCAGGCCGGCAAGGGAGGATTTTTCCGCGGCAAAAGGCTCCACGCCTCGTCGTCCTGACACGCAGGCAACGGAGGAGCGTCTGGAACGGGTTTTTCCGCGTGCGCCCCGCCGACTCCCGGAAGGAGCAAGGCCAGAGCGAGGACCATGGGAATTCCGCGTGGCATGGGCAAGATTCCTCTCGAAGGAAATGCACTCCAAAGACGCGCGATCGACTGGCTCGTTCTATTGTCAGCCCACGGGGAAGCGGCGACAAGCCCGAAGCTGGATCCAAAAGAAATTATCGCGCGAACCGGCCATGGACAGCGAAAGTTGTACCTTCACAGCAACGGATTACTGATCGGTCTTTTCCGCCCAGGGAGCAACCACCCATGAACGGGAAGAACAGGATTGCGATTGTGACGGGAGCCGGCTCGGGGATTGGAAGAGCCTCTGCGCGCGCGTTGTTGCGAGCAGGTTTTCTCGTGGTTCTCGCGGGCCGAAGGCCCGAGGCACTGGAGCAAACACGCTCCTTCGCCGAGGCGGGAACCGACCGTGCGCTCCTTGTTCCCACCGATGTGACGAATCCCGATTCGGTGCATGCCCTCTTCGAGAAAACTCGTGAAACGTTTGGACGCCTGGATCTCCTGTTCAATAACGCGGGCACCAATGCTCCCGCGATTCCCCTTGAGGACCTGACGTTCGCCCAATGGCGTCAGGTGATTGAGGTGAACCTGACCGGAGCGTTTCTTTGTACCCAGGAAGCGTTTCGCCTGATGAAAAACCAAACGCCACGCGGGGGGAGGATCATCAACAACGGATCGATCTCGGCCCATGCTCCCCGCCCCAACTCAGCGCCCTACACCGCCTCCAAACACGCCATCACGGGGTTAACACGCTCCACCGCCCTCGATGGCAGAAAATACGACATCGCCTGTGGACAGATTGATATTGGCAATGCCGCCACGGAAATGACAGCACGCATGGCAACCGGAGTTCTCCAGGCGAATGGAGAGATCGCCGTCGAACCAACGATGGATGTGGAACAGGTGGCACAAACCGTGGTCCACATGGCAACTTTACCCCTGGATGCCAATATTCTGTTTGTCACAGTGATGGCGACCAAGATGCCACTGGTGGGCCGTGGGTGAGACGTTCAAGGCGTCGTGGCCTGCACTGCGCACCGAGGAGGCGAAAAAGAAAAGGGCCACCTGCCGGGGGAAGCAGGTGGCCAGGGGAAGTTTACTTGCAGGATGCGAGGAGGAAAGGGGAACAGGGGCCTTCGCTCACGTGGGGGGTGACGAGATGGGGGACCTCGTCGAGCGTGGGTGAAGACGATTTACTTGATGCAACCTGCGTGCCAGAGAAAGGTGCGTCGGCAGAGATTCTCTGTAACTGGTTGGAAGCGTGCCGGTTGCTCTGCTTGAACCACTCCTTGCGGAAGACACCGAGCCTGGCGTTGTTTGCACTTTCTACCATCTCGCCTTGTAAAATAATCCCTTCGCTGTTCCAACCTTCCTTGCACAGGGGGGAAATGGGAGCAGCCTGGCGGTGTAGCGAAACACGTGAAGCAGCGGAGAGAACGAAGATGAGCAACCCTGCAGAGTTGGCAGACCAAATTCAGGATGAGATGGCGGGCTACTTTGAGCACCTGGGACGCCGTGTGGAGAAAATGGTTCGCGCTCTGCCCCGCGAGAAACTCTGGGTGAAACCGTTTTCGTTTGGCAATAGCATCGGTCATCTGGTGTTACACCTGACCGGGAATCTCAATCACTACATCGGGGCGGAGATCGCAGGAACGGGGTATGTACGCGAGCGACCGGTGGAGTTCAGCGATCCCACGCAGTACCCCACGGAGGATCTCCTGGGACGATTCCAGGAGGCGATCCAGATGGTGGTTCGCACCTTGAAAACACAGGGAGCAACGGGCCTGCTCGCGCCAATGACCAAGGAACAACAGCCGGTGCACAATCGTTTCGGACTGTTCCTGGTGTGTTGTGCCCACCTGAATAACCACATTGGGCAGATGGCCTATCTGATGCACGCCCATGGGCACGGCAGCGACGAGCGGTCGTGGTAAGCCTCACACACCGGGGAGCCCCGAGAAGGCCCTCCTTCCCAGGGCTCCCCAGACCAACATCGTGAAACCGATTAACGGGACTTGAGCACGAGATCAAACGTGGGCCGGGTTCGACCGTTGGCGAACGTGACTCCACGCGGAGAAAACCAGAGATTATCCGGGTGGGCAGGATCCCGCTGCGCCTTGCACGAGATGGCCACGATGCCATGGGCCGCGAGGGGCTTCACCTCCCCCGGATCGGAACGCCCGTTGCCGTTGGCGTCGTGCCAGAGTGCCAGCCCTTCAAGTTCCTTCCCGGTCAGCTGGCCATCCTGGTTTTCATCAAGCACCTGGAGCGGTTGGTAGCCGTTCTCCCAGAAAAGCCAGAAGCTGACATTCCCAAACATCTGCAAGGCAGAGGTTACCTTGCCAGTGTGATGAGGGTCATGCACCAGCCAGGCAGCATCCCGGGTAATCCATGTCCAGTGTTGCACCAGACCCGAACCGTCGACATCAAAGGCGACCTTGGCGGACAGAGCCTCCAGATCCCGAGCCGTCAGACCGTCGCGGAGAGGGACCGCAAGAGGAGTCACTGGCCTCGGCAAGCGTGCGAGTTTCATCATGCGATCCTGCAGTTCCGTGATCTCTGCCTTGTCCTTGTCCTTATCGAGCAAGGGAATGAGATAGCGCGACGCCTCGGTGGTGATGTAATGTCCTCCAAGCGGCCCCGCCTGAAGGTTCTTCTCTGTCTTCCAACCGTTCTCAATCACCTTGCGATAAGCGGCGATGGCGGCCTTGCGGTCCCCTTTCTGCTCGGTGCACCACGCCAGCCCAAGCTGAGCCGGGAGAAAATTGGGATCCAACTTGATGACTGTTTCGTAGGAGGCAATGGCCTTGTCGAGATAGGCCCGAGCGCTCTTCAGTTTTTCGGGATCCTTGGTGTCGGTCACCTTGTTAAAGGGAACAAAAGGAGGCTCGTATCCAAACCACGCCCCCTGTTGCTCCTTCCCTTTCCAGATGGAACACATGTCCATCTTCGAGGCGTAGGCCATCCCGTAGGTGCGCGCCAGGTTATACTGCAGCCGCGACTCCTTCGGTTTGTCCGCCGCCAACCTGGTGAGAGTGGCGAGTAGTTTGTCGATCGGCACCTGTTCCAGGTCGGGTCGCAGGTAGAGGGCCTGCGCGGGAGTGGAGATCAGGAAACTGAACCCCAGGCCAAGAAGCAGCGCAGCAACTCGCGAGAACATGCTCGTTTCTCCGGCACTCGGTGTATTGATGAGGGGAACCTTTCAGTGCATGGTAGTGCCAGGTTCGCAGCATAGCCACTGAAAACCGGCTCATCCCGGTAACCGAGTGCCTCGGCACGTGCCACGCGCGGACCAGGGCAGGAAACCAGCGCGTGCCTCCGGGGATCCTCACGAATCGGAGAAGTCAAAGGCTCTCCAGGCAAGCGTTCGCGCAGAGACCATGGTTTCCTGGATTGTGCCAATTCATCTCGATTGCCCCGACCACACCAGAGAGGTTATGTCCGGAAAGAATTGTGGAAAAAGGGCGGTATAATTGTCGCAAACCGCAAATATGAGCTAGGCTTGGCTTGGAAGGCGCTGGCCCTGTTTGTCACCAAGGTACTGTCGTCCAGGGACGATAAGGAATCCGGTCTCGTCCGGAGGATAGGCCATGCATACGGCTCAATGGATCAATCTCTTGCGGCGAATTCCTCCTGAAGTACATCCGCAACTGATGCTGGTGACCAATTCGGGGACTGAAATCGCCATCAACGCCCTGCTGATGGTCGAGGGAGAATGTCTTGGGATAAAGGGCCGCCTGGCGGGGAGCCAGGACACGGGCCGCGTTTTCTTTATCCCGTACAGCCACATTGACTATCTGGGCTTCCAACGGGCGGTATCGGAGGAAGAGTTCCGCACCTACTTCGGAGAAGGGGGATCGGCTTTGCGCACCCGCAGCGGAGAATCGCGGGTCGATATTCCCTTGTTCGCGACCGAACCAACGACGGCCAGCCCCTCGGTCGAGACTCCGCCGGCGACTTCGACGAGCAGTCGAACCCCGTTGCCGAGTCGCAGCGCCCTGCTGGAAAGCATCAAGGCACGCGGGGTTCCGGGGCGAACTCCCCCTCCGACCACGACGGGCACCTGAAGGATGGCCAGCGTCCGCGCTGCTTGCTAGGCTAGTGGCATGGTAAGCAGCACGACTCCTCCCATGACCGGTTTGACGCCTACCCCGATCACCAGCGCACAGCCAGGTGGAGGCTTCTGCATGAGCCTCGAACTGGCCTGGGGAAAAGTGCGGCGCTCCCTGTTGCGCCGCCTGCGCCCCGGCTATGTCGCCGCCATGAAGGCCAAAAGGCAAGGGGAATGCCCCAACTGCGCACATGACATTATTGACGCCCGCGATCTGAAATATTACCGCAACGTCTGTGGCTATTCCTTCCGCCCCGAGGACGATGCCTTCGCCTGGCGCGCCCGACTGCGGCTGGCACGCTACGGCCTGGCCGAGTTGCTCTGGTTCTCCGCCCTCTTCGCTGCCAATGTCGCGGTCTTCTCCTGGGTCGCGCTCACCTGGCATCCGCTCGGGTGGGTGCTCGTGGCCATCCTGGGGATTCTGTGGCTGTTCATCTTCTCCTTCTTTCGCGATCCGGAAAGGGTTCTTCCGGGCGATCCGGCCGCGCTGCTCAGTCCCGCCGATGGGACGATCACCGATATTGGCGAGGTGGAAGAGGCCGATTTTCCCGGCGGACGGGCCTTTCGCATCGGCATCTTTCTGTCGGTCTTCAATGTCCACGTGAATCGGATCCCGCGCACTGGTCGGGTGCTGGGGGTACGCTACTACCCAGGGGAATTTCTCGATGCGCGCGATCTCCCCGCCTGCTCGCAACGCAACGAACAACTCTGGGTCGATCTCGGGCAGCAAGGGGCCGGGCAGTTTATTCGCATCAAGCAGATTGCTGGTGCCATCGCCAGGCGCATCGTCTGCTGGCTTCGGCCGGGTGAAACCGTGCGCGCCGGGGAACGCTATGGGATGATCAAGTTTGGCTCGCGCACGGAAATCTATCTGCCGACCGACGCCGTCAAGGAAGTCCTGGTGAAGGTGGGCGACAAGGTGAACGGTTGCAGCACCGTCTTGCTGCGCGTGGCTGACCCGTGGGTCTGCTCCCCCTCTTAACTCCCCGGGATTGCTCGGCGCAAAAAGCGTCCCCCGTGCCGGTCTAGCCTTCCGGACGGGGGACTTTTCAGCACGTTGTCGGTTGGGGGCTGACACCCGCCGACAGACGAACCGAGTGCCGATTCAGGGGAGCGCGTTCATTCAGGACAATGTCTCGGACGTGATGCTGATCCCCTGCGCTCTACGGTTAAGCTATCCCGGATCAAAAGCGGGCGAAACAAGCTCCGGGAGCGGGATATGAGCCCGCATCTCAGGGTTGCGTCCGATAATAGCAGGAACGCACCTCGGCACGAGGGTTGAAACTGGCGTGAGAGCTTGCGTCTGAGACCGTCGTCCGGCGACCCCGCTCCATCCCTTTCGGCGAGGGCGGGCGGGGAATGGCCATGGTTGGCAGCCATTACCAGACGGCCAGCGATGAACCTGTGACTGAAGCTCAGCTTGGCACGCCTGTGCATCCCCATTGTAAGCGGGCTCCCGCAACAGGACAAGTTCAGCGGGAGCCACTTGGCATTAGCGCTCAAACACGAAGGTGAGCACCGCCTCGGCGGCGCGCTGACGTTCCACCTCAATCAGGTTGGCGTGTTCGCGCGCCAGCTTGACCGCTTCCTGCAACTTCTTCACTCGGGCCAGAATGGCATTCTTGCGGTCCGCCTGAATGCAGCCGGAGTAGAGAATCTGCCGCCAGGTGCCGACCGCGACATCCTTCATGTAGAATTCAGTCTGGGCCGGATGCTCCTTGGTCGCCTCGTACTTGACGAAGACCGCGGGCTCCTTCTGCGTGCGCAGCGATTCCGACACCTGGCTCTTGAGCAGGCCAGAGTTCGGGTCATGCGTCCACTCTTCTGACGGATCGGGGGTCGGCAACAGGCGAACGAAGGTTTCCAGCTCGACCAGTTGCTTGTCGAGGAAAAGGAGCGTGGTCACCGGAACGTTGGCCAGGATGACCTGGTCCTCCACGCGAATATCGGCCCGGGCCTGCTGGTTGCCGGTGTCCTGCGTGAGCACCAGGTTCCACAGCTCGACCCAGCGCGCACGCGCCTGGCCGATCAGATCGTCGACCTTCTGCTGCACCTTCTGGGATTCGGGCGGCAGCTTTTGACCGTTGACCTCGTCCAGTGGTCGATAGGTGCGTTCACGTCCGTTGAAAAGCTGTTCCTTCTGCAACAGACGATTCAACTCGCCAATAGCTTTTTCTGTCTCGGGCTTGCGCGCCGTCAGAATGGCATTGACCTGGTTCAATTTTGGCATGAAGCAGCTCCTTCAGAGAGGGAGTGTTTGACTGGTTGGGTTTTCTCCAAGGACGCCACGCAGCCGGCCAAGGTTCACCGATGGCCTGGGAAAAAGGCAAGCACTATCTCGAAGGCGATCAGCAAAACGATGATGATTTCCAGCACCTCGGCGCGGTAGGTGGCAGTCTGATCTGCCAGCACCTCATACACCCCCTGGAGCACGCTCAATTTCCGCTGGATGCTCTGTTCCCACTCCTCCAGGTGGAAACGCCGCCCGAGTAACCCGTAGACCCGGGCAAGATACTGATCACCCACCAGTTTGAAGGCATTGCCCGTACGCTCGAAGAGTTCGTTGGCCTCCACCTTGAGTTCCCCCAAAGCACGCAGGGGCCGCGAGTGTGTTTGCCAGAAGGGGAGCCAGGAGCGCGTCAACGGATGGATCAGGCGATAGGCAGTGGCCACGCTATCATCGAGGCGGTTGTCGATCTGCCGATATTCCAGCAGCTGGAGGTTGGTGTACTCGATGGTGAGCAGCGTTTCCTCGCAATCGCTATCGAGCAGAAAGGCAACGCCCCAGTCGGGCACAAAAAGATCATGGGGGCTGTAACTGAGGGAAAGCCGTAGCGCCTCGGTGATTTCTTGCTGACTGAGCGGGCCCCCCTCCAGTCGCAGCAAGCCCGCGAGCCATTCAGCGCCCGGATTCTGGAGCAAGATGCTGGGCGAGAGGGCTCCTCCGGGGGGCAACTGCACGACGAAATATTCCTCGCTCAGCGCTGTCTGCCAGCGCGGATTGACGATGGCTGGTTGCAAGGAGCGATACAGCGGTTCAAGCGCAGTGATCGCGGACGCAATGAGCGGAGTAGGATCGGCGAGCCAGTCGGCCAGACGACGCAAGGCAACTGCCGGGAGCGTGAAGGGGACGTGCATCGCCACACTCACCCCGGCGAAGTCGAACACCGTCGCTTCGGCGCTGGTCTGAATCGCGCCGACTTCGGGGAGTTCCAGGCGGACCATCCCCAGCGGGAAGCGCAGGGGAGGCGGACGAAAGGTGATTGACGAGGGCGTCCGGCGGCGCCGAGGCAACACGTGGATCTCCGCCGGTCCCAGCCGACGCGCATGCTCGAGTTGCACTTCTTCCCCCCAGTCAAAGGCGACCATGAGGTGAAGCAGCCCCGTCAACGCGGTCGACCCGTCCGGGAAGGAAGACACCGAGGAATCCTGTGCTACCATGACGGTAATGTATGGTTCGCGAATGGAGAAAACACGATGAAACCGTAACCAGGAGCCCCGGCTCAGCCGCGCCGTCCCCTGACGAACAGACCAGACACACAAACTCGTTTTTTCCAAAGGATGGTTCACGGTGGTTGATTCGCAGCCGTTGCCCCTGTCGCTCCTCTTTCAGAAATTCGGCATCTCCCTGGGGCTAGGGCTGCTGGTGGGGTTGCAGCGCGAGAAGGCACATCCGGGATTGGCAGGGATTCGCACCTTCGCGTTGATCACGGTGCTGGGGACCGTGAGCGCCCTCCTGTCCGAGGAGTATGGCGGCTGGCTGGTGGCGGTCGCGGCACTCGGCCTGACCCTGTTGCTGGTGATCGGCAACCTGGGAGAGCGCGGGCGAACGCAGGCCGAGCCGGGGCTGACGACGGAGATCGCCGCTCTGCTGATGTTTGGCGTGGGGGCTTACCTGGTGCGCGGTCCTGTCTCGGTGTGCATTGCCCTGGGAGGAACCACGGCTCTGTTGCTCTATTTCAAGCAACCGATGCACACCTTTGTGGCGCGCATGGGACCGACCGATCTGCGCGCCATCATGCAATTTGTGTTGATCGCCCTGGTCATCTGGCCCATTCTGCCGGATGAGGTGTATGGCCCTTACCAGGTGCTGAATCCGCACAACATCTGGCTGATGGTGGTGCTGATTGTAGCTTTGAGTCTGGGAGCGTATGTCGCCTACAAGATCCTCGGAGCCCAGAAGGGGATTCTGCTGGCCGGGATTCTCGGAGGGATGATCTCCAGCACGGCGGTCACCGTCAGTGTCTCCCGGCTGTCACGAGAAAAAGCAGTCGGGGTGCGCACCGCAGCCCTGGTACTCTTGCTGGCGTCGAGCATGGCCTACGGGCGCGTGTTGACCGAGATTGCCCTGGTCGCGGGGGGCGAATTCTGGCAGTTGGCTCCGCCCTTGCTTGTGGTGCTGGGGTGGTCCGCCTTGCTGTCCGCCGCCTTCTACTTCCTTGTTCGGCGCGAGGAGGCGGAACTGCCTCCGCAGGAAAATCCCGCCGAACTCAAATCCGCGTTGATTTTCGCCGGGCTCTACTCACTGGTGATTCTCGGCGTAGGTGCGGCCCAGACCTCGCTGGGGGAACGCGGCTTGTACCTGGTGGCGACCCTCTCCGGGTTGCATGACCTGGATGCGATCACTCTGTCCACCGCACGCTTTGTCGATCACGGACAGGTGTCGGTTGCGCTGGGTTGGCGGTTGATGTTGATCGCCTCGCAGGCCAACTTTGTCATGAAAACCCTGATAGTGGCGTTTCTGGGAGACCGCGCGCTGCTCTCCTGGGTGTTGCTGGTCTTCGGGGCGGTGGTTGCGGGGGGAGTCGTGGTGTTCTACTGCTGGCCCTGAGCGCCATGCGATTTCTTCGGGTTGATGCTGGTCAAGCACGTCGAAGGTTGGTAGACTACGATACCTGCCTGTGTAATCCCACAGACCCGCCTTCCTCACTGGGTGAGTCTCCATGCATCGACCCTCAGCGTTCGTTCTTCTCGGTCTCGGGGTGTTCCTGGGTGTTGGTGGAGCGGTTCACGCCGAACCGGGGGCGCCCAGTGCCCCGGCGAAGCAGAAACCGATCGACTTCAGTCGCGAGATCCGGCCTCTGCTGGCGGAGAATTGCTTTGCCTGCCATGGCCCGGATGAAAAGACACGCAAGGGAAAGCTGCGTCTTGATTTGCGTGAAGAAGCGCTCAAGCCAGGCCGTTCCGGCGATCCGGCGCTGGTGCCCGGGAAGTCGGTCCAGAGCGCGGTCATCAAGCGCATTTTCACCTCGGATGACACCGAGGTCATGCCGCCCCACAAGAGCAACAAGACGCTCAAACCGCACGAGAAGGAACTGCTCAAACGCTGGGTGGACGAGGGGGCGGAGTACAGGATCCACTGGGCCTTTGTTCCGCCCGTGAAGGTTGCTCCGCCGAAGGTGCAAACCCAGGGCTGGGCCCGCAACGAGATCGATGCCTTTATTCTCGCCCGGCTGGAAAAAGCAGGGCTGAAGCCCTCCCCCGAGGCCGAGCGCGCCACGCTGATCCGCCGGCTCTCCTTCGATCTGCGTGGACTACCGCCCACCTTGCAGGAAGTTCAGACCTTTCTGAACGATCAATCGCCCGATGCCTACGAAAAACTGGTCGATCGCATGCTGGCCTCGCCGCACTATGGCGAGAAGATGGCGACCCTGTGGCTCGACCTGGCGCGCTTTGGCGATACCAGCGGGTATCACTTCGATAGTACCCGCCAGATGTGGCTCTGGCGCGACTATGTCATCCAGGCGTACAACAAGAACAAACCGTTTGACCAGTTCACCATCGAGCAACTCGCCGGCGATCTGTTGCCCGGCGCCACGACCGAACAGAAGGTCGCCTCCGGGTTCAACCGCAATACACGCTTCAATGAGGAAGGCGGAGCCGACCCCGAGGAGTTCGTCATCCGCTACAACGTCGATCGAACCAACACGCTTGGCCAGGTCTGGCTAGGCATGACTTTGCAATGCGCCGAATGCCATTCCCACAAGTACGATCCCATTTCTCAGAAAGAGTACTATCAGCTCTATGCCTACTTCACGGGCATTCGCGAGCCGATGGTCAGCATGAACCACAATCAACCGCTCCCTCCGCTGCTGCGCGTGGCCACCCCGGCCCAGGAAAAGGCGCTCGCCGAGGCGAAGGCGGATATCCAGGCGCTGGAGAAACGCATCCAGACGGAACTCGCAAAGATTCAGTACCAGGAGCCGCCGGCCGCCCCCACGCCGATGATCAAGCCTCCCGAGGATATTGTCTGGATCGACGACGACACTCCAGCCGGGGCTCAGCTGCAAGGCGACGGCGCCGGGTGGCAATGGGGCCAGGCGCCACAACAGCCGGTGCAGAGCGGCAAGCGTTCGATGAAACGCACAGGGCCGGGGTTACACCAGCACTACTTCACGGGGGCGCAGAAGCCGTTGCTGATTCGCTCCGCGGCCGATCGTCTCTTTGCCTACGTGTATCTGGACCCGAAAAATCCGCCCAAAGCGGTGATGTTGCAGTTCAACGATGGCAACTGGGAACATCGCGCCTACTGGGGCGAAGATGTCTGTTTCCTGGCGGGGAGTGCCGATGCCGCCAACCACCGCAAGATGGGCCCGCTCCCCAGGACCGGCGAATGGGTGCGCCTGGAAGTGAGCCCAGAGAAGGTGGGGTTGAAACCAGGAACCCCGCTCAATGGATGGGCGTTTACCCAGCATGGCGGAACTGTCTACTACGATCGGGCAGGGATTCGCAGTGTTCCGCCCGACGATCGCTACCTCCATTCGCAGCGGGCATGGGAAGAACGCGATAGGGGGAATCCCACACTCCCTGGCGAGGTGCGGGCCGCCCTGAACGTCGCCGCACCGAAACGCACCGAGGCCCAGAAAACACTGCTGCGCAATCATTATCTCCGGCATGTCCACGCCGGCTCTCGGGGAATCTTCGAGCCGTTGGAGAAGCAAATCGCCGAGAACACTCGCAAGATCAAGGATCTCGATGCCGCCATGCCGACCGTGATGGTGTCGGAAGAGATGCCGCAGCGGCGCCCCGCCTTCGTGCTCCATCGCGGCGACTTCCAGCAACGCGGAGAGAAGGTCGAGCCGGGCACGCCAGGGATCTTTCCTCCCTTGCCCAAGGACGCCCCGGCCAATCGCCTGTCGCTCGCCCGCTGGCTGGTGAGCCCGGATCATCCGCTGACGGCGCGCGTCACCGTCAATCGTCTGTGGGCGCAGATGCTGGGCACTGGAATTGTGAAGACGGTGGGCGACTTTGGCACCCAGGGCGACATGCCCTCGCATCCGGAGTTGCTCGATTTTCTGGCAACCGAGTTCATCGCGCGCAAGTGGGATGTCAAGGCGATGCTCCGCTTGATCGCTCTGTCCGCCACCTATCGGCAATCGTCGGGGTTTGGTGAAAAGATCCCTGAAATCGATCCGGATAATCGCCTGCTCTGGCGCGCCCCGCGCTTCCGCCTGACGGCGGAGGAAGTGCGTGACAACGCCCTGGCGGTCTCCGGGCTACTCACCCGCAAGGTGGGGGGCCCCTCGGTCATGCCGTATCAACCGCCGACGTTCTACCAGGGGAAAAACGAGAGCTGGAAATGGGAGCAGAGCAAGGGCGAGGATCTCTATCGCCGGGGGTTGTACACCTTCTGGCGGCGTACCTCCCTCCACCCAATGTTCGCTGTCTTCGATGCCCCGAGCCGCGAGGAGTGCACCGCCGCCCGCCCACGCACCAACACGCCCTTGCAGGCCCTGGTCACGCTGAACGATCCGACCTTTGTCGAGGCGTCCCGCGTCTTCGCCCAGAAGATTCTGCAACAGGGTCCGAGCGATCTTGAGGGCCGCCTGGTCTTCGCCTTTCAGACCACCGTGGCACGCAAACCCAGCGCACTTGAGGTGCAGGTGCTCCGCAAACATTACCAGACGCTGCGGGAACGCTATCAGAAGGATCCAAAGGGAGCAACCGCGGTGGTGCGCGTGGGTCAGTATGTCGCCGCCCCCGAACTGAACCCCGCCGAGCATGCCGCCTGGATGGGGATCGCCAACGTGCTTCTCAATCTCGATGAAACAATCATGCGCGAGTGAGCGAAACTTCTCGGGTGGCGATGGGCTAGCATCCAGGGTTAATCGGGATCTGTCATGAATGAAAATCATCCGGCTTACCTGCACCAGATCCTCACTCGGCGTCGCTTTCTGACGCGCACCTCGGCAGGACTGGGGCTGGCGGCTCTGGCGACCCTGTTCGATACCCCCGCGCAGGGCGGGGCTGTCGGACCAGTCAAGGTCCCTGGCGTGCTGGGACAAACCCATCTTGCGCCCAAAGCGAAGAACGTCATCTACCTCTTCATGGCGGGGGGGCCGTCGCATGTTGATCTCTTCGACCACAAGCCGAAGTTGCGCGAGATGCATGGCAAGGAGATGCCCAAATCGGTCCTGGGCGATCAGCGCGTCACCCTGATGACCCGCAATCAGGGGCATTTCAAGGCCGCCGCCACGCCGTTCAAGTTCCTCAAGCACGGCAAGTCCGGCGCCGAGATGGTCGAGGTATTGCCTCACCTCGGCAGGGTTGCCGACGACCTCTGCATCGTCCGCTCGCTGCACACGGAGCCAATCAATCATGACCCCGCGGTCACCTTTATGCAGACCGGGCGCCCACAACCAGGGTTGCCCTGCTTTGGCTCATGGGTGAGTTACGGGCTGGGCTCGGAAACCAAGGAACTCCCCGCCTTTGTGGTCATGATCTCTGGTCCCTTTGATCAACCCACCCCATCGCGTTACTATCACAGTGGCTTTCTCCCCTCGCAGCACCAGGGAGTCCAGTTCCTCCCCGGCAAGGATCCCGTGCTGTACCTGTCCAACCCGGACGGGATGCCGCATGAGGTCCGGGGCGACACCATCGAAGCGATCAACGAACTGAACAAACTCCGCCATGCACGGGTGCGGGATCCGGAGATCGAGGCACGCATCAACTCTTTCGAACTGGCGTTCCGCATGCAGACGAGCGTGCCGGAGTTGATGGATGTCTCCCGGGAGTCCGCCAAGGTGATGGACCTGTACGGCGCCGAGGTGAAGACTCCTGGAAGTTTTGCTCGCAACTGCCTGCTGGCTCGCCGGTTGGTGCAGCGCGGCGTGCGCTTTGTGCAACTCTTCCATCGCGGCTGGGATGCCCACGGCGATGTGGCGGGGAATATCAAACGACAGGCGCAGGCGATCGATCAACCGGCGGCGGCCCTGATTCAGGATCTCAAGGCGCGTGGGCTGCTCGATGAAACGCTGGTGGTCTGGGGCGGCGAATTTGGCCGCACGGCCTATGGGCAGGGCAACCTGTCCGGCGGGTTCGGTCGTGATCATCACCCGCGCTGCTTCACCATGTGGATGGCCGGCGGTGGCATCAAGGCCGGGACAACTTACGGCGCCACCGACGAATTTGGCTACAACATCGCGAGCAACCAGGTGCATGTGAACGATCTGCACGCCACCTTGCTCCACCTGCTTGGCGTGGATCACAAACGCCTGACCTATCGCTTTGGGGGCCGCGATTTCCGACTCACCGATGTGGCAGGCAATGTGATCAAGGAGCTGCTGGCGTGAACACCAACCGGGAGCGCCGACCTGAGGTCGGCGCTCCCGGTTGGGACGCTCACTTCTTCGTGCTGGATTTGGTCATCTCGGCGATCAGCAGATCCACCATCTGGGTGAGGGTGCGTTCATCGACCTGCCCATGGATCAGGATCGACTCATCCTGGGCCTTCACCGTGAGAGCCCGAATGAACTCCAGCACCGGAGCCATCTGCTTCTGATTCTTCAGCGTGGACGTGCTGTCAAGCAGCGATTTACGCAGGTTGGCCGCCAGATCCCGCGCATCCTTGGCCGTGATGGCGTGGAAGACCACATTCAGCATCGCCCCCTGCGAAACCTCCACGGTGCCGGTGAACGCATCGAGCCGTTTGAACAGATCCTGGTCCGCCCCCGTGGCGAGAAGTGCCTCACTGCCAAAGGCCATCCACACCGTGCGCCGGCCGTCGAGATCATCCAGCATGTACTGAAGCACGCGATTTTTGAGGGAGGATCGTCGCTGGACTCGTTCCCGATGAAACGCTTCCCGCACCGCGTCGATGCTGCTGGAAAGCACCAACGTCTGCTTGTTGATCAGCGCGGCGAAGACGGAATCGGTCGCCTGGGGCGCACGATACTCGTAGATTTCACACTGGCCCGCGAGCAGATCCCGCAGCGACCGATCCTGCATCGCCTGCCTGGCAAAGGTACGCAACTTGTCCTCGTTGAACGTTCCACGCAACACCACCTCAAACTTTGCCACGCGTAAGCTGTCGCGATAACCGGCGAAGAGCACCTGATCCAGATCGTTAAAGGGATCGACTCCAATCAGCTTGAGCAAAGCCTGCACGGGAGAATCGCTGAGCGTTTTTTGCCACTGGGGCAGGTAGTTGGTGCGCACCACATGGGTCTGACACAATTGCCGCACATTGACACAGAGGAAGGCCTCGGTGTCGTCGGAGACATACTTGAGGAGTCCGCGTCCGGTCTGCCAGGCGAGTTCAGCCCGAGCAGCCTCGTGCGTGGGATCGTACTTGAGCGCCAGGCGGAAATCGGTGATTGCCTCGTCGGTGCGCATCTGATCCAGTCGCACACAACCCCGGTAGTAATACGCCCAGGGAGAGGTGCGGTTGTACTCGAGGGCGCGGGTGAGATCGCGCAGGGCGAGGTCCAGTTGATTCCTGCGCCGGTAACACTCCCCGCGCCAGCAGTAAGCGGAGGAGTGGCTGACTTCGCGCTGGATTGCCTCGTCGGCATCCTGGATGCAGTGCGTGTAATCGTCCTGGCACAGGTAAGCCAGGGCACGATTGCTCCAGTAGACGGCGATGTTGCGATTGGTGCGGATCGCCTCGGAGAATTCCGCCGCCGCCTGACTGTACTGCTTGCGCATCATGAAGATCTGGCCACGGATGTTGTAGGCGTAGCCGAGCGTGCGATCATGCTGGACGGCGTTGGCCAGATCTTCCAGCGCCTTGTCGTAGTCGGCCAGGCGGAAGTGGCACTGTCCCCGATTCGCCCAGGCACGCCCGTAGTTGGAGCGGATGGCCAGCGCCTCATCGAAATCCGCGAGCGCCTGAGGAATCTTGTTCTGGCCCATGTACGCCAGGCCGCGATTGTTATAAGCGGCTGGAACCTTGCGATCGAGCTTCAGGACCTCGTTACAATCCTTGATCGTCTCGTCGTACTTGTTCTGATTGTAATAGGCCACGCTGCGCGCAAGATAGGCATCAATCATCCGCGGATCTCGTTTGATCGCATCATCGAGATCCTTGATGGCGCGCGTGTACAGTCGCTGTTCAAGGTAGACCTGCCCGCGCCCATGAAACGCCGAGGCACAATCGGGGTCGAACCCAAGAGCCCTGTTGTACTCCTGCAAGGCCAGATCGTAGGCGTTGTTGCTGAAGTAACGATCGCCTTGCTCCACATGCCTTTTCGCCTGGGCGAGTCTCTCCTGGAGGGCAGGATCGGGCTTCGGGGGTCGCACCGGTCCCGTTGTTTCCGTCGTCCCCGTTGTGCCTGTTCGTCCGGTCGTCCCGGTTGGAGCCGTTCGGCCCGTTGGCTGGGTGCTTGGCTCCGTTTTCTCGGCAATCGCGGGCTCGTGCGGTTTGTGCCAGTGTTTCCAGGCGAACACCCCGGCAACGATCAGCCCATTGAGCAGGACGAAGGCAAGAAGCCCCGCCACGACCAGGCCAACCTTGCGGCGGGGCGGAGGGAGTTGACTGGTCGTGCCGCGCCAGGCAGGCTGCGCGGGAGGAGTGGGGCCGTGCCAGGCGGGCGGAGCCGGCGGCGTCATCGGCGGACTCGGCATCGGCGTTTCCCAGCCGGGCGGGGGCGGAGGAATCACAGGAATGGCCATCCCTCCCAGGACATCGCCAACAGGGAGGGGGGGAGGCGTCATCAGAGGCACAGGCGGGGGGATCACGGGCGGTTCGGGAAACAGCACAGGCATGGCCGGCGGCGTTGGCGGAGGCGGACCCACCCTCTGCTCAGCAAATGGGTCGAGCGCGGGGGTTTCCAGCGGAATCGCGGTCATCGTCTGTTCCGCGACCGGCACCGGCCTGGATCCTTTCGGTGTCCGCCCAGGAAGACGACCCGAGGGCGCGAGGAACGGCAGCTGTGCCCCAGGAGGCAACGTGGCCGCAATCGGCTCGGCAGGTTCCGCCATCTGGAGCGGTGGCGGTTGGAGCACCGGAGGTTCGGACTGAGGATGGATCTCGGGAAACTCGCCGTGCATGCTCGGCAGCGTCGGGAGCGAGGTGGGGGCACCGGCCTTCTCCTTGCGCAGCGGACTGCCCAGCCCCCCTCCCGCGATCAGCCCTCCACGCCAGCTATCGATGGCCCAGCCAGCACTCTCCGGATTGAGAAAGGCGGTCTGGCTGAATTGTTCCACGAGGTGGGGGCGCAGCGTCGGCCAGGATTCCTTGTCCCCGCGCGCCAGCAGCTGACGCGGGACCTGATAGTACAGGGCGGTCATCAGCAGTTGACACTCATCCTGGAGCGGACCGCACATTTCGCTCAGCAGTTGCTGCAACCGCGGCACATCGTCGAGAATCTCGGTGCCGTGCGTTCGCAGAATCTGGCACAGGTACTGGCGCACAACGTTGTTCATGATGACACTCGCTTGCCGAGAGCCGGTTCCCCATCGCCTTCGCCAGGAATTTTCCACATCGTAACTTGTTTTGGGAGCGATTGCAAACAAGCAACGCCATGGCGCAGCCAGAGTCGGAGTGGGGGCTACCAGGGAATCCGATCGCAAGGAGGAGACGGGGCGGAAAGGAAAGCAGAGAAATGGTTTCGCGGAGCCGAGGCCCCGCGAAACGCCAACCGTTCTCAGTGCGTTTCAAAGAGGAGCGAGAAATCGTCGAACTGGAATTGCTGCTCGCGATTGCCGGAATGCGCAAAGAACTGGGCGAGGATCTCTCCCATCTGGGAAGAATCGAGCCGGTAGAAGTTGTGCTTGCCCTGGCGCTCGTAACGGACCAGACCTGCCATGCGCATCAGCGTAAGATGATGGCTAACAGCTGGTTGCGACTGACCAAGCATCTTGCACAGCGCCGACACATGCATGGTCCGGTCCTGGCCAAGCGCCAGCAAGATCTTCATCCGTGAGGGATCGGCTAACATCTTGAAGACCGAACATAAACGCTCGATGGTGAGGTCGTCCACCTGGCGTGAGGTCCGAGCGCGCGAACGCTCGCGCCCATTACGTGTTTTGGGCGCAACGCGGGTTTGTACGGTCAAGGCATTTCCTCCCCACCCTGGTCTTCCTCATGCACGAGTCACGCGCCCGGGTTTTCTCAAACGAGACAGCGGAGCGCGGACGCACCTCCAGCACACGGCAGCAGTCTGGTTGCAGAGCAGATCCAGGACTTCGTCGTACCTGAAAAAACTAATCGTGGATGAAACCGGCCACCTGAATCGGTGCACCGCGCGATAGTCTGTCTACGAAGGGATGCGAGTCCCCACTATCACGCGCCATGGGACGCGGATGGACGTACAGACAAACGGTCTTCATGGTTTGCACTGATTTTCAACTCAACTTAGCAGGGTTAGAGCACTGGTCAAATAAAATTCCGTAGATTTTTTCATTTTTATCCCTTCCTACCTGTTCCGGGCAGACCGCGACAGGACGCGCCTATCAATCTACGGGAGCATCACCGAACCAAAGGGGCGAATGATGGCGGCTAACGATCTGGTGGTGGCACTGACCGGGGCCAGTGGATCTCCTTATGGGATCCGGTTACTCGATGTCTTGCTGCGTGCGGGGCAGACGGTTCACTTAACCATCAGCCCCGCCGCGGTCGAGGTGATGCAGCAGGAGATCGAGCGCCGCATCCGTCTGGACCCCTTCACCTGGCAGCAACTTCTCCCAGACCTCCCGAGCGAGGCTGCTCAGCGTCTGCACTATCACCACTACCGCAATTTCCAGGCGGGGATCGCCTCCGGCTCCTTCCTCACCGGGGGAATGGTGGTGTGCCCGTGCAGCATGGGCACGGTCGCGGCCATTGCGCATGGCCTGTCCCAGAACCTGATTCATCGAGCCGCCGATGTGCATCTGAAGGAACGCCGCAAGCTGATTCTGGTGCCCCGCGAAACGCCCCTGGGACTGGTGCAACTACGAAACCTCACCGCCTGTGCAGAGGCGGGCGCCGTCATCCTCCCCGCCATGCCAGGGTTCTACACGCGCCCTCGGTCGCTTGACGATGCGATCGATTTCATCGTGGCGCGGATCTGTGACCAACTCGGTGTGCCGCACACCTTGTTACGGCGCTGGGGCGAACAAACCGAGTAAAGCCCCCCGGGCCCGTTAACGCTGAAACCCCCGGGTGTTGATGTAGACCTCCTGAGGCAGACTTTCGACTGGCTGCAAGATACTGCGCAGGGGGAGAAGTGCTTCGCGCGCTCCCTGGAGCGTGGGAAAGACCAGGGGCTGATAGGGTTGACCGGGGCGGCGGGCACAGGCAACCAGGGCCAGTTCGCCCAGATCCACCCACACCAGGTAGCCGCCCTGAGGCGCCGGGAGCGCATCGAGATGAACTCGCTGGGCCCATTCCTGCAGCATGGCGCAGACGCGCTCCACCAGGCTCGTTGCTTCTTCCTGGGCCATGGCGCGAAAGGCAAGGCTGGCTGGCCCCTCCACCAGCAAGAGATCCCAGGCCAGGGCGCGCGGCCGCAGGATCAGCACCGTGCGGCTCCCTGGGGGAACCAGTATGCCCAGCGCGTGAGGACCCGCCTGATCCGCCCGGACCCAGCGGAATGGGGCCATGACACTCTCCTTCTGCCCAGAATCTGCAAGGTGGCGTCATTGTAGGCGCGACAACCCGAAAGCCAATTGGGGTCTGTCCTCGTCTGTATGGTTGCGGATCGTGCGCCAACCTGTAACAATCATCTGCATGGTTGCGGACGCCTGATTCGGCTTTTGTGGCAAGGAGCGTGCTGGATGTTCACGCGGTTTCGTCTGCTCCTCGTGAGCGCGTTGACTCTGTTCGCTACTGTGGAGACCTCCCCTGTGCTGGCTAGCCCCGAGATCACCGCACAAGCAGGCGCGTTTGTCAAGGACCACGAGAAACGCCTGCGCCCCCTGGAAGTGGCCGCCAGCCTCGCCTGGTGGAATGCCAACATCAGCGGCAAGGATGAGGATTTCAAGAAGAAGATCGAGACCCAGAATCGCATCGACGAGCAACTCTCCAATCCGCGCCTCTTCGCCGTGGTCAAGGAATTGCACGAAAAACGCAAGGAGATCGACGATCCCCTCCTTCGCCGATGTGTGGACGTTCTCTATCTGAGTTATCTGGAAAAGCAGGTCGACCCGGCTCTCCTCAAGAAGATGGTCGAAAAGGCCAACGCCGTGGAGAAGAAGTTCAATGAGTTTCGCCCCCAGATCGACGGCAAGGAAGCCACCGACAACGAGGTGCGCAAGATCCTCAAGGAGTCGTCCAACTCCGAGCGTCGCCAGGCGGCCTGGGAGGCGAGCAAGAAGGTGGGCACGGTCCTGCAGGCCGATCTGAAGGACCTGGTCAAACTCCGCAACCAGGCCGCAACCACCCTCGGCTTCAAGAACTACCACGCCCTGATGCTCTTCCTCAACGAACAGGATGGCGACCAGTTGCTCAAGCTCTTCGATGAGCTGGATTCGCTCACGCGCGAACCGTTTGCCCAGGCCAAGAAGGAGATCGACCAGGAACTCGCCCGGCGTTGTGGCGTCAAGGTCGAGGATCTGATGCCCTGGCACTATCACGATCCCTTCTTCCAGGAGACCCCCGCCGTCTTCGCCAGCGACATCGACAAACCCTATGCCAGGGCCGATCTACTCAAGATGTGCGGCGACTTCTACCAGGGGATTGGTCTACCCATCAACGATGTCATCGCGCGAAGCGATCTGTACGAGAAGAAGGGGAAGAGTCCGCACGCCTTCTGCACCGATATCGACCGCGATGGCGATGTGCGCGTGCTGTGCAACGTGGTGAACGATGCGTACTGGGCCTCTACCCTGCTTCACGAGTTTGGCCACTCGGTTTACAGCAGCAAGAACATTCCAAAAACGCTCCCCTATGTGGTTCGCATGGAAGCGCACATCCTCACCACCGAAGGTGTGGCGATGATGTTCGAACGTCTCTCCAAGCGCGGGGCGTTTCTGGAGAAGATGGGGATCGCGGTGCCGGATCGCGAGGCGTTCGACCGCACCGGGGCGAAGATGCTCCGCTACCAGCTGCTGATCTTCTCGCGCTGGTGCCAGGTGATGCTGCGTTTTGAGAAGGGGATGTACGAGAACCCCGAACAGGATTTGAACAAGCTGTGGTGGGATCTGGTGGAGAAGTACCAGCTGGTCAAGCGCCCCCGGGGACGCAGCGCCCCCGACTATGCGAGCAAGATCCATGTCGTCAGTGCGCCGGTTTACTATCACAACTACATGATGGGCGAACTCTTCGCCTCACAGGTTCACCACGCCATTGCTCGCGAGGTGTACAAGGGAGCGAACCCCGAGAGCGTGATTTACGTAGGCAACAAGGATGTGGGCGAGTTCATGAAAAAGAAGGTGTTCGCGCCCGGACGAACCCTGAACTGGAACGAACTCACCCGGTTTGCGACGGGCGAGGAACTGAACGCGAAGTCATTTGCCGCGGATTTCAAGGGGAAGTGACCGCCACCCAACCTTGCGGAGGGGCCGGGGCGCCGTGCGGGGCGAGAGGGCTCGCCTGCACAGCAACCCGGTGTCTGAGAGGGTGGCTGAAACCATACTGTGCGAGAAGCCTGCCATGACATCGGCATCACGTTGGAACGCGGGAAGGTATCGCGGACTGTTCCTGGTCGGAGTGATCCTGACTGGTCTGACGTGGTCGCTCACGGGCCAGGAACCTGCCCGATCGCTCACGGTGGAGGCAGTCAAGGACCTGCAAGCAAAGTATCGAACCGATCGCGAGGCAGCTGAGAAGAACGGGCTCACCAAGACCTTCTCCCCCGAGTGGTTTGAACGCGCGGAGGCGCTTGCCAAGAAGGGCGATGAGGCGCTGATGGCGAACCGCCTGGCCGAGGCGCAGGCCAGTTACCTCCGTGCCCGGCAGCAAATCCCCGGTTTACCCAGCGACTTCCCCAGGAACATCTCGCGCGTCTTCGGCGATGCTCGCCTGCGTCACACTTCCTGGGTGCAGGCGCTCTCCTTCAGCCCCGATGGGACCAGACTCGTCACCAGTAGCGACGATGGCACGGTCAAGATCTGGGATGTGCAGACACGCCGTGAACTGCGTGCCTACCACGGACATACCGAATCCGTTCTCTCGGTCGCCTGGAGTCCCGATGGAAAAATGATCGCCTCCGCCGGAAAGGACGCCGAGATCAAGTTGTGGGATCCCGAGACCGGCAAGGATATCCGCGCCTTGAAAGGACACACCGAATATCTGACCAGCATAGCCTTTTCGCCGGATAGCAAGTCGCTCGTCTCTGGCGGGGCTGATCGACGTGTCCGGGTCCATGATGTCGCAACCGGGAAGGTGCTGCACGATCTGCCCGGCCACAATCTTCTCATTCACGCCGTGGCCTGGAGCCCCGATGGCCGCTACTTCGCCTCGGTGGGCGCGGATCGCATCGCCCGCATCTGGGATGCCAGGACCGGCCAGGCAGTGCTCGGGGTTCAACCCCATCGCGGGACGATTTACGGCGTGGCCTTCAGCCCGGATAGCAAGTCGTTCGCGACCGGCGCAGGGACCGACAACACGGTCAAGATTCACGATATCAGCAGCGGTGCCGAGCGTGCCAAGCTCGAAGGGCATGCCAACTTTGTCACCAGCGTCGCCTTCAACAAGGATGGCAAACTGCTCGCGAGTGGCAGCAACGACAAAACGATTCGCCTGTGGGATGTGACCAGCGGGCAAACCTTCCGTACCTTGCAAGGCCACACCGAGGAAGTGACCTGTGTCGCCTTCAATCCCAGCGGAACCATGCTGGCGTCGGGAAGCAAGGATCAAACGATCCGCCTGTGGGATCTTGGCTCCAGCGAGCAATTCCGTGAATTTGCCGGGCATCAGGGCTATGTGTGGGCGGCGGTCTATAGCCCCGACAACAAGCAGATCGCCTCCGCGGGGGCGGACAAGGTCGTCAAGCTCTGGGATGCCGCCACGGGCCAGGTGATCCACACGCTGACCGGGCACACCTCCCCGGTGACCGCCGTGGTGTACAGCCCGAACAACAAATACGTGCTCTCCTGCAGTGGCGACATGACCATTCGGCTCTGGGATCGGGTTACGGGCAAGGAAGTGCGTAGTTTTCCCGGCCACAAGGCAACCGTGACTTCGATCGCCTTCAACGCCGACGGCAGTCAGTTTGTCTCCGGCTCCGCAGATCGCACCGTGAAGGTGTGGGACACGACCTCCGGGAAAGAACTGAAATCGTTCCTGGGCCACACTGCGGTGGTGAGCGGGGTGGCCTTCTTCCCGGATGGCAAAACGGTGGCGTCGGCCAGTGCCGATCAAACGATCAAGTTCTGGGATGTGGCAACCGGGAAGGAGACCAAGACGCTGTCCGGGCACACCTCGGCCGTCAGCGCGATTGCCCTGAGCAACGACGGCAAGAAACTGGCCTCCTGCGGCGCTGACGCTCGGGTCCAGGTCTGGGAACTGGGGAACGAGTCTGCTCCCCTGACCTTCACCGGGCACACCGGGATTGTCAGTTCGGTGGCCTTCAGTCCCGATGGACGCTACCTGATCTCGGGGGGCGCAGACAAGGTGGTCAAACTCTGGGATATCCAGGGGAAGCAGGAGGCACAGACCTTCCGCGGGCACAAGGACTGGGTCAGCAGCGTGGCCTTCAGTCCCGATGGGCATTTCATTGTCTCTGCGAGCGTGGATCGGACGATCAAGGTCTGGGAACTGGTGGGGCGCGAGGGGGCTGCCGGATACGGCCATGTGCGCGATGTCCGCTGTGTCGCCATCAGCCCAGATGGCGCGCTGATGGCCTCGGGGAGCGCCGATAGCTCGATTCGCTTGTGGGATCTGAACACGGGGCGTGAGAAAGCCGTGCTGCTCGGTCATTCCGATACCGTGACCGCGGTCACCTTCACCCCGGATAGCAAGTCCCTGGTTTCCGCCAGCGATGATCGCACCTTGCGGATCTGGGATGTCGCCACTGGCAAGGAGACACGCGTTATCCGGGAGGGAGTTGGCAACGAGGTGCCCACGTTGCTGGTAACCAGAGACGGCAAGGAACTCCGGGTGTGGGTGGCCAATCGCACCATCCAGTCCTACGAACTGGCAACGGGCAAACAGCTGAATTCCTGGGAAGCGCACGAACGCGACATCTACTGCCTCACCTTTGGGGTCGATGGCGAACTCGCTGCGCTGGGGGCGGTCGATGGCACGGTTCGCCTGTGGAACGTTGCCAAGCGCGAGCAACTCAAGGGCGGCGACCTGGTTGCTCATCCCGAGGCTGTCGTTGATCTGGTCTTTACACCGGACAAGAAGTTTCTGGTGACGGGCGACAAGGCGGGCCAGATCAAGGTGTGGGATCTCGCCAAACGCGAGGCCATCAAGACACTCCCGATGCAAAAACAACGTATCGTCGGCTTTGCCATGAGTCCCGATGGCAAGCACTTCGCCACCGCCGGGCTGGACAACGTTCTCCGCCTGTGGGAAACCCAGACCGGCAAGGAAGTGCGCGTCTGGGATCTGCAATTGCCCACGCAGCCGAGCAAGCCGTTCATCCGCGGGATGGTCTTCACTCCCGATGGCAAGCACATCCTGACCGCCAACGGGAACACCACCCTGTACATGCTCGATTGTCCGTGACCCAGGCTTCTCAATGAAATCACGCCCTCCCACAAAGGCCGGGTTCGTCGGCCAATCTGGGAGGGCGTGGGCTCTCTGCTCAGTAAATCGAAATCCGGCGGACACTCTGCATTGGTAGATCGCGAATCACCGTCCCTTCCCGATTGATCTCGCGCAGCCCGCTGAGGTGGCCCACCAGAATATTACCGTTCTCCAGCTCCAGGGCATCATACGCTCGCCCCAGGTTTTTGGAGGACCAGACCACCTTCCCTTCGTGGTTGTATTCCAGGACCACTCCATGCGAACTGGCAATCAGCGTGTTGCCGTTCTCCAGCCGTCGTGCGCTCTCCGGGGATTCGATCTTCTCGATCTTCCACAGCACCTTTCCCGTGGGGTCGACTTCGATCACTCGATTGGTCCCGTAAAGTGCAATCAGCGTGCGCCCATTGGTCAGCCGACGGGTGTCGGTCGGCTGGCCATCGACATCAATGCTCCAGACCACCTTCCCCCTGGCGTCGATCTCCACCACCTTCTTCTCGGAGAACAACCCCACCAGCGAATGTCCGTTGGCCAGGTGATCGAGAGAGTTTGGAGTCCCGGGAACGCCAACGCGCCACTGCTCCTGACCGTGTGAATTCAGCAGAAAGACCTGATGGGTGTTCCAGTCGGAGAAAACGCGCGAGCCATCAGCAAGCCCCTGACAGCCACAGGCGGTGTTGTT
The DNA here is from genome assembly GCA_029777335.1 of Planctomycetota bacterium. Lineage (GTDB taxonomy): Bacteria > Planctomycetota > Planctomycetia > Gemmatales > Gemmataceae > JAKOSN01. The sequence continues at coordinate 26,976 of JAKOSN010000053.1, forward strand.
CGTTTGGGTGGTGAAGATCGTTTTGCCGTGAATGTCCAGTTCCTTGATGACCGAAGGATTGAGCAAACAGAGCAGGATGCGGCTACGCCGGGGTTCCTGCGCGGGCAAGGGCCGCAGTTTGGCCGACTGCCCGTGCGCACGAACCCAACTCCGCCAACGCGCCACGGCAGCCTCGCGGATCGACCTGGTGGCATAAGGAGCGTAGCCAAAGCGCTGGCCGGTGACCGCGCGGAGCAGCGTCCCGGCATCGGTGCGCACCTCCAGACTCTCTGCCTGGAGCAGTTCTACCGCCACCTCCAGGCACGAACGCGGCTCGTAGGGCAAGAGAGCGCGAACGGCCCCCAGGCGCATCTGCTCCTCGCGCGCCTTGAGAAACGGCCGCGCCTCCGCAACCACCTTGCTCCCCACGGCGCGGGCATAGGCGGGGAGTGCCACCGCGCGCACCAGCACGTTGTCGCTCTTGAGCGCGCGGTGCATCACCTCCGCATCCGCGGGCGTTACACTGCGCCAGAGCGTCTCCTGCAGCAGATGCCGCAAATACTCATCGCCAAGACCGGGCAGGACGCGTAACAACTCCGGGGCGATCCCGGCCGGATGTGTGTCCTCTATGGTTCGCAGCACCGCAGTCAGCACTGGTTTCCCCTCCGTCTCCACGCGTGCCAGCACGGTCCGGATGCGCATGCGCACCTCGGGATCAGCGTGGTTGGCGGCGGCTTCCAGTTCAGGGAGGGCCAGTAGAGCCAGACGCCCGAGCCGTTGCTGGGCAGCTTCCCGCACGGTGAACTCGTCGTGCCCCAGTTGGGTGATGAGTTGATCGAGGTGCGCGCGCGCAGCATTCTCGGAGCGCAGACTTCGCAGGTAGGCAATCAACCCCTGGGGATCGGGGGTAATGCCATGTTTTTTCAGCAGCACAAGGTCGGGATTATCCTTTTTTGCCTCGGCACAAACCCCTCTGGGGACAGCAGCCAGGAGAAGTGGACCCGCAAGGAGGACGAGAGGCGCTGGCCGCATGAAAGCCTCCGGTATCTTCGTACCCATCGAACTGCGCCTGGCCAGGCACGGGAAATCCCTACCGTGCGATTCTACCTCAGGCGTCGAGGGGGGCAAACGCGAATCTGGGCACGGATTGTGGCGAGGTGCAAGACGCAGCAAGCACACAAGCGTCGAGGCGATGGTTTCCTCGACGCCTGTGCTGCGCAAGACAGGTGGATCGGCGGGGCGATCAATACTCCACGCCGTGCTGTTTGGCCTGTTTGCGCAACATCTGCAAGACCTGATTGTCAAAGCCGGCCTTCTTGGGATCCTTGGATTCGGCCTGCTTCTTGGCGATGTATTCAGTCCGCTTCTTGTCCAGTTCCAGCGCTTCCTTGCGCAGCGCGGCTCGCTTGTCCTCCAGCTTCTTCAGATATTCCTTCTGTTGCTCCAGCGTGAGATTCTTCATCTCATTGGGAAGTTCGTCCTTCTTCAACTTCTCCAGCTGAACCTTGCCCTGCTTCACCTGGTCGAGCAGATCGTAGCTGGCGGCCTCGCCCTTCTTGGCCTGGAAAGCGGCTCGCTCGGCGGCGGCGCCAGGGGCAAGCGCCTTGGCCTCCTGGCGTTTGCGGTCATCGGCAGCGCGCAACGCTCGATTTTCACCGAAGACCAATGTGGTACTGGCCAGTTCTCCGTTGATCTCTGCCAGCCGCTTGTCATACGGCGTGGCAATCGTGGCCACCACCCCTCCGCTCTGCTCTACCTGAACGTAAGTTCCCTCCGACTTGACGGCGATATCCTTCCAGGCGGTGGTGCAGTCGCCGTTGTTACCGCACTGAATGGTATTGATGATGATCCCCTTCTCACACGCCTTTTTGCATGTTTCCGGATATTTAATATCGTCGGTGTAATCCATGTGGGGAGGGGCATCGCCCACCAGGAAGATGATGCGCAGGGTTTTCTTGTCCGTGCTCCACCTGATCTTGTTGACCGCCTCGTCCAGCGCCTGGTTGACATGCTCGGGCGTGTCGCCCCCGCCCGCCGCGGCAAAGGTCTTCAACTTCCCGTAGACCGCATCCAGGTCCTCGCTCAGATCATGCACCTGGGTGATGTAGGCATCCTTCTTGTCGCGGTAGGCGACCAGGCCGATCTTCACATTCGGCGTGGGTTTTCCCGAGGCGATCTGGTTGCTGATCGCCCAGATCTTCTGTTTGGCGCCCTCGATCAGGTCGCGCATACTGCCCGTGGTGTCCAGGCAAAAAACCACCTCGACCGTCGGTTTCTTCTCCGCGGGAGGCGCCGCGGGAGCCAGGCAAGGCGCCAGGAGCAACGTGGCAGCACAGCACGCAAGCAGCGCTGAACGGTTCATGGTTGGAATCCTCGTTTCCCAGGAGATGGATAGTGACCTTCCTCTCTTTTTAGACGTACGACCACACCGGGTAGATTGGCTCCGCTTCCCTTGCCGTCGTGGACAGCGTCTCTGGGTCATGGTACAACAATGGGAAGATATCGTGTGCGCCTCGACGGTCCGCTTCCGCACCGCCTCCTCATTCCTCTTGACCAGGGACCGCTTTCCATGTGCCGATTGGGTGTCTGCTGCTGTATGCTCGTCCTTGGATTCGCGGGGTTGGCGTGTGCGGACACCCCATCCGCGAAAGCGCCACCGCTCGATCCGCAGCTTCCCTACCAGGCCAAACGCGCCCATCCCGTGACCTACGACGTCGATTTTGCTGTGGTGGTGACACCCCCTTATCACACCAACATCCTGAAGGTATGGCTCCCGCTGCCACAGTCGGATCGGGGGCAGGAAGTGGCATCGAAGGAACTCAGCAGCTTTCCCCTGGTGGTGAAACCGCAGCTCGGCAAAGAGAAAACCCATGGCAATCAGTTCGCCTATTTCGAGTTTCACAAACCCGAAGGCGCACAGATGATTCGCCATCGCTTCAAGGTCACGGTGTGGGAGTTGCACTGGGGGGTCGAGGCAGACAAGGTGGTGCCCGTCCCACGCTGGCCCGCCGTCTTCGCGCCCTATCTCCGCTCCGATCAGAGTGTGGTGGTGGACGCCCGGGTGCGCAAGGCCTTGCAGGAGGCGGTGGCCATCTCGCGAGGCGCGAGCCAGGACATGGTGGATATCATGACGTGGGTCAACCGTACCATGAAGTACGATCACGACCACGCTTCCCTGCGTGCCAGCGCCGCGCATGCCCTCGACCACCACGTGGGTCATTGCAGCGATTACCATGGCCTTTGTGCCTCGTTTGGGCGAGCGCTGGGCTATCCCACGCGCGTGACCTATGGCATCAATCCCTTTCCGAAGAACTCGCCCTCGCATTGCAAACTCGAAGTGTACATGCCCCCGTACGGCTGGGTGAGTTTCGATGTGTCTGAAACCCAGAAACTGCTGGGAAAGATCGCCCAGGACAACACGCTCGACGCCCGAACCAGGCTGGCTCTGAGCAAGGCAGTCCGGAAGCGCTTGGCCAGTGGCTTTCGCGATAATACCTGGTATTGCCAGACGCGCGGAACAGACTATGACCTGGAGCCCCGCGCGAGCAGAAAGGTGGCGGTGGTTCGGACGGCCTATGTGGAGGCGGATGGTCAGCCGCTTCCGGAGCCGGACCCCGCCAATAGCACCAAGCGAGAGTTCTCCTGGATGACCTTGCACCGCTACACTCCCGATCGCGCGGTGAAGTATCCGTTCGCAGACTGGAGTGATCTGTTGCCGCGCTGAGGGACCTGCGCGTTCAACCCAGTAATTCCCTGAGCAGGTTGTTCTGGGGATAACTGTGTCCCAGATGCTGGCGAAACCCCTCGGCATAGGCGACGCCCATTTGTTCGCCCCGACGACCACACCAGTCGCGCATCGCCTTCAAATACTGATCCATGCCATGATGCCGAAGCAGCCACTCGCGCTGACTGGCATGCGAAGCCAGCATCGCCTCCTTTTCGGCGATCACCGAACTGATGTCGATGCAGAATTGCGGCTCCACATCCTGCCCGAGCGGGTTTTTCCCCTCAATCGGATCGCAATAGTAGAGATAGGGAATCTGGTGAAGCGCCGGAGCGTGGCCCCGATCCGCGAGGAAATTCGGCGCCGGCGCGGCGAAGGAGGCGGCACGCACAATCGTGGATGTCACCTCATGATCCAGCATGTAATCGCTGGGGCTGTGGGTAAGCACGATGGTCGGCTGGACCGCCCGCAGCAAACGCGTCACCCGTTCCAGGGGGCGTTCATTGTAAAAGATCAGCAGATCGCGTTCTTCCATGCAGTGGTAGGTGGCGCCAATCAACTGAGCGGCTCGGTCCCCCTCGCTGCGTCGCACGGCGCTGATCTCCTCGGGGGGCCGATCCACCGCCCCACAGTCGCCTGGGGTCATGCTGGCGATGTGAACCTCCCAGCCTTTTTCCCGCCGAAGCCGGATCAAGGTGCCGGCACAGAGGAACTCGGCGTCGTCGGGGTGCGCCAGAATGCTCAGGACGGCCTTCTTCATCGCCCGCCTCGGTGGTGATCGAAACACCGCCTGGTCTGACGTCTGGCAGTGGGACCAGAGCGCAAACCAGGCGGTGTGCCGTGGACTCCGGGAATTCTCCTACTTCATACGCTCCTTGACCGCCTTGCGAATCAGATCGTCAATGAGCGGTTTCCCGTTGATTTCAATATCCAACGGTCCCGAGATCTGCAAGGGCGGATACAAATTGGGTCGGCTGTGGAGACCGAGCACCATCCAGTCGGCTCCAAGCGGGGTCGGGCAAGCCATCTGTCCCAGGTACGATTGCAGGGTCAGCTGCTGCTGGATCTGTTCACCCCGAACGGCGGCGTACAGGTCCAGATACTTGACCTGCAACTCCATCGATTGATCCTGAATCGTATCGTCCTTGCGATATTCCTCGTTGCTTGTGAGCAGATCCCGCCAGGCGTTGAGGGCACGATCATCCTCGTATTTCAGGAGTGCCTGGGTCCGCTTTCCCTGCCCCACCCGCAGCTGCTCCGCCTCGTAGAACAATTTGCGTGCGGTGATCGTCTCGGGGCGCAACTCCATCTCGGAGCGCACTCGGAAGTGTTCGAAATTGGTCAACCGCCGGTAGCGATTGTACTCCAGAATCACCTGGTAGGCACGTTGCTGTTTGCGGGTTTCCTCGTCGAGCAACTCGGCGCGGATATTGGGTACCAGCTCGTCTTCCTTCAGATTGAAGTGCTTGGCAAAGGCGCTGGCCAGGCGACGCTTGTCCGCTTCCTTGGCGGGATCCTCGAACCAGAGATTGTTGCGCCGGCCAAAGTTTTTCCACGCTTCGTTGGCAGTCCGCCAGGCCTCCGCCGACCAGGGACGCCCTCCGCCAATCGTGACCGACTCGTCGCCAAACCAGCCACGCACCTCCCACGGTTCCGCATCGAACCACCCTTCCTGCTGCAGGCGCTCGGCGACAAAACTCAGGGCGCGGGAAGGGGCACTGCGGAAGATGGCGGTGCTCATGTGCTTGGGCAGACGCTGCCGGGTTCGATCCGTGATCGGTTTGCTATCGCCCGCGATCTCATCATCCGGGTCGGGGAGGGCTTCCTGGGCGTAGTTGTACCACGCCCCGGCCACGGCATAGGCATCGGTCTCGTCGGGGAGTTTGTCCGCGCGTTCCAGGGTCCACCGACTCCAGATTTCCGCGTCGTACATCCCATCCCGCGAAGGGGGCAAAACCGGGAAGCGCTCGGTGAAGTTTTTCTTCAGCGCACCCTGGCTCCACAGCTGTTCGTCCTCCAGCTTCTCGGCGTAGAGCCCTGGCACATTGCCATTGTCTTCCAGGAACTGCAACACTTCCTCGGGCGAGGCACAGCTGAACTTGGGATACTCCCGACGCGGATCGTAAGGCAGGGGCGGCGAGTGCAGACGACGAATCAGGTGGGGATGTTCGCGGCAAAACTGCTTGAACGCTTCCAGATTCACCCCGCCCGTCGGCGAACGCATCTTCCCCGGATCGCGATTGATCGGCGGAATCAGGCTCAGCTGAAAGAGCGACCGAAAGACGTTGTTCTCATCACTCTGGCAAATCTTGTGTTGATGATAGAACCCCAGTTCGCGCCGCATTTCGGGTTGATAGCGATTCTGGCGTTCCCCGTCAGCCAGCAACTGGATGCCCCGCGAGATGTAGAAATACTTGTCGCGCGGCAGATCCGATTCCACCGAAACGTTGTAGGCCAGGTTCCAGCTCTGAAAGAGCCAGGGCGTGACGAAGTGCGGCTGGAGCTTGGCGATGGTGCGCACCAGCAACTCCAGCTCGTTCCACTGGTTTTTCTTCTGTTTTTCAATCGCTGTCATCCACAGGGCACAGGTGGCCAGCCCGCGCGAGCCCGTCAGGCTCAAGCGAACCGCCATGTCCACCACGCGCACCTCGCCCACGTCTTCCTCACGCAGAGCCAGCGCCTGGGCCTGGGGTTGCACAACATAGCGTCGCCACACCCACGCCCCCGTGAAGAGGATGGCGACCAGCGTGAGATAGACGATCTTGCGCTGCAGCGCCTGTTGCTGAAAAGGACTCGCCACGCCACACCTCCGCTCGGTCCGTCAGATAGTAATTGCATTTAGTTCGGGCCAGCGATCTCGCGTGCCTTCATCAGGTAATAGGCCAGAATCGCCCAGGGCAGCAGATAGCCCACCAGGAGCAGAAACGCCGGCAACATGTCCTGGGTAACCACGGCGATGTTAAAGCCGTTGGCCACGTAATCGGTGAAATCGAATCGATCGATATCCGGGAGGAGATTCATGACCCGCCCGACCACCCAGCGAAAGACCACATCGGAGCCGGTGGCCACCTTGGTCGCTGTCGTTTCCTCCAGCGGAATGTTCATGTTCTCGCGTTTGACCAGGCGGAAGAACGATTCCAGCGGGCCCCCGCCCACATTGCCCCCGCGCGCCAGGCTCTCGATAAAGTCGCGGAAGATCCCGCCGATGTAGAGAACCGCCGCACACAGCCAGCTGATCACCCCGCCCAGCTCCGTGCTCAGGAAAACGCTCAGCCCAATCATCAGACACAAACGGAGCCACAACCCGAACGACCCCTTGTAGAAGTTCCAGGCGAAGGCGGCCATGTCGCGCCCCCCCTGCGGATCGTCGGCGCGGAAGTAGAGATCGTACTTCGCCATCCCGACAAACTGCGTGCGCGTATCACAACGAACACGCACGCGGAACGGCGGACGGGCTTGCCCTTTCTTCTCCAGCTCGGCCAGGGTGCTCTCATCCTCCCGCGCCTGGCGCAGCATCTCCTCGGCCTGGTAGAGTTCGGTCTGGCTGCGGCTCAACTGCCCTTCGAGCGCCAGCAATCCCTGTTCTTCCTCGGGGGTCAGTCGCAGTTGCGCGGGATCGATCCCTGGCAAAACCGCTTCCAGGGACGCCGTTCCCCCCATCAGCCCGGTTCCAGCCCCCAGCAAGGTGGCCTGCTGACGCCGCAACAGACTGGTCCCCAGCGACACTCCGCCGGCACTGGCCAGGACCGCCTTCGCCTGCCGGCTGCGCAGCGGTTCGATCGTCTGGATCAGGTCGGCCGCCCGCTTGCGCAGCTCCTGCACGGTCACTTCGTGTTTGGCGACCACCTGCTGCAAATCCCCCCGGCTGATCCTCTGGTTCTTGAGGATGCTCGCCGGGATATCTACAAAGAGAGTCTTGTAATCGGTGATCTGTTTTCCGCCCACCTCGTAGTACCCGTACTCCTCGGCCAGGGCGTTTGCGCCTTCTGGAGTGTTCTTGCGCGGGTCACTGTTGTACACCTGCGCATTGCGCGGCCGAAACCGCCAGGTCTCGAACAGGAAGGTGCAGGTAACGCCCTTATTTTCCTCACCCTTGGTGGTGCGGTAGATGTCCAGGTTGAACTCGCAGCGGAGGTCTTTCCGCTCAGCGAGCTTGCCGGGCATGTCGGTGAAGGTCCACACGGCATACTGCGCGGGTTTCCCACGCGTGGGCCCGGAGATATAGCTGCGATAGTCCCACTCCCGGCCCACGTTTTCTGGGTTCAGGGTGTTCTTTTCGCCCACCTCGTTCATCGTCTCGAAACTGAGCGCCCCGTACACTGGATCGCGGGCCTTGATACTTTCGCTGGCCGCGTCGGGATTGGTGCTCCGGAGAACAAAACCCAGGCTGAGCGTGGTCAATATCACCAGCACCAGCGTCATCAACAGGGTGTAGCCAAAAAAGCGGCCCAGGACGATCTCGAAGCGTTCCACAGGCTTGGTCACCACCGTGTGAATCGTCTGCTGCTTGATATCGTTGGGAATGCTGAAGGCTGAAACCAGGCCGGCACTCACCAGCAACAGAATTGTCATGGCAAAGGAGACAATTTGCACGGAGCTGCGCACCTGGTCCTCGGGCTTGCTGCGCACAAACCAGTTGGCGAAGAGGAAGATCAACAGCAACCCACAGAAGACATAGAGCACCCGGCGACGGATCGCTTCCTTGAAACTCAGTCGCGCCAACGCCCCGATGCGACGCAGACGCAGTTGAAGGAGGTTCTCAAGAAAGTTGAGCGCAAAAGCCAGCAGCGCAAGTCCCCCGGCAGCGCGCAAGCCCCAGGTGATGGCGTCCGGCACCCACGGCGCGAACGGTTCCTGCCCCGGATGCAACACTTCCGGAAGAAAGAGAACTCCGACGCCGACATAAAGCACGGTGAACAGAAGGCAAAGCACCCAGAACAGCGGCATGAGCCGGTCGGAGGGGAAGATGGGCAGCCGTCGGCGCCAGGCCAGCAATTTGACGGCACCTCCTCCCCACACCACCAGGGCCGCCAGCGCCCCGACAATCTGGAGCCACGTCCAGAGTCCGCTGGTCAGGATGCGTTCAAGGGTCAGCGGATCGCGTTCGAGAACCAGAGCGGCAAACATCATGGCTGGTCGTCATCCCCTGTCTGGTCGCGGTTGATGCGGCGAGGTTGCGCCAAAGGATTACTGTTTCTCGCGGATGGCGTCCTGGGGCAAATTGGCCGGGGGAGTGGGAGGCGCCCCCGCCCCAGGAATCTCGGGGAGATACCGTCGCCCCGGTCGTGCCTTGCTTTCCTCGACGATCTTGAGGAAGTAATCTTCGAGCGTGGTCGTCGGGTGCCCAATGCTATCGACCTCCCCGCCGTGGCGACGCAGCACCTCTTCCAGTTCCCGTCGCAACGTCTCGTTGATCTGAACTCCCGATGCCCGCAATTCCAGGCGATTGATGTCCTGCAACAGGGTGCTTACCTCGCCCAGCGCCTGCAATTCGCCCTCGTTCAGAATGGCGATTCGATCGCACACGTCCTGCACATCTTCCAGTCGATGGCTGCACATCAACACCGTCTTCTGCCGCTTTTTCAGCGACAGGATCAGGTTCTTCATCCAGCGGGCCCCAAGCGGATCCAGACCCGAGGTAGGTTCGTCGAGAATCACCAGATCCGGATCGTTAATCAGCGCCTGCGCCAGGCCGATACGCTGTCGCATCCCCTTGGAATACTCCTTGAGGATGCGCTTGCGATCACGTTTCAGTCCGACCATCTCGATCAGTTCCTGAGCGCGTTTCTCGCGCACCTCGGGCGTCATGTTAAAGAGCCGCCCATAGAAATCGAGCGTCTCCTCGGCATTCAGAAAGCGATACAGATAGGATTCCTCGGGGAGATACCCAATGCGCTCATTCTTCTTGACATCGGCCGCCGGCTGCCCGAAAACCATCGCCTCCCCTTCGGTCGGGAACAGGAGCCCGAGGAGCAACTTGATCGAGGTGGTTTTCCCCGAGCCGTTGGGGCCGAGCAGGCCAAAGACCTCGCCCTGGTAAATCTCCAGGTTGAGGGCACGCAGAGCGACCTTCTTCTGGCGTCCCCAGAAGTCGCGATAAGTCTTGGTCAGGTTGCGAGTTTCAACAACGACTTCGCGGGCCATGGTCGGGCCACCTCAGAGTAGAACTAGCGCACAATCCGCGCAACGGAGCACCCCATCTCACGGCAGTACGCGACAAGTGTCGCCAGGGTTCATGGACAATCTTCGGGAGAATGCTGGCTCGCGACAAGATGGGGCGAAGGGATGCACGGGAGGGAGCGGGAGATCCCTGGCGCGATTGTTAACAGTTGTTCATGGTTTCCGCCACAGCCAGGCGGTACGGCGCCAGGGCCGCCAGACGCGATCCCGGGGACGCCTTGGCGATCTTCTGGTCAAGCTGCTCCTGGATCGTCTCCGGCAACCGGGGGACGAGCACGCTCTGAATCAACCGTTGCAGTTGATAACTGTGCGTCCGGTCCATCAAGGCGCGCTCGACCTCTTGCCAGGTGACCGCTTCAGGAGGGATTCGGGCCAGGATTTCCCGGGCCAGCCGGTCCGCCGTGGTGGGTTGCAGCCAGGTCATCGCCAGGTCGAGCAGGGGCAGGGCATTTGTCAGCGTGCGGGTCGCACAGAGTTGCAGGAGATTCCAGGCTGTTTCTGCCTGGGCGGAGTCTTCCCCTTCCAGTGCAAGGAGCCACGACAGACGATTCGACCAGTCGACCGACGCCGGCACACCTTCTCGCAAAGGAGCAAGTTCCGCCTGCCCAAACCCGCGGGCCCAGATCAGCACCTCGTCGAAACATCCTGGTCCCTCGGGGAGCGCCGCGGTCTGGGCCAGACATTCACGAACCACCGTGAGGCGCACCTTCGTAGGCAACTGGGTGACATCGATCAACCCCATCATGCGTCCGCCCCAGGAGGGTTCCCCCGCCGTCGGCAGTTGTTGCCAGCAAGCGATCGCCAAGGCCATCCCCTGTGCGGCCCGCTGTCTGATCGCACGTTCAAAGCGCGCATCGCGCAATTGACCGGGAAATTGTTCCTGCACCCGCTGCCACCAGGCGAGCGCCTCCTGCGGCGTCCGCTCCAGTAGCTCCCTCCGTCGAGGGAGATCATGAACGGCTCGCGCCAACCCATTGATTTCGGGATGGCTCCGCAGGGTGTTCCGAACCAGCGTGGCGGCCTGGCGATCGCGCAGGGAGGAGGCCAGCACCTGTTCAAGCGGTTTCGCCGACCCTTCGAGCAAGGCAAAGGAGCGCAGGAGCGGGAGCAGGCGATTCCGTTGCTCCGCACTGGCACATCCGGCGAGAGCCGTTTCGGCAAGCAACTTGCGCAATCGATCGCGTAGTCGCGGCGAGCCAATCTCGCGCACCAACCCCACGCGCACCGGATCGCGCAGCAGTGGCTCCAGAGGCCCCAGGGGACGCCACACCGCACGTGCTGCCTGACACGCCTCTTCCTGCCCGGTGCGTATCACTGCCACCGCAAACTTGATCGAGTAACGCGATCGTTTAAGAAGACGAAGCAGCTCCGGCCCGTCCTGCGCACACCCCTGCGTTCCGAGCGCCAGGGCGATTTCCTGACGCTCATACTCCGAGACCGCGTGCAGATGTTTGCGCAGGCTCGGGGCCAGGGAGGGAGCCACCTCCTGTTGCAAGAGCGTCACGATCAGCGGCGACAGGTCCGGGCGCCATTCGCTCAGACCGCGCTGTAACGGCACCACCTCGCCCTCGCGAAGC
>JAKOSN010000289.1 GCA_029777335.1 Planctomycetota bacterium
AGACGTTTGGCGCCTGGCGCGAAGGAGTTCACGACGATCTGGTGCTGGCGTTAGCGTTGGCGTGCTGGTGGGCCGAACGCAATCCGCCCTGGACCGCGGACGCGTTTTCCTCGGGCGGGGACAGTCTGATTGACCAGGCACCGAAGGGAGTCTTCCTCGAATGAATACGCACCCACGCTGGATCGTCGGCCTCGATCTGGGTCCCACAGGTCAGTTCACTGCCCCGGCGGTCCTGGAACGCTTTTTGGTCGAGGAACCCGCACCGGTCGGCACCGTCGCGTTCCGCTACGTCCTGCGCCACCTGCAACGTTCTGATCCCGGTACCCCCTACGCCACAATCATCGCCGCGGTGCGCGAACTGCTGAGTACCCCTGCGCTCCAGCACTCGCTTCTGGGGGTCGATCAAACCGGAGTCGGCAGGGTGGTCAAGGCAGCGTTGCTGGTGGTTCTCGGCGACCAAACCGGGCGCAGCCTCGGCATCCAATCCACGACGATCTTTTTCCGACTCGAGTTGTCGGGCGGAGGGAGAAGGAGGTCAGAAGTCCTGCCGTACCAGCGCCCCAGGACTTTCGTCCAGTGGCTCAATTTGATTGATGATTTCCAGGAATGTTCTCTCACCGGGAAAGACGTTCGATGCGTAACTCCCCAAGACCCAGAGTGGTCCCTTTCCCAAGATGCAACCAGGATCCCGCCAACAGCAGGGGCCAGAGGATGCCGGGTCCATCCGGAAGGGTGAGCGAACCCGACACCCCACGCACCTCCAACTCTGCCTGTTGGCTCGCTGACCACCGCTGGAGATCGAGACGGTCCCCTTGCCATGCGGTCGTCGGGATCTGGTGTGCCACATCCAACATCGGTGCTCGGAGTTGCCCCCAGGCTCCGGCCTGTTCGCGAGATATGAAACCACTGACGCGCCGATGCACGGCGACCACAAGATCTGCAAGTGTCGGTTCTTCGATTAACCGACCTTTGCGCAGGATCCGAAGGGGGGCTCGGAACACCAGGCGGCAAGGGATCGTCTCAGCATTCCCCAGGAGTGGCCAGCGAGCCGCATCGAGCGACCACGGGACCGAATCCGGGGTGACTGCCCCATCAGGCCCCAGAACCAGAAACCGGCGAATCACAAATCGCCTGCGCTCCGGACCGAGCCCCATTCCTGACGCGACATCCCAGCCACGCCGCAAGGTATCCACTTGGCGAATCCCAGCACCGAAGAGTATCCAGTGCACCGCTGTTGAGGCCAGGGCTGGATCTGGTTCTGCCGGTCTCAGCAAATAACCCGGTGGTACATCGGCTCCTTTGGCAGCGAAAACGGTGTCATAGACAGTGCGGTCCAGTTCATGAAGCGCTGCTCCCCAAACGCCTCGCAGGAGCGGAATGGTTGCCCGTACACCTGGGGTTTCCAGAGCTACGACGTATGGCAGCAACCGGATGGTGGACAAGAAGGGATAGAGAGCATCGACATGAAGCACAGAATCATTCTCCAAGATATACCGTCTGATGCGTGGATGATTAATCCCCTTGATCTGAAGAAACACAGACATTTGCCCTTTCACTCGATCTGGTCGAAACGAGTGAATGGTGCGTACTGACTCCGTGGCCAAGGACGTGCAACCATCTTCTCATACTCGTCATGCTTGACGATGCGAAAAATCAACAACCGTGTTCCCTCCAAGAACACCCGATACCGATCAGGAGTGTTCCCCGGTTTCAACCACAAGGTGCCATCGGAAAGGAAATGTCGATAACGATCGATATCGTTCACCCGTTGGAGACGAGCAAGAAACCCCGGCGCATTCCACTCAGGAGGTGCTGCCCACAGATCTTCCCAGGCTTGGCGTGAGAGATAAAGCGCGAGCCGTTGTTCAGCCTGAACTCGCAACAAACGCTCATACACCAGGAGGCCCACCTCCGAGAGAGTGACCAACCCCTGCCCTTCCGGTTGGAGCAAGACCTCGTAGAGTTGACGCAGGTCGTACGGGGTTGTCCCCCAGAACTCACCCTCAGGGATAGCTGTTTCCGCCGCGATGCGAGTCATCACAGGCAGGAGAGTGCTCAAGCGCGTGTGATCGACATCGACAGGGAGAGGAGGCAACTGGAGGAGTTCCTTGCCGTTATCAAAGATATAGCAAACGGGAACGCCAAACATCATGCCCAGGAGGGTGGTGTATGGCACCAGGGCTTTGTATCCGCCGGTTGGATTGAGGATCATCTGCAGCCAGCCACAGCGATCTCCTGCAGCCAGCACCTTGCGAAAGTAGCGGGGTACTCCCACGCGATGAAATACCCGACTGTCATCGACCTGCAACCCCTCCACTTTCTCCACCTGAACCTGGTCTGGCGCCAATTTCAGTCGTTGCACAAGATAACTGCGGACCAGTCCGGCGCAAACCTCCCCATCATTAGTATCGGAGGCGAGGAGAATGACCTCGTCCTGGGTCTGGATCTTTAGTCTGACCAGAGAGTGAATCTCCGCCGACAACCGGCGGCGCAAGTCCTCCTCCTGACGATAGTCCAAAGCGAGGAAATAGGGTTCCATGGCCCGTAGCGCCGCTGCCACCCAACCCAAACGTTGCACCAGTGCCCCATCGAGCCGACCTTGTTTCGACGCTGCGGGAAGATATTTCTGCTGAAAGAGTTCATCCTGCAGAATGGCCTGGGAGGCACTGGTGCCGACTGTACAGAGGTAGAGGGTCATGAACGGTTCTCTGCGGTGCGAACAGGAGGAGGGGTTAAAACGAGATGTCATCCTCGGGATTCCATCCGGGCTCTGGAGGTGGGAGTTCCAGATCCTGCCACAGTTCCCGATGGCCGCGCTGCAGGGCGTCGAGGCTCCCCAGAATCAACAGTAGACTCTCTGTGTGCACCTGGCGCACCAATTTGGTGCTGAGTCCTCGTAAGGCCAATTTCCCTACCAGGGCAGCCAGTTTCTCGCCGACAAAGGCAGCCAGCGCTGGCTCTTCCTGGTGCAGTTGCTTGAAACTCTTCTGGAGTCCCAGTCGCAGCAGCCCCGCCATCGCGTCGGCCAGATGTTTGGGCTCAACCAGCATGCTATCGGGATTCATGAATTCCTCCCTGGGGATTCGTCGCCTCAAACCGTCGCATGCACCACACCCTTTCTACGCGCGAGGAGGATCGTCCATGACAGAAAAAATGTCCGACGATTGCCTTGCTCCCTCCCGCGGCACCATCCAGCGTTCCAGCGCCTCGGTCCCCGGTTCGGGACGCTGATCGGGTAATGGATCATGGCAAATATAGAGTAGCGAACTCCCGGGCGGAGCCAGTCCGGCCAGCGCCAGGGTCATGCTCTTTTTCCCCGGCGTCATGTCGAGCACTACCTGAGCCGGATCAACACGGTTCCAGAACTCCTGCAAGGAAGCAGTGAATTGTTGCTGCATGCTCCGGAGACTTCCTTCGTCAAAGGGAGGCGTGAAGTGCAGGGCGATGCCCAGTTCCCCGAGAGCTTGCTCCAGCATGATGCGCATCTCAGTGGTTGACTCTGGTTGTTTCTCTCTGGAACGCAGCGCCAGCACCTGTCGCACTCCCAGGACCTCGGCGTTGAGACGGATCAACGCGGGACTCCCACTGAGAATGGTGACCAAGTGGGATGGGTGCCAGTCGGGCCAGCGTTGGCGCCGTTGCTCTTGCAGGCGTCTCACGATCTCCGGAAGCAGATATTCACGGTAATACCGATCAGCCTGCTGTCCTCTGTCCAGCAAGGAGTGGTAGCCCTGACGGACTGCGAAGGATTCCTCGTTCCCAGGGGGTAAACCCATTTGCCGGAGATAGGCGCGCAGCACCTTCCTGGGTGACGGTTCGTCATCGGACATCAGCCAGCCTAGCCCGAGGGTATGACCCTGACTGGTCTGCCACTGTTCCGCTTGGTGACGCTGGGCCAGGGGCAGAAAGAAATGCGATGCTCCTTCGGCCACGGCGTGGTCCAATTTGGCCTCCAACCCCTCTACTGCTGCGCAACC
>JAKOSN010000054.1 GCA_029777335.1 Planctomycetota bacterium
GTGCCTTGGCCCCTGGTTTGCGAAGTTCCCAGACCAGCCCAACCCAGCTGAGCATGCACAGCAGGTAGTAGCTGATATCAATCTCCCACCAGAAAAAGCCCTGATTGGCAGAACTCTGGTAGTGGTGGTGGTTATTGTGCCAGCCTTCGCCCAGGGTGATCAGCGCCACCAGCCAGTTATTGCGGCTGTCGTCGCGGGTCTGGTAGCGACGGTTGCCGAAAAGATGGCAGAGCGAATTGACGGTGAAGACCCCGTGGTACAGCAGGACGGTGCTGACCACGAAACCCCACACCAGGCAGCTCATCGCCCCCGCGCCGGTAACCACGCCAAACAGCGTGCAGAAGACAGCCAGGAAGATTCCTGGGATCCAGTGGTTGCGATCCAACCAGCGCAATTCGGGATAACGGCCCCAGTCCTGAATGTTGCTCCAGGGAGTGTCGGAGTGATCATCGGAGAGGATCCAGCCGACGTGGGACCACCAGAAGCTGGTGCGGTGCGGGGAGTGCGGATCGAGGTCGGTATCGGAGAAGCGGTGGTGGTCGCGATGATGCCCGGCCCACCACAACGGGCCCTTTTGCAAGGCGCTGCACCCCAGACAGGCGAGGCAGAACTGGAACCACCGGCTGGTCTTGTAGGCGCGATGGGCGAAATAGCGGTGATAGACGGCGGTGATGCCGAACATCCGCACAAAGTACATGAACGCGCACAAACACAGGGCGAGGGGGGTGGCAGTGACGAAGAGCGCCCCGAGGCAGGCCAGATGGAGCAGAATAAAGGGCAGACCTTTCAGCCAGGCCGGCAACCCCGCAGCACGCTGGGGCTGTTGCCAGATCGGCGCCATCCCGGGCTTGAATGTAGGGGTAGATCGCATGGTACTAATCGCTAACACTCCTGCTGGAAGAAGAGAATCTCCAGAGTCATCGAAAGATACAGGGACATCGACTGTCAGATAGTACGACGGGCCAGGCAGGGGGTTACGTCTTGCGGGTAGTAGCCATTTTGGCCTTGCGGATGGCGCTCTGCTTCCGAAGCTCGGCGCGGCGACGCGCCTCACAGGGCTTCTCGTAGTATTTGCGCTTGCGAAGTTCTTTTTGAATGCCACTGCGCTCGAGCAATTTTTTAAAACGGCGCAGGGCCAGCCCAATAGGTTCGCGATCGTGGACACGCATCCGCAACGGCATGCTGGTACATACTCCTCTCTGGCTAGGTCAAGAGACCGCCTCACTTCACCTTGGGATAGACCTTCTCCGCAGGGAGAATATCATCAAGGTAGCCAATGAAGGGCACGGCGTCAAGGAGAGGAAAAAGGCCTGGCTCCAAAACAGCAACTATTTTCAACAGTGAAAGTTCCTGCTGCGCTCGGATTGGCTCGCCTTTTTCCGCTCCAGGATCGTCGCCTGTCCTGCCACGGTTCAGTCTTCAGGAGAAACTGGCTCATGCATCCTTCGATTCAACGGTTCGCCTGCCTTGTGGGACTCTGCTTGCTCGCGGTTCTGGCGCTGTCATCCGGCGCGCTCCATGCCGACGACTGGCCCCAGTGGCTTGGTCCGCGTCGCGATGGGGTCTGGCGCGAGAAGGGGATCCTGAAGAGTTTTCCCGCCGAGGGACCCAGGGTCCGGTGGCGCACGCCCCTCGGGGGTGGCTATGCGGGTCCGGCGGTCGCCGAGGGGAAGGTGGTTGTCACTGATCGCACGCTCGGAACCGGGGAGCGCAACCCGGACAACCCCTTTGCCCAGAAGCCGATCAAGGGCACCGAGCGCATCCTCTGTCTGGACGAGGCGAGCGGCAAGATCCTCTGGAAGCATGAGTATCCCTGCCGGTACGAGATTCAGTATCCCGTCGGGCCGCGCACCACGCCGGTGATCGCGGGAGGCAAGGTGTTCGCCCTTGGCGCCATGGGCGATCTCTTCTGTCTGGAACTCGCGAGCGGTAAGGTGCTCTGGGCGAAGAACTTCCCGAAGGATTACGAGGCGCCCGTGCAGGTCTGGGGGTTCGCCTCCAGTCCGCTGCTCGATGGGAATAAGTTGATCTGCCTGGTCGGCGGGCGTGGCTCGGCGGTGGTGGCTTTTGACAAGGACACGGGAAAGGAACTGTGGCGCTCCATGACAGCGCCAATTGGCTACTGTCCTCCCATGATCTACGAGGTGGGCGGGAAGCGCCAGCTGATCATCTGGGACGCCGACGCCATCAATGGCCTGGATCCCGAGACGGGGAAACGACTGTGGTCGCAACGATTTCTGGTGAAGGCGGCCCTGTCCATTCCGACCCCGCGCCTGGAGGGCGATCGTCTGTTCATCACCTCATTCTACAACGGCTCGATCATGCTCAAACTCGATGCGGAGAAACCGGCGACGGTGCTCTGGAAAGGAAAGGGCCGTGGGGAGCGCCCCGACCAGACCAGTGATCTGCACGCGATCATGTGTACCCCGGTGTTCAAGGGCGAATACATCTATGGGGTATGCAGTTATGGCGAGCTGCGCTGCATCAAGGCGGCCGACGGCGAACGGGTCTGGATGAGTTTGAAGGCGACCGGAAGCCAGACGGAACCGATCGAACGCTGGGCCAACGCCTTTATCGTGGCCCACGAGGACCGCTATTTCCTCTTCAACGAGAAGGGGGATCTGATCATCGCCAAGCTTTCCCCCAAGGGCTACGACGAGGTGAGCCGCGCACACCTGATCGAACCGACGGGGATGGTGCAGGGACGCAAGATGCTCTGGTCGCACCCGGCATTCGCCAACAAGTGTGTGTACGTGCGCAACGACAAGGAAATCATCTGCGTTTCGCTGGAGGAGAAGTAACCAGCCGTTAGCGGGATTGACCGAAGCGAGCGGGCAGGACCACCCGCCAGCCCGTCTCGCTCCGCTCCAGGGTGAGGGCATCCGGATAGCGCTGGCGAGTGACGTTTCGCCCTGTAAAGACGATATGAGCGATCGCCTGAGTGCCATGTTCCTCACAGAAGCGCACGCGCCCGGATTCCGGTTCAAAGCCAAGGGACCGGCGATGCGCGCGGCCGCGCTGGGCAAACTGAGTGCGGCTACACCGCGCTTGACTGGCGGCTGACAGCAGCGCATGTCCGCGCTCCCAGTCCTGGCGCACCAGCGCGTCGCAAAACTCCTGCGCGGTTTCCTGGGCGCCTGTCCCCGTGGAGGGAGGTTCACTGCTGCAACCCAGGAGAGCGCAGAGCAGGAGCGCGCTGGCAGTCGGAAACCGCCGCTGGTTCATGGGTAACTGCCATCCTCGGTGAGAACGATCTTGTTGGGGTAGAAGTCGACCACCCCCGTTTGCCAGCTCAGGCTGGTGACATGGCCATCGAGGTAGAGATAATTTGCGACCCCGGAGTGGCGATCCGCGGCGAACCAGGGCCGCAGAATGCCGGTTCCGAGCCAGATGTCAAAATCATCCTGGCGCGGATCCTCGCCGTTGGCAACGGTGAAGACGCTGGCGTTGCGCTCGCCGAAGGCGGCAAACTGCGAGGTGCCCACTTCGTTGGTAAACCGCATCAGGGTCCACGAACCGTAGCGGCGGGATTTGTGGCTGAGGAGCGAATTCATCAGATAACTGGTGCGATGTTCAAGACCATCGACCTGGCCTGTTTCGCTGTCCACAAAGGGGAGACGCAACGAGGGATCGGTCGGGCAACGGTAGATCTTTTCGCTGGCGACAATAATCCCCTGGCGCGCCAGGTTCTCATTGGCCTCCTGGCTGCCCCCAATGAAGGGCATCAACTTGTCTTCCCAGTAGATCTCGGCGAACGAGTTGGCGTGGCCGGTGTTGGCGATCACATCGGCATCGAAAGGATGATGCAAAAAAAACTGGCCGTTATACGTATTGTAATACTGGTGCACCGCCAGGCCGATTTGCTTCAAGTTCGACTGACACTCCATGCGGTGCGCAGCAGCCCGAACTTTCTGGACCGCCGGGAGGAGCAGCCCAATCAATATGCCGATGATGGCAATCACCACCAGCAACTCGATCAGGGTGAAGCCGGTGCGTCTGGACATGGTTACCTCCGTGGGCAACGCTCGCAGGGCGAGTCCCTGGGTCGGTATTACGTTTCTACATTTAGTAATACAGCTGGGTATCGTGGTGACCAGGGGTGGATGAAGAAAAAACGATGAAACTCGCCGCGGGCGAATGGCGCGGTGTGCAAAGCGGGTCGACCAGCCCGGAGAGGGAGAGCAAGCCGTGGCGGATCTGGTGCGTTTTAGTGTTTCGCTCGAAAGTGATTTACTCGCGGAGTTCGACCGCTACTGTCAGGCCCATCACTTTGCCACGCGCAGTGAAGCGATCCGACAGCTGTTGCGGGAGACGCTGACCGCTCAGGCGTGGGAGGCCGATGCGGAGGATGTGGCCGCCACGCTCACGCTGGTTTACGACCATCATCGCACCCAGCTGTCCGAGCGGTTGCTCGAGTTGCAGCACGAACACACCGATGTCGTGGTCGCCAGCAGCCATGTCCATCTCGATCATGCGCACTGCATGGAGGTGATCTTTCTCCGTGGCAAGGCCGGAGTGCTGCGCGAGATCGCCTCGAAACTGCGAGGATTGAAGGGGATTCGGAAAGGGGAACTGGTGGTGGCGCGCACCAGCCAGACGCCGTGATTAACTCAACCCGTACTTTTTCAGCCGACTGACGAGAGTGCTGCGCGCCAATCCCAGAGTACGTGCCGCCTCGGCTTTGTTGCCGTTGGTTGCCGCCAGGGCGCGCACCAGTTGTTCCCGTTCCCGTCGTTCGCGTTCGGCGCGTTCGGCATGCACGCCCAGAAGCACCGGTTCATTGTCCTCGCCAGAGAGGAACCCTTGCACCACTTCCTCGGGCAACTCGGCGATGGTCAAGGTTGGTCCTTCCGAGATCACCACCGCGCGCTCGATGACATTCTCCAGCTGACGAATGTTGCCCGGCCAGCTAAAGGATTTCAACAGGGACAGGGTATCGTCATCAATCTGCAAATTGGGTTTCCCCGCGCGCTGACCATAGATGCGCAGAAAATGCTGAACCAGCTCGGCGATGTCCTCGCAGCGATCACGCAGGGGTGGCACATCGATGGGGAGAACGTTCAGGCGATAAAAGAGATCTTCCCGGAACTGTCCCCGGCGAATCAATTCTTCGAGATTCTGATGCGTCGCCGCAATGATGCGCACATCGACCTCGATCGGCTCACTGCTGCCAACACGCTCGAAGACCATCTCCTGCAACACGCGCAACAGCTTGGTCTGGACATCGAGAGAAATATCGCCAATCTCGTCGAGGAAAAGGCTGCCCCCATTGGCCAGTTCGAAGCGGCCGGGGCGATCGCGCACGGCCCCGGTAAACGCTCCCTTGACGTGGCCAAAGAGTTCGCTTTCGAGCAAGGTGGGGGAGAGGGCGGCACAGTGAACCTTGACGAAGGGCCGCGAGGCACGGGGGCTCATCTCGTGCAACGCGCGCGCCAGCAATTCCTTCCCGGTGCCGCTTTCGCCCCGCAGGAGCACGGCCGAGGGGCTGCTGGCAACCTTGCGGATCAGATCGAGCAGCTGACGCACGGCAGGGCTGGAGCCGACAATCCAGGCGGTCGATTCGCGGCCGCTCTCGGGCGGGGTGGGGTCGGACTCGGCGGAAGTTTCTGGGGGCGTGGCGACATTTTGTTCGGGAGCACGCTGCCGCATGGTGAGCTGGGTTTGCAGCGCGATGATGCGGCGCTGTTGCTCGGCGATCTTCTCGACCTTGGCCTGCAACTCGCGGTGCAGTCCCTCGATGGTTCGCCCGCCTTCGCTGCTCAAAAGGGCCAGGGCCGTCACCTGGGCAAAGGCGGCCAGCAGATTGAGGTCTTCCTCGGTGTAATTCCCTTCCTTTTTCGGGCCGAGAATGAGCAGCGCGAGCAAACGCCCCTCGTGAATGAGCGGTTGAGCCAGTTCCCCGCCCAGGAAAGCCAGCTGCCGCAAGGTGGGGCTGACCTCGCCGGCGATGGCGCCGTGGCGTGTGGGGCGGACCTGCAAGGCGCCTCGTTCCAGCAACCCCTCGATCAGAGGACAGCCGGGTGACAGTTCGCTCAGAGCGGGCGCTGCACCCCAGGAGGCGGTCAACTGATAGAGCGGCGGTTCTCCCACGCGCAAATAGACCGAACCGCGCTCGATGCCGAGCAGATCCACCGAGGTCTGCAGGAGGCGACGTGCCAGGGTGGGTGGATCAACGAGTTGTGAGATCGCCTGACTGATCTTTTGCAGCGTCTGTTCGAGCTGATTTTTCTCACGCCGAAAATGTTTGTCGAGGATGCTTTTGAGGCGGCCGCGCATCAGATCGAGCACGAAGAGGAGTACCAGCACGGTGCTGCTCACGCCGAGTGCTTCCACCAGCGACGGTCCCGAGGTAATCTGGCGACCCAGCAAGAACAC
>JAKOSN010000055.1 GCA_029777335.1 Planctomycetota bacterium
GGCTTGCCCATCCATACCACCCGTGCCGTTTGCCGCTTGATGATTGCTGTCAGGCATCCTGAGTAATCCAGGTTCATGGCACCGTTGAGGAAAGGCTCAGGCTCCTTGGGATCCCTAACAAAGTGAGCCATGGCCAGGGAGCCATTTCCCGCACTATCCCGCTTCTGGGCATACACCGGATCCATCTTGGTGTAGAAGTGGGCAGCAAGCCAGCGCTCGATCAACTCCAATTCAACGGTTGTCAGTGTTTTGCCCTTGGTGGTTGCACAGGTAGCAACGCGACTGACCACTGCTGTGGCTGAGTCAATGTAAGGGGTCAGGGCGCTGGAACCGTCATAGCAGGAGGAGAGCAACTCCTTGACAGCGGTGATGGTAGTTCTCGCCATAATTCCCCCTGGAGAAGAGGTATCAGGTACGCCCCTGGGTAACCTTGCCCACTGGTTACACCCCTCTTTCTCTCAGAGGGAATTTCCTACCTGGTATAAACGGGGATGGGCAGAACCCCAGACCACCCATCCCCTAAACAGTGTGGTCCTCTCCTCTCACACTGCCTACGCAGACCTCCACACGGGAGGAGGGGTTATCGTCCTCAAGAGCTACAGCCTCCCCCTCGTATCCCACCCCCGACCAGCGGGAAGGAGTACGAGGGTGGAGGGGTATACCGCGACTGGTGGCTGTTCTCACTCGTCGCGGGCCTGCCACAACGGCAAGGCAAACCATCTTGACACCCACAGGTACAGGCCGGCGAACAATCGCATTGCTCTGCTTCCTTGGCTGGTTTGGTGGGAGTCTTCTTGAACTCCTTCACCAACGGCGCCTGTGCCGGTTTGAAGACTCGTACCGGGGGTGCCTGGGCCAGTCGCCCCGCCCCATAGGCCACGCTGGAGCAGGCCAGCAGGATCACGATCGCACGCATGGATTAGCACTCCTTGCAGCACTCGTCGTAATGCTGTGCCGCCAGCTGCGCCGTACACAGAGCCGATTGGAGCACAGCCAGACAGCACGCCTTGTGATCGCAACAGCCATCCGGCCCCTTGGCCTGCACCGGCACAGGGGGAGTGGGGTTGGCGAAAATCTGGACCAACTGCTGGAGGATCACCAGCACGGCAGGGAGCTTCTGGGCCAGGTCGAGCAGCCGCTGCCAGTCGATCTTGAGCGCGGTCAGTTCGGCCTTCAATTCATCGGTCATCGGACACCTCCTTAATTCACACTTGGGGTTGAGACACGAGGAGCCACAGAGCCATCGGGGACTGCCTTGGAGCCGCTGATCGGGCCCATGCCCCGGTCGCTCCAACTGTCCCCCCACGAATTCCAGATCAGGACACCAAACCCAGCAGTGACAGGGTCGTCCATTCCCCAGACGCGGTTGAACGTGCGCAGGTCGAGTAGCTTGCCGCTGACCTCGTCGCGCGTCTGGCCCCACTCGCTGGCGCCGTCGATCAGTTCAATAGCGCATACGGAGTGCGACCACCAGTTGTAATCCGTCACCACGGGGATTCGACACAACAGGCACGTCGCCACCTGATTCCAGGTGAGATTGCGGTCATACTGGGCCGCTGAGAGATCCCAGAAACCCTCGGTGAAACGGTGCAGCTTGGCGTTGGTACGCATCTCCGGGGTATCGTTGCTGCGGCTCATCGACTGTTGCGGCCAGAACTGGGAATCTGGCAGTCCGTTCTGGCAAATCCAGTCCACGCCCTGCGCGCCCCAGCCACCCTCGTCCTGGTAGTTTTTTTGGATGCAAGCACCCATGTAGGGGCTGATATCCACATACGGCTCACCGGCCAGGAAACGGGTGCAGACGAGAGCGGTGCCCCCAGAGTGCTGCCAACAATACCCCTTGCCATTCTGATCCCGGCTCTTGATTGTGCCGCGCAAATCCTGAATTCGGCTCAGCGACCGCTTCATGTCCGCGCATCGCTGACTCCACTCTGATTGAGCGATCAGATCCATCTCAAAAGCGCGGGACACTGGAGAGTAACACACCGGATGCGTGCCGTAGTTGCGTGGCACCAACCCACGCCGACGCACCACCCCATCTACCACGGGATCAGTGACGTATTGCTGCCAGTTCAGATCGTGGATGTGTACCTGAGCCACTCTTCTAACCCTCCCAGGGGCTTATGGGTCGTCTGCATGATCTCTTCGGCGTGAACCATCTGGAGCAGTTTGGCGAGTACGGCCTCGTCGGCCTCCAACCAAAACCTCCGCTGCGCCTGGCACAGTTTCCGCTGATCGTCGGAGATAAACCGAGCCACCAGCCAGGGCGCCTGGAGGATCGCATCCAGGCCGGCCACGATCTTCTGCCGCAGTTCGGACGTTGTGCTGATCACGCTCAGTCTCCCAGGTATTTCTTCCAGATCTTCATCGCCTCATCAACAGAGGCAGGAAGTGGTCCTTCCCACCCTGTGGTGCCGTTGGAGACGATCATCCAGGGAACGCTCGTCCTGGGCCGTTTGAGGGCGTCCTGCCAAGCCTTGCTCTCGTTGCGGGCGTCCACGTCCTTGTCCCAGATCCGCCACGCCTTGACGTTGCCATCGGGGTCGCAGTGGGAATTGAGATAGTCGCGGGGAGCCTTGCCAAACAGGATCTGTTGCTGCGCCTCGGGGAGCTTGGGCGCGTCCGCTGTTTCGTAGATTATCAGTACCCGCTTTCCCGCTGCGGGCGCTGGTGGATCAGGTGGCACCGGAGGCACTGGGGGCACCGGGGGAACAGGTGGTGTTGGAGTGCCGATCGTGATCACACAGATCGCGGGATCACTCGGCACGTCGCCCTTGGCCGTCCAGGCAATCAGCCGATACGTCCCCGGCGTGTTGGAGATCACCACGGCGGTAAGCGAATCCTTGAGCAGTTCGACGGGGAACACCTGCA